>NZ_JBTHHX010000002.1:0-435083 GCF_054353455.1 Streptococcus sp. V913 | reverse complement strand
TTAAAAGAGTTAGAGGAAAGGGACGAAGCCCTAGAGCGAGAAAGGCAGAAACAGTTAGAGAAATGGCTTCAGGAGGATTTCGACTAGATTTACTTCTTGAAACAGCACGTTTAGCTCGCCCAACTTACTATTATCAGTTGAAACAACTGGATGGGGTTGATAAAGATAAAGAGCTTAAAACCGAAATTCAGGCCATTTATAATGAACATAAAGGAAATTATGGCTATCGCCGAGTTACTCTCGAACTCAGAAATCGTGGTTTTGTAGTGAATCATAAGAAAGTTCAACGGTTGATGAGAATTCTTGGTTTAACGGCTCGAATTCGTCGGAAACGGAAGTATTCTTCCTACCGAGGAGAGATTGGCAAGAAAGCAGATAATCTCATTCAACTCCAGTTTGAAGCAACCAAACCAATGGAAAAGTGCTATACATATGTAACGGAGTTTGCCATTCCAGCAAGTACTCAAAAGCTTTACTTATCACCAGTTTTAGATGGCTTTAATAGCGAAATTATCGCCTATAATCTTTCAACTTCACCAAACTTAGAACAAGTGAAGAGTATGTTAGAACAGGCATTCACAGAGAAACACTATGAAAATACCATTTTACACAGCGACCAGGGCTGGCAATACCAACATGATTCTTATCATCGGTTCCTAGAGAGTAAGGGAATTCAAGCCTCCATGTCACGCAAGGGCAACAGCCCAGACAACGGCATGATGGAGTCGTTCTTTGGTATTTTGAAGTCGGAGATGTTTTACAGTTATGAGGAGTCGTTTCAGTCGCTTAAGCAATTGGAACAAGCCATTGTAGACTATATTGATTATTACAACAACAAACGAATTAAGGTAAAACTAAAAGGACTTAGTCCTGTGCAGTACAGAACTAAATCCTTTCAATAATTATTTGTCTAACTTTTTGGGGTCAGTACAGATAAACTCAATCTCTTTTCTTATTCTTGATTTTTAACTTGACTGGTGGCTACATCTTCTCCAAACCATTTCTGGCTGATTTCCTGGAATTTTCCTTCTTGGTATAGTGATATAAAGGCTTGGTTCAAAGCGGCTAACAAAGTTTTATCAGCAGGTCTAACACCCACTGCAAAAGCTTCACTTTCAAATCCAGCTGAAAAGACATTGTAGTCACTTAATATCCCTTCAGACTGGAGATAATAATTAGCATATACTCGGTCAATCAACAAGGCATCAATCCGATCATTTTTCAAATCAATTAAGGCTTCATTGAAACTTTGGTATTGATTAGCCTTCTGGTCTTTCACTCGGTTCTTGAGTAGTTCTGGTTGTCCTTCAAAATTCAAATAGCCAGAAGATCCAGCCTGGGCCCCTAAAATTTTGTCTGTCATATCCTGAATTGAGTGGATATTTTGAGACTTTTTAGAGACCAAAACTTGTTGATTTTCCATGTAAGGAATAGTAAAGGCAACCTTCTCTTTCCGTTCATCTGTAGCTGTATAGCCATTCCAGATGGCATCAATGGTACCATTTTGTAGTTCGGTTTCTTTCATATCCCAATCGATGGGTTGAAATTTAATCTGAATTCCTAGCTTTTCAGAGACAGCTTGGGCTAGGTCAATATCAAAGCCCGCGTACTGACCATTCTTTTCCTCAAATCCCATGGGAACAAAGGTATTGTCAAATCCAATAGTAATGCTACCCTGCTTTTGATATTTGGACCAATTATCCTGATTTGGATCACTTGCCTTCTGAGTACAAGCCGTCAGGAAGAAGCTAAAGAACAGAGCAAGTACAAGGGCAATTTTCTTTCTCTTCATAGACACCTCCTACTTTGGATCAACCTTAAGGATCTGATCGGCAATGTTTTCCGCAAATTGAAGGTCGTGCGTCACAACAATCTGGGTCATCCCACGCTCTTTATTTTGAAGGATAAGTTTTTCTACTTCTAATCGCAATTCTGGGTCTAAGGCCGATGTAGGTTCATCATATCCAATAATTTCTGGGTTTATCATCATGGCGCGTGCTAAGGCCACCCGTTGTTTTTGCCCACCAGATAATGAGAAAGGAAAGGCATCTGCATGCCCAGCTAACCCAAGTTGTTCTAACAAACCACGCGCCTTCTTCTCAGCAACTTCCTTCTCCATGCTCATGGTTTTTATGGGCGACAGAGTTAAGTTTTCTAGAACTGACAAATGCGGAAAGAGTTGAAAATCTTGGAAAACAAATCCCAGAAGATTGCGCTTTTCGAGTTCATCTATAGCTAGCGATTCGCCGTTATAGTAGATTTCCCCTGAATCGATGGTTTCCAATCCAGCTAGCATACGTAACAAGGTGGTCTTGCCTCCTCCTGATGGACCTACGATTGCGAGGATTTGCTTTTCAGGAATTGATAGGCTGAAATTGGTTAAGATTTGTTTGCCACCAAAGGATTTATTGATATTTCGTAATTCTAACATAGCAATCCTCCTATCTGTAATAACTGTACTTCTTCTCAAGTTTTTTCGCTACAATGGTTACAAGACCAATCATGATTAAATAAATAGCTCCAGCTAAAAACATAGGAACAAGACTGGCATCTCGATTGGCTGCAGTCCTACTAGCCAAAATCAAATCTGAAATCCCCAAAGCATAGACCAAAGAAGTATCCTTGACCAAACTCATAATTTCATTAAAGACACTCGGTAAGACAATCTTTGTAACCTGAGGAAGGATGATATAGCGAACTGTATCAAAGGAGCCAAATTTTAACACTTTTGCGGCTTCATACTGCCCTTTGGGAATGGTTTCAATCCCACCACGAAAGATTTCTGCAAAGTAGGCTGCATAGTTCAATACAAAAGCGATCACAGCAGCAGGCAAACGATCTAAACGTATCCCAATGCTAGGAAGAACATAGTAAATAAAGATTAATTGCAAGAGCAAAGGAGTCCCTCGCATTACCCAAATATAAAGGTCAATGAGATAATGGAGGGGTTTCCAACGGACTTGCAAAGCAAAGGCGACGACAATACCTAAGGGAATTGAAAAAATTAAAACCAGAGCAAAGACCTGAAGTGTCATACTTGCACCGTTTAACAAACTTGGTAATATCTCAAACATATAAGACATACTGCACCTCCTAAAAATAATTGTTCCTATTATAGCATAAATAAACAATTTAGCAAGAGTAATTGTAAAAAAATTCTATTTCTTCCAAAAAAACGTATCTGCCAAATTGACGGATACATTTTTAGAGAGATAACTTTTAAAGTGTTTCTAAGAGTTCTTGCATCTGAACATCATCTGGAACGAGTTTTAAATAGGCTTCAGCTTGTATCTTGGCCTCTTCAAAATATCCTAATTCACGCAAAAGATAAGTATACTGCTCCAGAAATTCAGGATTATCCTTGAGGTCAGACGATAGTTCCTGATAGAGCTCATAGGCCTTATCTAAATCCTCGATTTCCTGGTAAGAGCGTGCAATCATCCACTTGGTCAAGAGGTTTTCAGGTTCTTGACTTTGGAGAGCGATGATATCTTCATACCGCTCTTGTTCCATATAAATGGTTGCGAGGCGAAGAAAAATTTCTTCTGTATCCTCTGCATCTTCTTTAGCAGTAAGGAGAAACTGCTCTGCAGCACTAGGATCATGCAATTCATACGAAAACTGAGAAGCAGCTAGCAAGAGACGGGTTTCAAATGGATTTTTCTGCAGTCCTTTTTTAACGATACGAAGGGCCTCTTCCACCTGATGTTCCTTATGCAAGGCTTGACTATAACCATACTCATATCCTTCAAAATCTGGTGAAATGGTATCAATCTGCTTAAAGTAAAGAACAGATTTTTGATACTCTTCTTGATCAAAGTAAAGACTAGCCAGTTCAAAGGCAGTTTGGTCATCGTATTCTAATTCTAAAGCTTTTTCTAAGAATTCAGTTGCAGCTTCAAACTTACCTAACTGGGCATAAGCATAACCAATTCGTTGATAGGTTGAGACACCCGTTTGCTCATAGATAGAGCGATTGTCTAACTGAGCATAGCCCTGAATGGCGTCCTGATAATTCCCTAACTCGCTATCCAACTCAGCCAAACCAAAAACTAATAAGGGATCGTCTGAGTAGTTTAGGGCTTCCAGTAACTTTTCACGCGAAACATCTGTCAATCCTTCCAACTGATAGAGGTCTGCCTTCAAGGCCAAGGCCGATACGTACCAGTAACTTTCGGGTGTGATTTCCTCAAGGTAAGCAAAGGCTTCCTCAACATTGCCATCCTCACTAGCAATGCTTGCTAAATTCAGATTCACTTCTGGGAATTCTGTAACGATATGTTGGTAAATTTCTTTTGCTTGAGGATAAAAGCCAATTCCCTCTAGATAGCTTGCTAGTTCGTAAAGAACTTCACTTGAATCTGTTTCGAGGGCTTTGTGATAATACTGATCCGCCTTGGTTAAATCCTGTTCATCCAGAGCCTGGAGCATGCGTTGACTATTGTTCACTCTTGATTTCCTCCCCTTCTTCTTCATACAGACCGCTGACTTTTTTATACCAGTTAAAGATAGCTGAGATAACGACCTTGGCAGAAGCATAGACAGGAATTCCCAGCAAGACTCCCCAAATACCAAACATAGAACCTGAAGTTAGGAGAACAAAGAGGACATTGATCGGATGGATGTTTAGCTGACTACCTAAAATAAGCGGAGAAACGAAGCGACCTTCAATCGTTTGTTCAACAATAAAGACAATAATCACTTTCAAAAGCATCACAGGTCCTGCAATCAAGCCCAAAACCAAAGCAGGCAACATCGCTAGAAAACTACCTAGATAAGGTACTAGATTGAGGATACCAGCCGTAATCCCCAGGGTCACAGCATATCTGAGACCAATAATCTTAAAGAAGATAATAAACATAATTGCCACGATAATAGCAACAGTAACCTGTCCTCTAACGTAGTTTGACAACTGTTTATTGACATCTGACAAAACTTGTCCAACAGGTTCTTTTAACTTGTTTGGGATGAATTTAGTTAGGTAATCTCGCAAGCCTTTCCCATCTCTCAAAAGATAAAAGAGCATGAATGGTACGATAATAACCGCTACAATGACCTGGGAAACACTACTGATAAAGGCGCTGACCCAGTTAACTGCTTGGGAAGAGATTTTGCTGGCCCACAGGGTAGCTTCACTAGAAATATTGGAAAGAACCTGCTCCAACTGTGGTCTAAAATCATCTGGCAAACGTTTGGTTACAAGATCATTGATGACACGGTCAGCATCTTCGAGGTATGTCGGTACATTTTTCGCAAAAGTTAAGACTTGGCGTTGGAGATTTGGAATTGCGACTGCCAGACCCCAAATGATAAAAAGTCCAATGATGACAAATACAATACTGATGGCAAGTACACGATTGATCTTGTGTTTCTCCATCCAGTCAACAATCGGATTGAGGAGGTAATAAAGTAAACCAGATAAAATAACTGGCAACATGACAACTCCTAGAAAATCCAAAACCGGTAAAAAGATAAAACTAATCTTACTTAGAATGAAAAGATTCAAGCCCAGTAACAAGGTCACTAAGAATACAGTAATAGCTTTATTATCTAAAAACCACTTGAAGAACCAAGATAGGCTAAAATGTTTCTCTTTATGTTCCATAAATACATCCTTTCTGTCATTCTCTCATTATACCATTTTTAGACTAAAATAACTCTTTTTTAAAGTGCTTACATAGATAGACAAAAAGAAAAATCTCCTCAATTGAGGAGATTTATTTAATCTTTAATATGACTTGATAGTTGTTTTTGGTATTCTTCGTTTGATTTTGCTTTTTCTTCAGCAAATTTCTTGCGGAATTCTTCCATTTCTTTACTTGTCACAATCTTATCTTGAATCTTCAGATATTTATAACTGTTTTCGCCTGTTTTATCGCCGACCCAACCATCTGCTCCTGTTCCTGGGACTTTCTTTGTAACAAGCATTTGGGCACCGTCAGAGTTAACAGGGATGATCAAAGCACTATCCGTCAACCATGCTTGAGCTTTAGCATATTTTGAATAGCGTTTTTCGAGATCTGTTTTCTCACTGTTTGCATCATCAAGTAATTCTTTGTATTTATCCAATCCTACTGCCTTAATGGCTGAACTATCTGATCCTGGTGCAATACCAAGTGCTCCAAGAAGAGTTGGTCCAGATGTTGGATCAAATGCATCAAGATAGGTTGATGGATCTGCATAGTCTGGGCTCCATCCACTGTTTGGATTGATATCCCAGTCGATATTGTCTTTTGAAGTTGCAAGAACGGTCATACTTCCCAATTCATCATCAGAAACTTGTTGGATATCAACCACTACATTTTCAACTCCAAGAGCTTCCTCTATTGATTGTTTATACGATTGAGCTTGACGTACAAAATCCGTTTGAGTAGAGGAAACTGGCAAGTCCAAATGAATAGGGAACTGAACACCGTCGGCTTGAAGAGTTTTTTTAGCCGCTTCAAGTTTGGTTTTAGCTTTCTCTACATTATGAAGTGAATCTTGTGCATCATCTAGGCTAACATCGCTCCAAGCAGTATCCAACTTGTCAAGTTCTGCTTTTGTTACTTGACCAAAAGATTGATCTCCAATTTGAACAAACGTTGGAGGTGTAAAGCTAGTACGTAATTTACGAGGGGCAACTTCATCACCAAATACTTGAGAGACAGCAGCCTTACGATCTGCTCCAAAAGCCAAGGCTTGGCGGAAATCTTTGTTCAACAAAGCTTTCTTAGTAGATGTCTTTTCTTCGTCCGTTGTTTTAGAAGTATGGTTATAGGCTACACGGTCAATATTAGTTGAAATGTAGTAGCTACCTCCTCTTTGTTGACCATACACAATGTTGTCTTTGTATTTTTCTTTGAATCGCTCATAGTTTGCAGAATTCTTAAAGAGGGGAGCTGCTGGGTAGTGGCCTTCATCAAAACCACGACCAAGAGAGTCTGCATCTTGACCATCAAAGAAGGTTAATTTTATATCATCAATAAAGACATTTCCTTTATCCCAATAGTTTTGGTTTTTCGTCATCTCGATTGAAGATTTCGATGTGAGACCTTTCAGAAGGTAAGGACCATTGTATAAAATACTTGTAACATCAGTAGGTTTACCAAAATCATCCCCCTTAGAGGCTAAAAAGTCTTCATTGATTGGTGCTAAAACACCCATCGTTGTCTTGGAATTCCAGAAAGATTCAGGATTATTAAGCGTATAAACAAGAGTATAATCATCTGTCGCCTTAATTCCAACAGTAGAAAAATCATTTGTTTTCCCGTTAATATAATCATCCAACCCTTTGATTGAATCCTGTACAAGATAGAGGGCTTGTGATTTCTTAGCGACAGCATGTTTCAAACCTGTCACGAAATCCTGAGCCTTTACTTCACCATATTCTTCGCCTTCATTAGTGTACCACTTAATCCCTTTCCGGATTTTATAGGTGTAAGTCAAACCATCTTTAGAAACACTCCAGTCCTCTGCTACAGACGGCACAAGATTTCCATATTGGTCATTCTCAAGCAAACCATCGATGACATTCCCAGTCACCTGTTTGGTACTGGAATTTCCAGAAACTGTATAGTCCAAAGTTGCAGGATCCGATGAGAAGACATAAGTATAAGTCACAGGTTGGTTGGCGTTTTTACCACCAGACGAACAAGCTGCTAGTAGTGCTGATGACAACACTGCTACTGCAGCCGTTAGAAAAATACGTTTTTTCATAAGACACTCCTTTAAATCAAATATATCATTATTATATCACTTTGATTTTTGAAAGCAAGGTAAAAACTAAATAAATCTCCCTAAGATGTTTTCTGTAATTTTTAAAAAATGATGAAAGTCAGTTAAGAATTTCATTTTGTGGTATAATGAACTTATCATTATTAAGAGGTATGGACATGAAAGAAACTGTTTATTTTGGAACTTACACTCGTCGCTTATCTAAAGGGATTTACAAAGCTGATTTTAATACAGAAACAGGCCAGCTTGCAAATCTTGAACTCTTTGCTGCTGAACCAAGTCCGACCTACCTTGCCTTTGACCAACAGCAACACTTATACACCGTAGGGAGCCAGGATGGCTTGGGTGGAATCGCTGCTTACAAGACCGACGGCACTTTGTTAAATCATGTGGTGGAAGAAGGCGCTCCTCATTGTTATGTGACAGTAGATGAAAAACGTGGTCTCGTTTATGGGGCCAACTATCATAAAGGTCAAGTTCTAGTTTATAAACGTCAATCGGATGGTAGACTCATCCAAACAGATCTAGATCAGCATAGCGGACAAGGTCCTCATGAAAACCAATCTTCCCCACATGTACACTTTACGGATCTAACACCTGACCAGTATCTCGTCACATGTGATCTAGGAACGGATGAAGTAACGACCTACGATGTTAGCCCAGAAGGAAAACTAAGTAAACTCTACACTTATCACAGCCAAGCTGGAGCAGGTGCTCGCCACATCGTTTTCCATCATCATTATAAGATTGCCTACCTCATCTGTGAACTCAACAGTACCATTGAAGTCTTGATTTACGATGGTGTTGGTGAATTTGAACGCATGCAAGTCATTTCGACTTTGCCAGATGGATATGAGGAATTTAATGCTACTGCTGCCATTCGTCTTTCAAAAGACGGCAAATACCTCTATGCATCCAACCGAGGTCATGATTCCATTGCTGTATTTAGCATCCTAGCTGATGGTAGTTTGGAATTATTAGAGATTGTTCCAAGTCATGGTAAAACACCACGTGATTTCGACCTAACTCCTGACCAAGAATTTCTAATTGCAGTTCACCAAGATTCAGATAATGCAACCGTCTTTAAACGTAATCCTAAAACTGGTCGATTAGCTGAGCTTTCTAACGATTTCCGAGTTCCCGAAGCCGTTTGCATCACATTTAAACATTAATGTAAAATAAAAATGAACTTGCTTAAGCAAGTTCATTTTTATTTTACAATTTATTTCCGACATTGATACGGTTAATGGCACGTTGCAAAGCAACCTTAGCTCGCCGTTCTTGGTCAATCAAGTGTTTATCTTGTGCTTCTTCAATCTCACGTTCAGCACGAAGTTTAGCACGTTGGGCACGGCTAATATCGATATCACGAGCACGTTCTGCTGAGTCTGCTACAATAGTAATGATGTCATTGGCAATCTCGATAATTCCTCCGTTCACTGCAATCCAGTTCACATGAGTATCGTCATCGATTCGTTTTACCTTTACTTCATCAACCGCTAAAACCGCAATCATATTTTCATGTCGTGGCAAGATCCCCATCTCACCATCCAGAGTTCGTACCGATACAAAGCTGGCATGGTGATCATAGACGAGGCCATCTGGTGTCACGATCTGGACAGTTAAATGAGCCATAGATCACCTCTTAAAATCCCATTTTCTCAGCCTTAGCAATGACGTCTTCGATTGAACCGACACCACGGAAGGCATCTTCCGGTAGATGGTCATGTTTTCCTTCAAGGATTTCCTTAAAGCCGCGAACTGTTTCCGCTACTGGTACATAAGAACCAGGTTGACCAGTAAATTGTTCGGCAACGTTGAAGTTTTGAGACAAGAAGAACTGGATACGACGGGCACGGGCAACCAAGGTCTTTTCTTCATCAGAGAGTTCATCCATACCAAGGATAGCAATGATATCTTGCAATTCATGGTAACGTTGAAGGACACGTTTGACTTCAGCAGCAACTGCATAGTGCTCCTCACCAACAATCTCAGGTGCCAAGGCACGAGAGCTTGAAGCCAACGGATCAACGGCTGGATAAATACCCAATTGTACCAACTTACGTTCCAAGTTTGTTGTTGAATCCAAGTGAGCGAAGGCTGTTGCTGGCGCTGGGTCAGTGTAGTCATCCGCTGGCACATAGATAGCCTGGATAGAGGTTACAGAACCCTTCTTGGTTGATGTGATACGCTCTTGCAATTGACCCATTTCAGTAGCAAGTGTTGGTTGGTAACCAACGGCTGATGGCATACGACCCAAAAGGGCAGATACTTCAGAACCAGCCTGAGTGAAACGGAAAATATTATCAATAAAGAGAAGCACATCTTGGCCTTCTACATCACGGAAATATTCGGCGATTGTCAAGCCAGTAAGGGCAACACGCATACGTGCTCCAGGTGGTTCATTCATCTGACCAAATACCATGGCTGTTTTCTCGATAACGCCTGATTCTTTCATTTCCCAGTAAAGGTCGTTCCCCTCACGAGTACGTTCCCCAACACCGGTAAATACGGAAATACCACCGTGTTCTTGGGCAATATTGTGAATCAATTCTTGAATCAGGACAGTTTTACCAACTCCGGCACCACCGAAGAGTCCAACTTTACCACCTTTTAGGTAAGGGGCAAGAAGGTCGATAACCTTGATCCCTGTTTCCAAGATTTCAGATGAGGTAGACAATTCATCAAAAGTTGGAGCTTTCTTATGAATCGGCTGACGCTCAGCGTCTTCAGCGAAAGGAGCATCCAAGTCGATGGTATCTCCCAAAACATTGAAGACACGTCCCAAAGTTTCTTTACCTACTGGAACAGAGATTGGACGGCCTGTGTCCAAAACTTCCATTCCACGAGTCAAACCATCTGTTGATTCCATGGCGATCGTACGAACCATACCATCACCCAACTCCAAGGCTACTTCAAGGACGATTTTTGTTTTTCTTTCGTCATTTTTGTAGACGACAAGTGCATTATTAATCTCAGGAAGTGTTTCCCCTGCTGCGAACAAGACGTCGACAACGGGTCCAATAACCTGAGCAATTTTACCTGAACTCATCTCCTTCTCCTATTCTATATAAGATACTATCGGTTCCTAGTTCAACTAGGTCCTAAGTTCATTTTAATACGAGGGAGGCAAAGCCTTATTCTAAGGCACTAGCCCCCGCTACAATTTCTGTAATTTCTTGTGTAATCGCCGCCTGTCTGGCACGGTTATACTGGATTGTCAAATCATTGATGACTTTCTTAGCATTATCAGTTGCCGTTTGCATGGCCGTCATACCTGCAGCATTCTCAGCTGTCTTGGCATCGATGATAGCCCCGTATATCATACTTTCTGCAAACTGAGGTAACAACTGCTCTAGAATCTCATCACGACTCGTTTCCAACTCAAATGTCAAGCTATACTCTTCATCCGCTTCATTTGGATCTAAGTCAACAATCGGCAGCATTTGTTCCACACGCATTTGACTTGTGAGAGTATTGACATGATGGTTGTAACAAACATAGAGTTCATCAAAAAGTTCATTTTGATACATTTCAATCGTTTTTGAAATAATTTTACGAACTTCATCAAAACTTGGTTGGTCGGCCAAGCCACGTAGTTCATAGATTGGTTGAATGCCACGAGCCTTAAAGAAATCAGCTCCCATACCTCCAATACAGATTATCTCAAAACCTGTACCATCTGGATGGTATTCTTCTTTCAGCTCCATCACAGCTTTAAGGATGGAAGCATTATAACCTCCAACCAAGCCACGGTCTGAAGTAATAACGATATAGCCTGTTTTCTTAACTGGGCGACTAATGAGCATCGGATTGGTAGAACCACCAGATCTGTTACCATGCAGAATATCCGTCAAAAGCTTACGAACCTTCTGAGCATAAACTTGAAAGTTGCGTGCTGCTTCTTCAGAGCGACCTAACTTGGCAGCCGATACCATTTGCATGGCATTGGTGATTTGACTAGTATTTTTTGTTGAGGCGATTTTTGTTTTAATATCATTTAGAGATACTGCCATTTGACACCTCTATTCTTATTGGAAACTGGATTGATTGAGAAACTCTGTAATCGCAGCATCCAAGACTGCTTCATCTGGCAAGTCTTTCGTTTCACGAATAGTTTCCAAAATCTCTGGATGTTGTGCATCAAAGAAATCATAAAACTCTTCCTCGAAACGAACAATGTCATCTACAGGAATCGTATCCAAGAAACCATGTGTCAAAGCATAAAGAATGGTTACTTGTTTCTCAACAGGTAATGGTTTATGAACTGGTTGTTTCAGAACTTCAACGGTACGACGTCCACGATTTAACTTAGCCTGAGTTGCCGCATCCAAATCAGAACCAAACTTAGTGAAGGCTTCCAACTCACGATATGAAGCAAGGTCGATACGAAGTGTACCAGCAACCTTCTTCATAGCTTTGATTTGTGCAGAACCACCTACACGAGATACAGATGAACCCGCATCGATAGCTGGACGAATACCCGCATTGAAGAGACCGTCGCCAAGGAAGATTTGACCATCTGTGATTGAAATCACGTTGGTTGCGATATAAGCAGAGATATCTCCTGCTTGTGTCTCGATAAATGGTAGAGCTGTGATTGAACCACCACCAAGTTCATCAGAAACCTTAGCTGAACGCTCAAGCAAACGGCTATGAAGGTAGAAAACATCCCCAGGGAAGGCTTCACGACCTGGTGGACGACGAAGCAAGAGGGAAAGTTCACGATAAGCGACCGCTTGTTTTGAAAGATCATCATAAACGATCAAAACATGCTTCCCTTGGTACATAAACTCTTCTGCCATAGCGACCCCAGCATAAGGAGCTAGGAAGAGCAATGGAGAAGGTTGTGAAGCAGAGGCTGTCACAACGATTGTGTAGTCCAAGGCACCGTACTGACGAAGTGTTTCAACTTGCGTACGAACAGTTGACTCTTTTTGTCCAATCGCTACATAGATACAGATCATATCTTGACCTTTTTGGTTCAAAATAGCATCAATAGCGATGGTTGTTTTCCCTGTCTGACGGTCACCGATAATCAACTCACGTTGACCACGACCAATCGGAACAAGGGCATCAATAGCTTTCAAACCTGTTTGCAATGGTTCTGATACAGACTTACGTTGCATAACGCCAGGAGCCGGCGCTTCTACTGGACGAGACTTATCAGTATGGATTTCTCCAAGACCGTCAACTGGACGACCAAGTGGATCCACAACACGTCCAATAAGGCTCTCACCAACAGGAACTTCCATGATTTTACCTGTACGACGAATTGTATCGCCTTCACGAATATCTGTAAAGTCACCTAGGATGATAATCCCAACGTCTGTTGACTCCAAGTTTTGCGCCATCCCATAAGAGCCGTTTTCAAAAATCAACAGTTCTCCACTCATGGCGTTTTCAAGGCCGTGAGCACGCGCAATTCCGTCCCCGATATAGGTTACAACACCTGTTTCAGATACATCAAAATTGGGTTTGAAATTTTCAATTTGTTGCTTAATTAAAGCGCTGATTTCTTGTGCGTTAATTGCCAAAAGAACACCACTTTCTATTTCAAATTTTCTTTAACAACTTCAAGTTGTTGTTTAATACTCACATCAATTGTCTTGTGATTAGCAAAAATGACAAAACCACCAATGAGTCCTTCATCGATTTGTTCTTTGACGCTCCGCACTTTCAGAGACATTTTTTTCTCTATCAATGGGAGCAGACGTTCCCTCTGGTCATCTGTTAAAGGATAGGCTGAAGAAATCGTGATAACAAAACGATTGGTCTCTTTTTCAAGGCGATTCAAACAATCCGCAATTACTTCATAAAAAAGATTTGCTCTGTGATTGTAAACCAGGACTTGAATAAAGTTTTGCATTAAAGGTGACACGGAGTCTTGAAAGAAACGAACTGTTTTTTCCTTATCTGACTCATCAACTGCCACCTGAGCTAAAAAAGAAGGTAAGCCCGTTTCTTCTGCGACTTGCTTGATTTGATCCAAGTCTGAAAAAATCTGGTCCTCTTCTCCTTTTTCAATCACTAATTGGACAAAAGGCATGCTGTATTTTTCAATTACCTTTGCTGTTTTCTTGTCCATTAGGCTTCTCCTAGCTGATCGATATACTGATCAATGAGTTCCTTATGGGCATGACTATCAAGGTTTTGTGAGATGATTTTCCCAGCTAGGCTAACTGTCAAATCTGCCACCTCGCCCTTAACACTTTGTAAAGCCTCAGCTTTGTTTTGCGCAATTTCTTGGTTAGCTTTTTCTTTCAAGCGACCAGCTTCTAGCTTAGCTTCAGCCAAAATATCTGATTTACTCTTTTCAGCTGTCTCTTTAGCATTTTCAATGATAGTTTTAGCTTCACTACGACTACCTGCTAATTCATCTTCGCGCTTTTGAGCAAGAGTCTCTGCTTTTTGACGAGCTTGTTCAGCGCCATCAATATCAGCAGCAATCTTTTCAGCTCGTTCTTCAAAGATACTCGTCAAGTTTGACCATGCGTATTTTTTGACTAGGACGACCAAAAGGATAAAAGAGCCAGCGATTAAAATAAAGTTACCAATCAATTCACCTACTGTTACGTGCATCATTTACTCCTTTCTACTCTTCATCATTAATTTTATTTCCTAGATACATTGAAGACAAGACTGTGAATACATAGGCCTGAACACAGGAAATAAACACAGAGAATGCCGTCCAGACAAGATTGGTAACAAATGCGACTGGATACCAATAAAGAGCCTGATGAGAAAGAGTAATAAGCAAGCTTGCCATCACTTCTCCGGCAAAGATATTCCCGAACACCCGCAAAGCAAGTGATAGGAAATTCGTGACTTCTTCAAGGAGATTCATCGGTGTCATAAAACCTGGGGTTACAAAACCTTTTAGATATTTTTTAATACCACGACGACGAATTCCTTCTATATGGGTCATCAGGATAATTCCAAACGACAAAGCCAAGTCAAACTGGAGATTTGCAGTTGGCGATGTCCAAAGGTTTGTCCCATCTGTAGTTTGAAGTTTTGCCATCAAACCAAGATTGTTTGCGATAACCATAAAAAGAAATAAACACAAGTAAAAGAGTGAGTAATCTTTCATGTACCGAGAACCTACGTTGGGTTCTGTAAATCCGACTACAAAGTCATAGAGATACTCTAGTACATTTTGCTTTCCTTTGGGTTTCACAGTCATATTACGACTTGCCCAATAGATAAAGGCAAAAATCAGTGCCACAGACAACAAAGTCAATGCTGTCAAGGTTAAATCAAAGGTAACAGGACCAATATTGATGGTTGGATTGATACTTTCTTCCATCTAGAATCCTCCCTTTTCCATTTTATACTTCTCTTTATTTGATGATAAATGAAAATACGAGAGTTACAAAGAATGTTCCTTCGATAAAGGCAATCCCCATGATCATCAAACTACGCAATTGTGGGATGATGTCTGGTTGGCGTGCTGCAGACTTGAACAAACCGTTCATCAAAAATCCTTCTGCAAGAGATACACCCATACAGGCAAGACATAGACCGAAAAATGTTAAATTCATGATGAATTCTCCTTTTATTTAAAATTTACTTACTTAGTTTAGTCCTAAAATTTGTTTTTGTCAACTTTTTACTTACGTTGGAAGCGTTTCAGATGATTTATTTTTATTTTTGCTATTTTTATACCACTGTATAGATAAGTTTCTCATTTTATGATGAAATGTGTTTCCACTTTCTCTATATTTTCCGAAATAAATTGAAAAATCCAAGTTTAGAACTTGGATAGATTCATTTTATTTGAAATAGTAGGAATAGTGTTGTTTACACCCTGGATTAAATGGAGATTTGCAATAAGGGCAGGCTATTTGTTTTTGATATTCTTGAAATGTTATTGTCCTCATACAAGCCCCACATAAAATCGGTCGATCCTCCGCAAGCGTCAAGGGGTAAGGTGAAAACAAATGCGTTTCTATAGCATCGTGGCACTGATAGCAAGCATAGTATTTTTTACACTCATAGCACTGGAGGGAAACAATATCCTTTTCACTATGATAATGAACACATCTGCCTTCATCATCTACTAATAAACCTTGTGCTTGAATCATTCCCTTTTCCTTATCTAGGCACGAACTGTGACACTTGTCCCGTCTTCCTTATAGAGATTGATAAGACCTTCTTTGAGAGCTCGAACCATATCCCCAGCTTGCACAGGTTGAGGAACCTTAATGGTCAAGAGTTCCATTGGATTTGGAGCACGGTCGATTTTATTGCCTTTAGAATCGTGAAGATTTTCGATATAGGTTTCAAAATGACGGAAACCTGGTCCATAAAACTCAACTTGATCGCCTTCGTTGATGACATTTCGTTGACGAATGGTTGCTGTCTGGGTTGCATCATCATAAGAAA
The DNA here is from genome assembly GCF_054353455.1 of Streptococcus sp. V913. Lineage (NCBI taxonomy): Bacteria > Bacillati > Bacillota > Bacilli > Lactobacillales > Streptococcaceae > Streptococcus > Streptococcus sp. V913. The sequence goes on along the minus strand of NZ_JBTHHX010000002.1, from coordinate 418,979 downwards.
CCACCTCAGCGACAAACTTGTATTCAGGGATTTTACGACGTGCACCAAACAACTGTTCATTTTCTGTAGGTGTGCTATAGTAGAAACCTGTTGCCAATTCACGTTGGGCAACCTTCCACATCTCATCTACCAAGTCTTGTTTGATAGCTTCAAATTTTTCTGGGCTTTCAAGGTAAGCATCCACAGCCGCCTTGTAACAGTTAGTTACTGTTGAAACATAGTGGATTGACTTCATACGACCTTCAATTTTTAGACTATCTACACCATTTTCAATCATATCTGGAATATGGTCAATCATGGACATGTCAACGGCTGACATTGAAAATTCTTCTGGAATTTCACCTTTAAGACTCTTACGTTCTTGACCAAAAGGCATGTCGTAAAGGTCGTATTTCCAACGGCAAGACTGAGAACAGCCCCCACGGTTGGCATCACGCATACTCATGTGGTTTGAGAGAGTGCAGCGTCCTGAGTAGGAAATACACATGGCTCCATGGACAAAGGCTTCAATTTCTACATCTGTACGTTTGCGAATTTCTGCCAATTCTTCCATTGAAACCTCACGGGCCAAAACCACACGTGTCAATCCTAGTTCTTTCCAGAACTCAAGCGTTTCATAGTTCGTCGCACTGGCTTGAGTAGAGAGGTGAATTTCAAGACCTGGCGCTTCAGTTGCTGCAATCATGATCAAGGCCGGATCTGACACGATAACTGCCGCAATCCCAATGTCTCGCAACTTACGGAACCACTCGCCAGCCCCAGCTTCGTTTCCTTCGTGCATAACCATGTTGGCAGCTACATAGACCTTGGCACCATACTTGGCAGCGAACTGCACACCTTCTTCCATCTGTTCAAAGGTGAAGTTTCCTGCACGGCTACGAAGACCATAAGCTTGTCCACCTATAAAAACAGCATCAGCTCCATACCGAACAGCCACTTTTAGCTTCTCTAAAGTCCCTGCAGGCGATAAAACCTCAGGACGTTTTAATGTTTTTGTCATATTTTCTCCTATTTGCAATATAAAAGTTTGACGTTTTTCCTTCTCATTTTATAGTAAATAATAGATAAAATCAAGCCTAGACAGATTGTTTTGACAATTCTAATCTTTTAAGAAAACAAAAAACTAGCCTTTCTAAACTAGTTATTTTCAAGATAAAATTCAAAGCGTTCACCCACGTATTGACTCTTTACATATTCGAAAGCTGTCCCATCATCGAGATAGGAAACCTGAGTCAAGGCTAAAATAGCATGCCCTTTTTCGACTTCTAAGTAATGGGCAATCTTTTCCTTAGCCAATCTCGCATAAATGGTCTGTTGGGATTTGCCAATACGGTAGCCATGTTGCTGCAAGGTTTGAAAGAAGTGACTGGTGATTTCTTCTTTTTTGAAATCCTTAATGAATTTCTCAGGAATGGATGCGACTTCATAGACTAGCGGAACTTGGTCAGCGTAACGCACCCGTTCCATACGAATGATATTATCAGTTGGTGAAATCCCAAGTTTTGCCACTTCCTGCTCGTTGGGAATGGTTCTCCTATAAGAAATCAGCTGACTAGAAGGAACTTTTCCTTGAGCTTTGACAATCTCCGTAAAACTAGTGGTGCCCCGCATTTTTTCTTGAACTCGAGTACTAGAAACAAAGGTTCCGCTTCCTACACGACGCTCCAAAACTCCCTCCTCAACCAAGAGAGAGATAGCCTGGCGTAATGTCATCCGGCTAACTTGAAACTGGTCTGCAAGATCCCGTTCACTAGGAAGCCTTTCTCCTATCATCCAACGATGCTTGTCGATATCTTTTTTTATCTGATCGTGGATTTTCATATAAGCTGGTAACATGCTTTTCACTTCTTTTCTTTATTTTCTCTATTGTACCGTATTTAATTAGGAAAAGTCAAACTTTGCCTTGTTTAGTTGGTAATTCGCTCTCATTTGTGATAGAATATTGAAAAAGATATTTCTTTTGAGAAAGGAAAAAGATGAGCAACATTTCAACTGATTTGCAAGATGTCGAAAAGATCATTGTGCTGGACTATGGTAGCCAATACAACCAGCTGATTTCACGCCGTATTCGTGAAATTGGTGTTTTTTCAGAGCTAAAAAGTCACAAAATCTCAGCTGCAGAGGTTCGTGCGATTAACCCTGTAGGGATCATCCTCTCTGGTGGACCAAACTCTGTATACGAAGATGGTTCATTTGATATTGACCCAGAAATTTTTGAACTTGGCATTCCAATTTTGGGAATCTGCTACGGTATGCAACTTTTAACTCATAAGCTTGGAGGAAAAGTTGTTCCTGCAGGTGATGCTGGTAACCGCGAGTATGGCCAATCACCACTTACTCATACCACTTCTGCCCTCTTTGAAGGGACTCCTGAAGAACAGATTGTTTTGATGAGCCACGGTGATGCGGTTACTGAGATTCCTGCTGACTTTGTTCGTACAGGTACTTCTGCCGACTGCCCTTATGCAGCTATTGAAAACCCTGACAAGCACATCTATGGTATCCAATTCCACCCAGAAGTGCGCCATTCTGTATACGGAAATGATATCCTTCGCAACTTTGCCCTTAACATCTGTAAGGCTAAAGGCGACTGGTCAATGGACAACTTCATCGACATGCAGATCAAGAAAATCCGTGAAACTGTAGGTGACAAGCGTGTTCTTCTAGGTCTATCAGGTGGTGTTGACTCTTCTGTTGTTGGGGTTCTTCTTCAAAAAGCAATCGGTGATCAATTAATCTGTATCTTTGTAGACCACGGTCTTCTCCGTAAAGGGGAAGCAGACCAAGTTATGGACATGCTTGGTGGTAAGTTTGGTTTGAATATCGTTAAAGCAGATGCTGCTAAACGATTCCTTGATAAACTTGCTGGCATTTCTGATCCTGAACAAAAACGTAAAATCATCGGTAACGAGTTTGTTTATGTCTTTGATGACGAAGCAAGAAAGCTAAAAGATGTAAAATTCCTTGCTCAGGGAACGCTTTATACTGACGTGATTGAGTCTGGAACTGATACTGCTCAAACCATCAAGTCACACCACAACGTTGGTGGTCTACCAGAAGACATGCAGTTTGAATTGATTGAACCATTGAACACTCTTTATAAAGACGAAGTTCGTGCCCTTGGTACAGAGCTTGGTATGCCAGACCACATCGTATGGCGCCAACCATTCCCAGGACCAGGTCTTGCTATCCGTGTCATGGGTGAAATCACTGAAGAAAAACTAGAAACTGTTCGTGAGTCTGATGCTATCCTTCGTGAAGAAATCGCTAAAGCTGGTCTTGACCGCGATATCTGGCAATACTTCACTGTCAACACAGGCGTTCGTTCAGTCGGTGTTATGGGTGATGGTCGTACTTATGACTACACGATTGCCATTCGTGCTATCACTTCTATCGATGGGATGACAGCTGACTTTGCCAAGATTCCTTGGGAAGTCCTTCAAAAGATTTCTGTACGTATCGTAAACGAAGTTGACCACGTTAACCGCATCGTCTACGATATTACAAGTAAACCACCAGCAACCGTTGAGTGGGAATAGGCCAATCGCGCTTAAAAAGAACTCTGAATCTGATTCAGAGTTCTTTTTTATATGTAGGGAAAGCATTTCTGCTTTCCTTTTTTTATTTGCGTTTCTTCTTCGCTTTTTTCATTTTGTTGGCCATGCGTTTCATAGACTGTTTCATGGCGAATTCGCCAATTTTACCTTTAAGTCCGCCACCAAACATCTGGGTCATATCTGGCATGCCTGCTCCTCCGAGAGCTGACATATCGGGCATTCCACCTTGCCCCATCATTCCTTCAAGGGCAGACATATCCATTCCTCCCATATTTGGCATATTTTTAGGGAGGTTATTTGGATTGATGCCCATTTGTTTCATCATCTTGTTCATATCACCAGACATGACACCTTGCATGAGCTGTTTGGCCTGGTTAAAGTCCTTGATGAATTTATTGACTTCGACAAATGTATTTCCAGAACCTGCAGCAATACGACGGCGACGACTTGGATTTAACAAATCAGGGTTTTCACGTTCTTCAGGTGTCATAGAAGACACAATGGCACGTTTGCGCGCAATCTGGCGCTCATCCACCTTCATATTTTGAAGGGCAGGGTTGTTAGCCATACCTGGAATCATCTTGAGCAAGTCTTCCATTGGCCCCATGTTTTGCACCTGATCCAATTGATCAATGAAATCATTGAAATCAAAGGTGTTTTCACGCATCTTTTCAGCCATTTCAAGGGCCTTCTGCTCATCGTATTCCTGAGAAGCTTTCTCAATCAATGTCAGCATATCCCCCATGCCAAGGATACGGCTTGACATACGGTCTGGGTGGAAGGTTTCGATATCTGTAATCTTTTCACCCGTACCAGTGAACTTGATAGGTTTACCAGTGATGTGGCGAACAGACAAAGCCGCACCACCACGAGTATCCCCATCAATCTTGGTAAGGATAACACCAGTCACTTCTAACTGAGCATTAAACTCACGGGCAACATTAGCCGCTTCTTGACCAATCATGGCGTCCACTACGAGTAGAATTTCGTTTGGTTGGGCCAATGCTTTTACGTCACGAAGCTCATCCATTAGGAGCTCATCAATCTGTAAACGACCTGCCGTATCGATCAAGACATAGTCGTTATGATTGGCTTGTGCTTGCTCCAAACCTTGACGAACAATCTCAACAGCTGGCACTTCTGTTCCAAGTGCAAAAACAGGGACATCGATTTGTTGTCCAAGTGTTTTCAACTGATCGATGGCTGCTGGACGATAGATATCCGCTGCAATCATCAATGGACGGGCATTTTCTTCCTTCTTGAGTTTGTTAGCCAATTTACCGGCAAAGGTTGTTTTACCAGCCCCCTGCAAACCGACCATCATGATAATAGTTGGAATTTTGGGTGACTTGATAATTTCTGCCGTATCAGAACCTAAAACAGCTGTCAGTTCCTCATCAACGATTTTGATAATCTGTTGTGCAGGATTAAGGGTATCAATAACTTCATGTCCAACTGCACGCTCACGCACTTTCTTGATAAAGTCCTTCACAACAGGCAAGGCAACGTCGGCTTCAAGCAAGGCCAAGCGAATCTCTTTGGTTGCTTCCTGGACATCAGCCTCAGAAATTTTTCCTTTTTTACGTAGATTTTTAAAGACGTTCTGTAAACGTTCTGTTAAACTTTCAAATGCCATTTTTCTTCCTCTTATTCTCTATTATCAATGCTTGTTAAAACTTCTATCTGCTCCTGCAGAAAGTCATCCTTAGGATAACGCTCCAAGATCTGGTCAAAAATCTGACTGCGGACAATGTAGTCCGAATACATGTGCAGTTTCATCTCATAATCTTCTAGAATCTTTTCCGTCCGCTTGATATTATCATAAACAGCTTGACGACTGACACCGAACTCTTCAGCAATCTCAGCAAGACTGTAGTCATCAGCATAGTAGAGTTCAATATAGTTCATCTGCTTGTCTGTCAAAAGCGCAGCATAAAATTCAAAAAGCGCATTCATACGATTGGTTTTTTCGATTTCCATAACCTTTATTATACCAAAAAAACGATTATACTGCTAGAGTAGGAGCACTTTAAATAGATCAAGAACAAAAAAAGAACCTTGCAAGGCAAGATTCTTTTAGTGTCTGACTTAAATAATTGTTCTTCTGGGAACTTAATCGAATTAAGCTTCGATTTCTGTAACCATACCTGAACCAACAGTACGTCCACCCTCACGGATAGAGAATGTAGTACCTTGTTCTACGGCGATTGGGTGGATCAACTCAACGTCGATAGTCACGTTATCACCAGGCATTACCATTTCAGTACCTGCTGGAAGTTCGATTGAACCTGTAACGTCAGTAGTACGGAAGTAGAATTGTGGGCGGTAGTTGTTGAAGAATGGAGTGTGACGTCCACCTTCTTCTTTAGTAAGGATGTAGACTTCACCCTTGAATTTAGTGTGTGGATTGATTGAACCTGGTTTAGCGATAACTTGTCCACGTTCGATTTCGTCACGTTGAATACCACGAAGAAGTACACCTACGTTATCTCCGGCAAGACCTTCATCAAGTTGTTTACGGAACATTTCAACACCAGTAACAACTGCTTTTTTAGTTTCGTCTTTGATACCAACGATTTCGATTTCGTCGTTGACACGAACAGTACCGCGGTCGATACGTCCTGAAGCAACAGTACCACGTCCAGTGATTGAGAATACGTCTTCGACTGGGAGAAGCAATGGTTTATCTGTATCACGTTCTGGTTCTGGGATGTACTCATCAACAGTATCCATCAATTCCATGATGATGTCTTCATATTTAGTATCACCTTCAAGTGCTTTAAGAGCTGAACCTTGGATAACTGGAAGATCGTCGCCTGGGAAGTCGTATTCTGACAAGAGGTCACGGATTTCCATTTCAACCAATTCAAGCAATTCTTCGTCGTCTACCAAGTCAATTTTGTTCATGAAGACGATAAGGTGTTTAACACCAACTTGACGTGAAAGAAGGATGTGTTCACGAGTTTGTGGCATTGGTCCGTCAGTTGAAGCTACTACAAGGATAGCTCCGTCCATTTGAGCGGCACCAGTGATCATGTTTTTAACGTAGTCCGCGTGTCCTGGAGCGTCGATGTGAGCATAGTGACGTTTTGCAGTTTCATACTCAACGTGCGCAGTGTTGATAGTGATACCGCGTTCGCGTTCTTCTGGAGCAGCATCGATAGACGCATAGTCTTTAGGTTGGTTAACTGCTGAAGGCAAGCGACGTGCCAAAACAGTTGTGATAGCTGCAGTCAAAGTAGTTTTACCGTGGTCAACGTGTCCGATAGTACCAATGTTAACGTGTGGTTTACTACGATCGTATTTTTCTTTTGCCATTTGAGTAAAAGCCTCCAATAAAATATATTTTATAGATAGACAGTAGGCAATACAGTCTAACTTTCCTTACTATTTTATCAAATTTCTGCTAAATTGCAAGTGTTTTACACATATTTTATGAATTAATCTGAATCTTACAAAGTGCTGTTCTTCTGCTTCTTTATACAATTCAAGCTTATTTCATTCTAGCGGTATTATGCTCACAAAAAAATCAGGTTCCCCTGATTCTAAATGGATTCTGATTTTTCCAGTTCTTTAGCTTCCTTATGATTTTCATATAATTTCGCCAAGAACTTAGTGATTTCTTTGAGAATAGAATAGGTTGGCACTGCTACAATCATCCCTATGACGCCGTAGATATTACTTGACAGTAAGAGGAGCACCAAAATCGTAATCGGATGCACTTTCATAACCCCTCCAACGATACGTGGATAGAGAACATTTCCATCGATTTGCTGAATAATAAGCATATAAGCAACCGCAATCAACATACGATGAGGATCCGTGAACACATTGGCAATCACCATTGGAATCAAGCCAATACTTGGACCAACATAAGGAATTAAATTTGCGATTCCAGAGAAAATAGCAAAAACAAGAGCGTACTTTAATCCGATAACGCTATAACCAATATAGGCTAAACATCCGATAATAACAGCATCAATCGCAATTCCACTGATATAGCGCGCTATGGTTGTATTGAGATTGGTTAAAAGGCTAGAAAGATTCAATTTGTCATGTTTTAAGACAGTACGTTCCAACATTGGTAGCAACTTATGACCATCCAACAAGAAATAAATCAAGAATACAGGGGTCATAATGAGAATCAGAACTGTACTAAACAAGGCTGAAAGAACACTTCCTAAACTATTGCTGACGCTATTAAGAATATTCTGTAGGATATCCACATAGGAGAGATTTAACTGTTGAATTGTTTGTTGAATATCGATATTCTGGAAAATAGGGTTCATCGACAAATCAATAACCAAATCCTGCAATCTACTATAGATATTTTGACTAGAAATAATCAAGCTAGTCAACTGATTAATCAGAATCGGCAAGAGATAGACGACCCCTACAACGATGGCACCAATTAAAGCACAGAGAGTGACCAAGACACCAATTAGACGATTAATCTTACATCTCTTTTCCAAAAAGGTAACGATTGGATTGGTAATGTAGTAAAAAAATCCACCTAACAAAAATGGAATCATGATGGTATTCACAACCGTCACGAAGGGAGTAATGATGGCCCCCATTTCTCTCCAAAGATAGAAAATCAGTGTTAATAATAAAATTTCAGCTGTCCAAAAAAATAATTTGTTTCTACGGAACATAGGCATCCTCCTCTATTTATTTTATCATATTTCTTCAAAAGATAAGATGGCTTTAGTATAAAAGCGAGAATATTTTTTTTCTTTATGATAAAATAAAGCTAATATGAAAAAAATAATTCTATCTTTTATAACACTTTTTGTTTTTGGAACAGTTTCTACTGTTTCTGCTCAGGAGTTTGATGTTGCTGCTAAACATGCCATTGCTGTCGAGGCTACAACTGGAAAAATCCTCTACGAGAAAGATGCAAATCAGCCTGTAGAAATTGCTTCTATTACCAAACTTGTTACAGTCTATTTGGTCTATGAAGCTCTGGAACAAGGAACTATCAGCCTATCTACACCTGTCGATATTTCGGACTATCCTTACAAACTTACAACCAATTCTGAGGCGAGTAACGTCCCTATGGAAGCTCGAAATTATACTGTTGAACAATTATTAGAGGCTACAATGGTATCCAGTGCAAACAGCGCTGCGATTGCGCTAGCAGAAAAAATTGCTGGTTCTGAGAAAGATTTCGTTGATAAAATGAGGGCTAAACTTCTTGAATGGGGAATTCAAGATGCAACTATTGTAAATACAACTGGTTTAAATAATGAGACCCTTGGTGATAATATCTATCCCGGTTCTAAAAAAGATGATGAAAACAAGTTGAGTGCCTACGACGTTGCAATAGTCGCTCGTAACCTCATCCGAGATTATCCTCAAGTTTTGGAAATCACCAAAAAGCCAACTTCTACTTTTGCTGGACTTGAAATCCACTCAACCAACTATATGTTGGAAGGAATGCCAGCCTATCGTGGTGGTGTCGACGGTTTGAAAACAGGTACTACCGACAAAGCTGGTGCTTCTTTCGTTGGAACAACCGTTGAAAAAGGAATGCGTATCATTACGGTTGTTTTAAATGCAGACCAACAAGATAGCAACCCTTATGCACGTTTTACTGCAACTTCTTCACTTTTAGATTATGTTTCTGCGAACTTTGCTTTAAAAACTGTCGTTCAGAAAGGCGAAACCTATAAAGATAGCAAAGTGACAGTCCTTGATGGGAAAGAAGATAAGGTAGCTGCAATTGCTAAGTCAGATATTGCAATCGTCCAACGAGTTGGAAGTGAAACAACATCAGCTCTTCAATTCATACCAAAATCAGAAATAGCCCCACTGGAAGAAGGCAAGGTTGTCGGTACTCTAACCTATGACGATCAGGATTTGGTCGGTCAAGGTTATCTCACTTCTGAAAAACCTTCTTTTGAAATGGTCGCTGAAAAGAAAGTAGAAAAAGCCTTCTTTTTGAAGGTTTGGTGGAATCAATTTATCCGCTTTATCAATGAAAAACTATAAAAAAATCGCGAACAATCGCGATTTTTTCTTTATTTTATTCCATTTCTTTAAATGCTGCTTCCGCATCTGCATTGCTAATAGCACCGAACTGAATTTTCCCGATTTTACCTTGACTGTCAATCAAGTATTCCGTTGGAATACTACGAATTTGGTAGGCTTGAAAGGCGGTTGCTTGGGTATCATACAAAACTGGTATATCCTTGTAGCCTTGTTCTTGAAACCATTTTGGAAAGTCTTGAACTGTTTTTTCACCTTGTAGACCTGGTGCAATGACACTCAAGATTTCAAAGTCTCGATCTTGTTTGGCAGCTAATTCGATCAGCTCAGGCATGCTTTTTTTACATGGTCCACACCAAGATGCCCAGAATTTCAAATAGACCTTTTTCCCTTTATAGTCTGATAACTTCACTTCTTTGCCATCCATAGACTGCAAGGTAAAGTCTGGCGCATCCTTACCCACTGCGATTTGTTGTACAGCAGGTTGTTTTGGACTGCTTGTCTGTTTGGTTTCTTTTTCACCACAGGCAATCAATAGAAATAGAGACATAATACTCAATCCTGTAAAAATAACTTTTTTCATCTTTTTCTCCTTTTATCCAAGAATTCCTGACAAGGCATTTAACTGCCCTAGCATTAATAATAATCCCATCAAAATAATCAAGGCTCCCCCGATTTTCTTTAGTAGAATCATATGGGGTTTTAATTTACTAAAATAGGGCATAATCCAGCCCGAAGCTAAGGCCAAAACAAGGAAAGGAAGAGCCATCCCCAATGTGTACACTAAGGTTAGTATGGCTCCTTGCCAAGCACCACTCCCTCCTGAAGCCGCTAGAGCTAAGACCGAACTTAATACTGGTCCGATACAAGGGGTCCAACCAAAACTAAAGGTTATCCCAAGTAAAAAGGCTGACAGATAGTGATTAGACTTTGATTGTTTGAAGGTGACTGTCTTTTGAACCTCCAGTTTATTGAAATGCAAGATTTCCATCTGGTGAAGCCCTAAAAGAATAATGACTGTCCCCATAGCATAACGAAACCAGTCTGCATAGAGCATGTGCCCTAGGAATCCAGCTCCAAATCCTAAAATAAAGAAAATTAGGGAGATTCCTGCAATAAAGCACAAGGTCCGAATTAAGCCTGACCATGCAACGTCTCTTCCAAAAAAGCGAAAGCTTTTCGAATTTCCCTGATCATCCAGTAAAATACCAGCATAGACAGGTAGCAAAGGAAAGATGCAGGGTGAAAAGAAGGACAGGATACCTGCTAAAAAAACGGATACTAGAAATATAATCGACTCCAACGAATTACCTACTTTCTCAAAATTCTAATCCTATTTTACTACAAAAGAAAAAAATTGTAAGAAGTTTGCTACGCTTGTTTATTTTATCTACATTTGACACAAAAAAAGGAGCTAAGCTCCCTTTTATCGTTCTAATAAGTTCCTTCTTCACCTTGACTGGTCAAGATAACAGGTCCATCTTTGGTAATTACGAACTGGTGTTCATATTGGCAAGATAGGCCACCATCAATAGTCTTATGAGCCCAGCCGGTCTTCATATCTGTATCGATTTCCCAGTCACCAGTATTGATCATGGGTTCAATAGTTAGTACCATTCCTTCACGGAGACGGAGTCCACGGCCTGCAATACCGTAGTTAGGAACCATTGGCTCTTCATGCATAGTTGGACCAACTCCGTGACCAACCAAATCACGCACGACACCATAACCACGACTTTCAGCGTATTCTTGAATCGCTGCACCGATATCTCCGATACGATTTCCAACAACTGCTTGCTCAATCCCTCTGTACATAGCTTCCTTGGTCACGTCCATCAAGTTTTTCACTTTTTCAGACGGTGTACCAACTGCATAAGCCCAACATGAGTCAGCTAAACCACCAGTATAACTTTGGGTGTATTTTTTCATTTGCTCAACATTGTTGAAGTTGAGTTTAGATACATTGAGGTCGGATTTGGCAATCGGACCACCCAGTACCATGTCTACCTTGAGCAAATCACCATCTTTCAAGATGTAATGACGTGGAAAAGCATGAGCAACTTCGTCGTTGAGAGAGCAACAAGTAGCATAGGGATAATCCATAACTGCGCCATCCACGCCAATCTGTAGAGGAAGGAAATTTTCCTCTTTACAACGTCGACGAACGTACTCTTCAACTTCCCACATATCTACGCCTGGCTTAATCAAATCACGTAAGCCGATATGGATACTTGCTAGGAAATCACCAGCCTTGTCCATGGCTTCGATTTCACGTGCTGATTTTAAAGTTATCATTTTTTCTCCTAGATTCTAATTAATTTTAACCGTAACATTTGCTTTTGAAACAATCTGATGACCATGATAAATATCATAATCAATAATGGCTGAGCGTCTCGTGTGGTGAATAATACGAGCCTGAATCCGCAAAGTATCATCTATCTGTACAGCCTGCAAGAAATAAATCAACATCTGTTCAATGATGAGATTACGTCCGCTATTCACAACTAGGTCTTGTGTCATGTGGTTGAGGATTTCAGCCAAGACTCCATTAGCAAGGACCCCATTTTTCTCCAACATGAAGGGCTCAACAGTAATGACGACTTCATCATGATGATAAGAAAGTTTTTGCCCGATTTGCTCTGAAAAAGTTGGCAAAGCTGATACTTGAGAACGGCTCATTTTTTCCATGACATCTCTTCGAGTTACGACCCCAAGTAGAGTCTGGTTACTTCGAACAACGGGAACCATCTCAAAGTCTTCAGCTATCATTCGTTGGCTGACATTGGCAATATTGGTCGCTAAACCTGTTACGAAGATACTGCGCGTCATCACCTTGTCAATCGTCGTGCTGGGAGACTTGTCTCCTGCGTCACGCATAGTAACAACCCCAACAACCACTTGGTGTTGGTTAACGACTGGAAAACGGCTACTTCTGTTCTTACGAACTAAGTCTAGATAGTCTTTGACTGTATCTGTTTCTCTCAAAAAACCATACTCATGACTGGGACGATAGAGCTTTTCAACTGTCAGAATATCAGTTTTGATTTGAACATTTGAAAGGGCCTTGTTAATCATGGTTGCTACTGTAAAAGTATCATGTTTACTTCTCAGGACTGGAATATTTTTTTTATTGGCCAACTCAAGAACATCATCCTGAACATGAAAACCACCTGTAACGAGGACCGCATTTTCATTTTCCAAGGCTAGAAGTTGAATACGAGTACGGTCACCTACGATCACAAGACCACCATCATGGAGATAGGACAGTATATTCTGCTCTGTCATGGCCCCAATGGAAAATTTGCTAAACTCTCTCTCTAGCCCTTCCTGGCCGGCTAAAACTTCAGAGGAGGTGACTTCAGCAATTTCAGCATAGGTTAGCCGTTCAATAGCCACTTTTTTTGGCTTAACTCGTATGGTTCCACTACGTGGTCGAGTTTCAACGATGCCACGATTTTCAGCTTCTTTGATAGCTCGGTAGGCGGTTCCATCACTAACACCTAGATGATTAGAGATACTGCGAACACTAACTCTTTTCCCAATTGGCAACTCTTCCAGATAGGACAAGATTTCCTGGTGTTTACTCATTGAATTCTCCTTTTATATATCGAAATTCAAGATAGTCTCTCATTTTTCGTGTATAGCGGTCGCTCCCCTTAAACTGTCGGACGAGACTAAATCCCGATTTTAAGGCTACTTTTTGACTAGCCTGATTCTCCAGATGAGTGATGATGGATAATTGTTTTAAACCAAATTCTTCAAAGGAAAGCTGACAAAGTTTGGTAACTACTTCTGTCATATAACCTTGTGACCAAGAATCTTTTTTTAAGAAATAACCAATTTCTGCTTCTTTTTTGATTTCATCAATCTTTTCAAATTTAATAGAGCCAATCATTTCCTGATTTCCTTGGAGACAAATTGCCCAAACACCTAGAGGAGCCTTCATAAAATAGTTGGCAAGCGCGTATTGACTTTCCTCTAAACTTGATTGACTAGGAAAAATAAACTGCAAATTTTCAGGATTGGAAGCAATCTCGTAAAATGCTTGACTGTCACTAAAAAAGAAAGGACGCAAATACAAGCGCTCCGTTTCAAAAAAAGAAAACATTGCTAATTTGGTCCAAATATTCATAATCACCTCAACGGTTTAGTCTTCAACGAGTGTAATATCCGCTCCGAGACTACGTAATTTCTCAATAATATCTGAGTAGCCACGCAAGATAAACTCAATATTTGTAATTTCAGTTTTACCTTCAGCCATCAAGCCAGCAATAACAAGCGCTGCACCAGCTCGCAAGTCTGTAGCTTTTACGCTTGCCCCGTGCAATCTACGACCACCATTGTAGATAATATGATCATTTGTAGTCGTAATATCCGCATCCATTTTTGCTAATTCAAAAACATGGTTAACACGTTTTTCATAAATCGTATCAATAATGGTTCCACGACCTTGAGCAGTCAGCAATAGCGGAGTTATTGGCTGTTGCAAATCAGTTGCAAATCCAGGATAAGGAGCTGTTTTGATATTGATGGCCTTCAAATCAGACTGCTCTTCAACGAAGATACTGTCTTCTGAGACCGTCATATGAACGCCCATTTCCTCTAGTTTGGCGATAAAACCTTCTAAGTGCTCATAGAGAACGTTGTTAATACGGATTCCTTTTCCTACCGCTGCAGCAAGTGAAATATAGGTTCCAGCTTCGATACGGTCTGGAATGACTTGGTGACGCGTTCCATGAAGTTTCTCAACACCATCAATAATGATAATATCAGTCCCTGCACCACGAATGTGAGCGCCCATATTGTTCAAAAGGGTAGCAACATCGATAATTTCCGGTTCTCGAGCCGCATTTTCAATGACAGTACGCCCCTTAGCTTTGACCGCAGCAATCATGGTGTTAATCGTTGCACCAACGCTGACGGTATCCATGTAAATACTTGCGCCATGAAGTCCCTTACCTTGGGCAGATAAATTCATATTATCTCCCTCATAGCTAACTTTAGCACCCATGGCCTCAAAGGCTTTTAAGTGAAGATCAATCGGACGAGGCCCCAGATCACATCCACCAGGAAGTCCAACTGTAGCTTCACCAAAGCGACCTAAAAGACTTCCGTAGAAATAATAAGAAGCACGCAAGCTATTAATCTTGCCATAAGGCATAGGAATGTTTTGAACGCCTCTTGGATCAATCTCCAAGACGTCGTCATAACGCTTAACAGTTGCCCCCATAATCTCCATGATTTCGACAAGACTAGCAACGTCTGAAATATCTGGAACACAATCTAAAGTGACAATATCATCTGATAAGATAATAGCTGGAATAAGTGCTACAACACTATTTTTAGCACCACTAATAGTGATCTCACCTTGCAATGGACGTCTACCATTGATGACAATTTTTCTCATGTTTTACTCTTTCAAAATTTACTAAAAAGGTCTTTTCATTCTATTATACCATAATTTTCGTTTTTTTCCCATTCCTATTTATTAAATACAATCCCATTTTGATAAAAAAAGACCTATCACACAAGCGATAAAGCTTGATATGACAGGCTTTGTAATGTTAGATTAACGTACTGTACGGATACGCATTGTGTTTGTACGGATAGCTTCGCCAAGTGGTACACCTGCAACGATAACAATATCATCACCAGATTCTACCAAACCTTGCTCAACTGCAATTCTTTCAGCGAGATCAAACATATCATCAGTGTTTGATGGGCGATCAGTTGTTACTGGAATAACTCCCCAGTTAAGCATCAAACCACGCTGAGTCAATTCATCGAAAGTGATTGCCAAGATATCAGCATCTGGACGGTATTTAGAAATCAAACGAGCAGTGTGACCTGTCTTAGTAAGAGTAACCACCAACTTGATATTCATAGAATTTGTCGCATCCTTAACAGCTGAAGCCATAACCTCAGTCTTAGAATTACGTGGCAAGTTAACAAACGACAAGCGACCGTATTCTTTCAAAAGGGTTTGAGCATTCTTGTCAATAGTTGCCATCGTAGTAACTGACTCAAGTGGATATTTACCATTTGCAGACTCACCTGAAAGCATTGTAGCGTCGGTTCCGTCGATAACAGCGTTAAACACGTCTGATACTTCTGAACGCGTTGCACGTGGTTTTTCAGTCATGGTTTCAAGCATGTTTGTTGCTGTGATAGCGACTTTACCAGCTGCATTTACCTTTGTGATAATCATTTTTTGGTAAACTGGAACCATTTCGAATGGTACTTCAATACCCATGTCACCACGAGCAATCATGATACCATCAGCTACTTCAAGGATTTCATCCAAGTTATCAATACCTTGTTGGTTTTCGATTTTCGCGAACAATTGAACATGCCCGTTTCCAGTTTCTTCACAGATTGCACGAACTTCGTTTACGTCTTTTGCAGTACGGACGAATGAGATCGCGATGAAGTTAATACCTTGCTCAAGACCGAAACGTATATCATCGTTATCACGTTCAGCAAGTGCTGGGAAAGGAATCTTAGTATTCGGGATGTTTACACCTTTTTGCTTAGCAATGATGCCGTCATTTTCAACTTCTACTTCAAATTCACGAGTTGAGTCATCCTTACCAATTACGCGAAGACCAAGTTTTCCGTCGTCAACAAGCACTTGTTTTCCAATCTCAACGTCATCATAGATGTCAAGAGCACCAGCAACGTTTAAAGCAATCACATCGCGAGTTGATTTGATTCCTTGTTTAGTTGCAACACGGATTTTTTCACCAGTTTTGTAAGAGTACTCTTTTGCGTCACCTTCGAATAATTCAGTACGGATTTCAGGTCCTTTAGTATCAAGAAGGAAACCAACTTTTTTACCTGCAATTTTTTCAGCAAGTTTAACAGTTGCCATACGCTCACCTTGTTCTTGGTGGTCACCGTGTGAGAAGTTGAAACGGAAAGTGTTCGCTCCTGCTTCAATCAATTTTGCAATATTTTGAGCTGAAGCTTCAACATCAAGTTTTTCTCCCCAGTATCCGTCATCACCGAATTTTTTACCACCACGGATTTCTACCGCAGGACCCAAAGTTGCAACGATTTTTACACGTTTATTCATGATTTTGTGACTCCTTTATATAATTCGACCTTTTATGGTCATGTTACCAAATTAATGAAAGTTGATTAGGACAAGCTCTTGTTCAAAGCAGAAAGTTCAAGATCAGCTTTATGAGGGTTGTTAACAACAATCTTACCATCAGCTGTTAGGCTAAACAAAGCTCCTTCTTCTGCTGTACCAAGAATTGGATTCTCAACCATTTTTTCGTTTCGGATACCAACAGCGACACCACCGATTCCTTGTTTGAGAAGTTTAACAGCGTGTGCTCCCATACGTGACGCTAAGACACGGTCACGAGCAGTTGGTGAACCACCACGTTGGATATGTCCAAGCTCAGTCACACGAAGGTCACTAGTATCTCCTGCTTCCTTGAGTTTCTTACCGAATTCATCGGCAGACATAACCCCCTCGGCCAAAACGATGATGTTGTGTTTTTTACCGCATTCGTAACCAGCTTTGATACTAGCTACGATATCTTCCATCTTGAAGCCTTCTTCAGGGATAATGATTTCATCAGCACCAGTTGCAATACCTGCCCAAAGTGCGATATCACCAGCGTTACGTCCCATTACTTCTACAACGAAAGTACGACGGTGACTTGATGATGTATCACGAATCTTATCAATCGCATCCATTGCAGTAGTAACTGCAGTATCAAATCCAATTGTGAAATCAGTACCTACGATGTCATTATCAATTGTGCCAGGCAGACCGATAGCTGGGAATCCATGCTCCGTCAAGCGCATAGCTCCGTGATAAGAACCGTCACCACCGATTACAACAACACCTTCGATCCCGTGTTTTTTCAACTGCTCAATCCCTTTAAGTTGACCTTCAAGTTGTGCAAACTCAGGGTAACGAGCAGAATGAAGGAAAGTACCACCACGGGAAATGATGTCTCCTACTGAAGCAGCATCAAGTGGATAAATTTCGCCGGCAACCATACCTGCGTATCCATCGTAGATACCAAATACTTCCATTCCTTCTGAGATTGCTTGACGAACTACCGCACGGATAGCAGCATTCATACCAGGGGCGTCTCCACCACTGGTCAAAACAGCAATACGTTTCATTTGGTTATGCTCCTTTTTCTTTTAACATTCTTACTGATTATACCACATTTAATTGGAAAATTCTTCTATTTTCCGTATTTTTAGCGATAAATCGTTTTCATAACAATTCCCTCTAATTTTTCCTGTAAAAGGGGATCTTTTTTTACAAAATGTTGGGAGGAAACAATGGTTTTCTCTTCCTCAACATACCTGATAATTACAGGAATAGAGCCTTTATGTTGTTCTAAGATAGTTGAAATTTCTTTATCATTGTCGTGATTTTTAACTTGAATCCAGAATCGTTCAGCGACTGCTTCTTTCAAATCTTGTGCAATCATTTGCAGACGACCATCTCGTGATTGAACTTTGCCATTGATGTAGTAGAATTTTCCTTCAGATAAGATGGAAGCGTATTTTCGATACTGATCTGAAAATACAGTCACATCCAGTCGAGACTTACCGTCATGAACCTGTAGAAAGGCCATACTCTCGCCCTTCTTAGTTCGAATGACTTTTATTTTTTGCACTTCAACTAGAAGAGTTACATGACTCCCCTCAGTGATTATAGAAATGGGCGTTGTCGGATAAAGAGCTTGTTTGGCAAGTGTTTGTAAAGGATGGGCACTGATACCAACCCCAATCAATTCCTGCTCCTTGTAAAATTTCTCCGCCTCTGTAAAATCATCAGCCTCCGTCCAACTATAGTTTGTATCCGCAAAGAGTCCTCCCAACTCCTCAACAAAGACAAATAAGTTTGGCAGATTCACTAAAATTTTCTGACGATTCTTATCAAATTCATCAAAGAGACCTAGTTCAACCAAAGGTGTCAAAAGTGACAGTTTCTTGTAATTCTTGGGGAGACGTGTGACGAAATCTTCGATACTTGAGAAGGGACGATTTTCAATAATCCAATAAGAAAAATCTCTTGGCATCCCTTTAATAGCTTTCAAACCAAGATAGATTGTTTTCTGGGTAATTTTATCGTGATAAGGAATACTATTGATTGCTAAAGGAGCCACTTCAAAGCCCATCTGCAATGCATCTACAATGTAATCGCTGCTAGAATAATTCAACATAACTTGAAAGAAAATAGCAGGATAGTGCGTCTTGAAATAAGCTAGCTGGAAAGCCAGTGCTGAGTAGGCATAGGCGTGGGATCTGTTAAATCCATAGCCTGCAAACTTTTCCATCACTGCAAAAACTTGGTTGGCCTTTTCTTCTGTATGCCCAAGTTTCATAGCTCCTGTTATAAAATCTTCCTTCATCAAATGCATTTCTTTAGCATTCTTCTTACCCATGGCTCGTCTGAGAATATCGGCTTTACCAAGACTGAATCCTCCAAAGCGCTGAGCCACCTGCATGACCTGCTCTTGATAGAGCATAATACCGTAGGTTGATGACAAAATGTCCTCCAAGGCAGGATCTAGTACCGTCACCTTTTCTTTACCATGCTTACGAGCCACAAAA
Organism: Streptococcus sp. V913; assembly: GCF_054353455.1. Classification (NCBI taxonomy): domain Bacteria; kingdom Bacillati; phylum Bacillota; class Bacilli; order Lactobacillales; family Streptococcaceae; genus Streptococcus; species Streptococcus sp. V913. Next base: position 399,837 of record NZ_JBTHHX010000002.1, on the reverse strand, counting down.
TTATCAATATAATCGCTTGCCCCTGGTCTGTTGAGCGATGTCGTTGCTACCACTTCTTCGAAGACTTGCGGCTTGACTCGTTTTAAGAGTCGAATGGCACCAGATTGTTCAAATTGGAAAATACCTTTCGTATTTCCAGCTGCAAAGAGAGCCAAGGTTTCTTTGTCTTCCAAATCAATCTCTTCGATTTTTAGATGTACGCCCTCTGATTTTGCAAGTAATTCTTGCATTTTTTGTACGAAAGTCAGGTTACGTAATCCTAGGAAATCCATTTTTAGAAGTCCATTGGCTTCAACACCATGAGCATCATACTGGGTGATGAGCATATCCTCACCATATTTTAGAGGAATATAGTCCGTCAAGTCTTGGTCACTCATAACGACTCCTGCCGCATGGATAGATGTCTGACGAGGATAACCTTCAATCTTACGAGCAATCTCAAAAGCTTTTTGGTATTCAATCTTGCTATTGATTATCTGCCTAAATTGCAAATTCTTTTCATAGGCCGTCGTTAGCGTATCTCGGAAACTGATTTTTTTAGTAATATTTGTTAATTCGTACTCTGGAACACCATAGCGTTTGAAAACATCACGAATTGCTTGTTTGGCTCCAAAGGTCGAATAAGTGACAATCTGTGCCACGTGTTGACTGCCATAGCGATCACGAACATAACGAATGAACTCTGGCCTATAAAGGTCAGGGATATCGATATCGATATCGGGCATGGTATAGCGCTCACGATTTAAAAAGCGCTCGAAAATCAGGTTCTTTTCAACCGGATCAATCCCTGTGATATCAAGTGAGTAAGCCACCAGACTACCAACAGCAGACCCACGCCCCATTCCCATATAGTAGCCTTGGGAACGTCCAAAACGGAGCAAATCCCAAACTACAAGAAAATAGTCGTCAAATCCCATATCATGAATCACAGCTAATTCCTCATCCAGTCGCTCATGATAGATAGCTGAGGTTAGCCTCTTGTCACTCAAGCCTTGCTCAGCTCTCTCTCTAAGTTCTTCGACCGCTGGTCTTTTAGGATTAAAGCGAGGAAGTTTTAAACTTGGGTCGATTTGATAACTTACATTCTCTATCAAACCCTGGAGATTGACAAGAGCCTGAGGGAAGCGATTTTTAAACCGAGCTTCTAAATCTGAGGCAGGTAGAAAGATTCCCTGTTGTGAATGCAGATCCACTTCCCTAAGACTGACATTGTCCTTGACTGCCGACAAGATTTGCAAAACTTGTATATCTTCTTTTTCAAAAGAGTTGACTTGATAGAGTGGAAGAATCGGTCTGTTAAAGACTTCTTGAGGAGTATCTGGACTTACACCGATAAAATAATCATGCCCCAAATCCAGTTGTTCGACCCCATTAAAATAGGGAACAATAATGGCCACATCTTCGAGGTGGGAGGTGAAGTCAGACCAATTTTTCCGTCCAGTCATTTTTAAAGTGGATAACTTCATCAACTCTTGGTAACCTTTAGTGGATAGGGCTAGAAAACGAAGAGAAATATTCTCCTCATCTTTGATCAAGGTCATTTCAAGACCAATTAAAGGTTGGATTCCATATTTTCGAGTCACTTCTAAAAAATGATAAGCCCCATAGAGATTATCCACATCCATGATAGCAAGGTGAGAATAGCCATACTCTTTAGCCGCTTGTACATATTTTTCAATCGAAATCACACTTTCCATAAAACTATAAACAGTCTTGGTGTCAAGCTGTGCAATCATTTCTTCTCCTCCTTGCTTTCGTTTTACTACTATTATACCATTTTAAGTTGGATATTGAAGCAACTCGGATGCTTTCTTTTCAACATCAGCATTTACAACCTCTCCGTCTTTCTTCCCTTTAATTTTTAATATTATAAGATGGATTTGAATATCATTTTAGACATTTTTATACTAAGTAAAGTATAATAAAGTCAGACTCTATATGCAATTTCACATATAAAAAATTCTAAGAAAGGGCTTTTTATTATAGTATTTATTCATCATTTTATAATAACTTACTAAATAGGTATTCCGCTTCACGAAATTTCTTGCATTAAAGTTTATTTATTCCATTTTTCCTTATTTTTTGATATAATAAATTCAGTCTGTTTTCAAAGGAGAGAACCATGCGTTTTAATCAATTTAGCTATCTTCCTACCACTAGTTCTCAACAATTAGATGAACTAGTAAGTCTTGGTCTGGAATTGTCACCTCAACTGCCCTTAAAAAAGCAATTTGAAGACTTCATCCGTTGGAGTTTTTTCACTTATTCTAACACGGATTATGCCTTATCCACTTTGGCCGCGGATAACGAAACAGATCTATTAACCTTTTTCCAATCAGAGCGTAATTTAACTGCTGATGTTTTCTACACGGTAGTTTTTCAACTTTTAGGGTTTAACTATCTTGTTGACTTTGAGGACGCCGAACAATTCCGTAAAGAAACTGGATTTCCTATTGTTTATGGAGATCTCATCGAAAATCTTTATCAGTTACTCAATACACGAACTAAAAAAGGAAATACGCTCATCGACCAACTGGTTAGTGACGGACTCATTTTAGAAGACAATCACTATCACTACTTTAACGGTAAGAGCTTGGCAACCTTCTCTACTCATGATGTCATTCGTGAAGTTGTGTATGTCGAGAGTCGTGTGGATACTGATAAAGACAGTCTCCCTGACTTAGTCAAGGTCAGCATTATTCGCCCGCGTTATGATGGACAGATTCCTTCAGTTATGACTGCCAGCCCTTATCACCAAGGGACCAACGTCAAAGCTAGCGATAAAGCTCTCTACAAAATGGAAGGAGAACTTGAGGTCAAACCTGCCCACACCATTGAGCTTGAGGAGCCTAAGCTGAATTTAGTCGAGCCTCTCGGCCAAGCTGAACTCGTCTCTGAAGCTGAAGAAAAGTTAGCTCATATCAATAGCTCATACACCCTCAACGACTACTTACTCCCACGAGGATTTGCCAATCTCTATGTATCGGGTGTTGGTACCAGGGATTCCCAAGGTCTCATGACTAATGGGGACTACCATCAAATTGAAGCATATAAAAACGTGATTGACTGGCTTAATGGTCGTTGCCGGGCTTTCACGGACCACACGCGCAAACGTCAAGTCAAGGCTGATTGGTCAAACGGTAAAGTCGCAACAACAGGAATTTCCTATCTAGGGACCATGTCCAATGGACTTGCGACCACTGGTGTTGATGGCTTAGAAGTAATCATCGCAGAAGCAGGTATTTCCTCATGGTACAACTACTATCGGGAAAATGGTTTGGTGACTAGCCCAGGTGGTTATCCAGGTGAGGATTTTGACTCACTTGCTGAATTGACCTACTCCCGTAATCTCCTAGCTGGTGATTATATTCGTGGTAATGGAGCTCATCAGGCAGACTTAGAGAAGGTAAAAGAGAAACTCGATCGCAAGACTGGTGACTACAATCAGTTTTGGCATGACCGCAACTATCTGCGCAATGCTCATAAGGTTCAAGCTGAGGTCGTCTTTACGCATGGTTCCCAGGATTGGAACGTCAAACCTCTTCATGTTTACCAGATGTTTCATGCTCTTCCAACTCATATCAATAAGCACCTCTTTTTCCATCATGGTGCCCATGTCTATGTGAACAACTGGCAGTCCATTGACTTCCGCGAATCCATGAATGCCTTGTTAAGTAAGAAATTGTTAGGACTTGACTCAAGCTATCAACTCCCTACTATCATCTGGCAGGACAATACTGCACCGCAAACATGGCAGAGCCTTGACGACTTTGGCAAACAGAATAAACTGCATACTTTCCCACTTGGAACTGAAGAAAAGGTGATTCAAAACCAGTATGATCAAAAAGATTTTGAACGTTATGGAAAGACTTACCTGACCTTCAACACTGAACTTTACCAAGGAAAAGCTAATCAGATCACCATTGACCTCCCAGTAAGTCAAGACATTCACTTAAATGGTCGAGTGGAGCTGAAACTTCGTGTCAAATCAAGTACAAACAAGGGCTTATTGTCTGCTCAAGTCCTCCAACTAGGACAACAGAAGTACCTTCAACCCTATCCAGCGGTTCAATCAGTCCGAACAATTGATAATGGTCGTTACCACATGTTAGAAAATCTCTGTGAACTGCCATTCAATCCAAGTGCTCAACGTGTCATCACTAAAGGCTACCTCAATCTTCAAAACCGAGATGATCTCTTGACAATCGAAGAAATCCAACCAAATGAATGGATGGACTTCAAGCTAGAGCTTCAACCAACTATTTACAAACTTAAGGAAGGAGACATTCTCCGCTTAGTGCTCTACACAACAGACTTTGAGATTACAATTCGAGATAATACAGACTATCACTTGACTGTTGATTTAGCACAATCTACTATCACTATTCCCTCATAAAAGGAGCTATTAACACTTATGAACAAATCTGAACACAGACACCAACTTATTCGTGCCCTCGTTTCAAAAAATAAAATCCATACCCAAGCGGAATTGCAAGCCTTGTTAGCCGAAAACGATATCCAAGTTACACAGGCTACCTTATCACGCGATATCAAAACCATGAACCTTTCAAAAGTACGCGAAGAAGATCATTCTTACTACGTGTTAAATACAGGCTCTATCTCCAAGTGGGAAAAACGTCTTGAAAATTATATGGAAGATGCTCTTGTTATGTTGCGTCCTGTCCAACACCAAGTTATTTTGAAAACCTTACCCGGTTTAGCTCAATCATTTGGATCTGTAATTGATTCCTTGGACTTTCCAGATGTCATTGCAACGCTTTGTGGAGATGATGTCTGCATGATTATCTGTGAGGATGCTACAAAAGCGCAAGCTTGTTTTGAAAGTCTTAAAAAATATGCACCACCATTTTTCTTTGGTGAATAACACAAATCCCGTGATCAAAAAATCACGGGAATTTTTTATTTCTTGGACTGTGTTTCTTCTTTCTTTGTACGTGCTAATCGAAGGGCACGTTTAGGGTTGAGACGATTAAACAATTCTTCTAGTTTCTTTTCATTCCATACATCTGCTGCAGAAACAAAATTTCCATCTGCATCTCGGAATGATATCGGTTTATCTCCCATATCAATCTCCTAGTCTACAAATTCAAACTCAAATTTACCGATGCGAACCAAATCACCATCTTTGGCTCCACGCGCACGAAGGGCTTCATCAACCCCCATACCACGAAGCTGGCGGGCAAATTTCATAACTGATTCGTCACGGTCAAAGTTGGTCATGTTAAAGAGTTTCATGAGTTTTTCACCAGAAAGTACCCATGTCGCATCATCATCACGACTAATCTCAAAGGCTTTTTCTTCCTCGTGAAAACCGTAGTACGCCTCTTCTTCCATATCAGACTCATCATAGATTGGAAATTCTGGAGTCTTGTCTAACAATTCAGCTGTCGCATCCAAAAGAGTTGACAAACCTTGCTTGGTCAATCCAGAAATAGGGAAGATGGCTGGAAGTTCCTCAAACTCGTCGTAGTTTGCTGCTAACTTTTCCTTGAAAGTTTTAAGATTTTCCTGACTTTCAGGCATATCCATCTTATTGGCTACGATGATCTGCGGACGTTCCATGAGACGAAGGTTGTAGGATTCCAATTCTTTATTGATAGCAAGGTAATCCTCGTAAGGATCACGTCCTTCGCTAGCTGACATATCGATGACATGGAGGATAACTCGTGTACGTTCGATATGACGGAGAAACTGGGTTCCAAGACCAACACCTTGACTAGCCCCTTCAATCAAACCTGGAAGGTCAGCTACTGCAAAAGATTCACCTGACTGTGTACGAACCATACCCAAATTAGGGACAATTGTCGTAAAGTGGTAAGCACCGATTTTGGGTTTAGCTGAAGTAATGACACTGAGCAAAGTTGACTTGCCGACAGATGGGAAACCGACTAGACCAACATCTGCTAAGATTTTCAATTCCAGTTGCAACTCACGTTCTTGACCTGGCTCTCCATTCTCAGAGATTTCAGGCGCAGGATTTTTTGGTGTTGCAAAACGGATATTCCCACGACCACCTCGACCGCCATGAGCCACGATAAATTCTTGACCATGTGCAATCAAGTCTGTAATGACTTTACCTGTTTCTGCGTCACGTACAGTAGTTCCCTGTGGCACGCGAACACGAAGATCTTCTGCACCACGTCCGTGCATTCCTTTGGTCATCCCCTTTTCGCCAGAATCAGCCTTGAAATGACGGTTATAGCGGAAATCCATCAAGGTACGCAAGCCCTCGTCTACTACGAAAACAACGTTACCTCCACGTCCACCATCACCACCCCAAGGACCGCCATTCGGGACATATTTTTCACGGCGAAAGGCAACCATGCCATCGCCACCATTACCAGCCTTGACCTTAATCTTGGCTGTATCTAAAAACATACTCATATTTCTTCTCACTTTAAAAAGGCTGGGGAGAACCCAGTCATTAGTTATTGTTTCTATCCACGCAGCTTGCTTAGAATCCGCTAAATGCTCCAAGCGCTGTCGCAAAGATACCAGCAAGGGTTACAAACAACATGATGAGCACGACAACAAGTGTCACTTTCTCAAACAATGTTTTTTTACGTTTTCCATTATCTCCAAAAGCCATAACTTCTCCTTTTCACTTTATAATTCTAGTTTAATAGTCTGTCGAAACTGGTGCAACCACCCATAAAATGATGTAAGCAAGGATTCCTGCTCCATAACAAAATGCAAGAACACCCCAAACAACACGAACAATTGTTGGGTCAATATCAAAATAATGGGCAACTCCTGCACAGACTCCAGCAATTTTCTGGTCTTTTCCACTTCGCATTAATTTTTTCATAGTATTTTCCTCTTATTCTATTATTTGAATTCATCTTTCCAATAATCTCTGATGCTGGATAATTGCTTCCGAGAAGCCCGCAAAATACGCTTAGACTCTTTTACTGGGCTTGTAACAGCCTGTTGGGGTAGATATAAAATCGTTTTCAAAAAGCGCTGACTAACAGGTTTCCCATCATGTAATTCATGTTCAAAGTTATTTGAGATAATGGCATCGAGGTAAAACTCATGTACTCGTTTCCCAAAGTTCTCAGCCGAAATTTCGTACAACTTATCCGCCAACTTTTGTTCAGACATATCAGGAGTAGCAATCAAGGCTTCAAGGATAGCTCCTGCAAGCTCTCGTTCTCCATAGTAGAGGGTACCAAACATTTTATCATTGATCAGATTTTCAAGATAGGGGTTGCCATGAGCGATAACAGGCGTTCCACTGGCTAGACTTTCTAGATAGGTTAAGCCCTGAGTTTCACTCGTTGAGGCAGAGATGAAGAAATCTGCAGCCTTATAGTATAAGGCTGTCTCGCTTGGAGCAATCATACCTGTAAAAATCACATGTTTTTGCAGGTTTAATTTCACTGCTTGCTCTTTCAGACTGTCCAGATAAGGACCGTCTCCAGCAACGACCAGCTTCACCTTATCTTCTTCTTTCAATACTTCAGCAAAAGCATCTAGGACTGCTTGGATATTCTTCTCAAAGGAGATACGAGAAAGACTCAGTAGCATTTTCTCGCCTTCCTGAATACCTAACTTCGAACGAAGTTCTTGCAAGTTTTCCTCTTTAATCTCAGGTCGTTCAAACTTAGCTAGCTCAATTCCGGTTGGAATGACACGCTTTTCAACCTTGACTTTGTATTTAGATAAAAGGTCCCGAACAATCTCACTAGGGCAGATTACTCCATCTACATCACGAAGGAAACCACGTACCAGATATTTTACCATACTTGGACGAATCAACATCCCCTTAGCAATATAATGCACATAGTCTTCGTACTGGGTATGGTAGGTATGGATAACAGGAATTCTCAATTCTCGTGCGATCCAAATCCCTAATAATCCAAGTGAAAATTCTGTCTGGGTATGAATGATATCGAGTTGATACTGCTTGGCGATTTCAAGTGCCTTTGTAAAACCTCGATAGGCAAATCGTCGATCTTTAAATGCAAAGAAAGGGACACTTGGAATTCGAATAATTTGCCAATCCTCGTAGCGGTTCACATCTTTATCTGTTGTTGTAAAGATAAAAACTGCATGGCCTTGCTTCTCAAGCTCTGTCTTCAAGGTTCGAATACTGGTCGCAACCCCGGAAACCTGAGGAAAATAGGTGTCTGTAAATAAACCAATTCGCATAGATTACCTCACTTTTTACCTAGAGCAGCCTGTTCCCGATAAAATTTTAACCAAATTCCCAGTAAACGCTCTTCTGAATACTGCTTGGATATCCTTTTAGCTTTTTCTTTCAATTCTTTCAACGCTTCAGGATTTTCTTTATATTCTAGGATTGCTTCTCTCATCTCAAAGACATCACTTGTAGCACGATAATCTCCCTCAAGAATGACCTTATACAGGTCCAAATCCCTTAACATAATAGGAGCCTCGCAACTAGCTGCCTCTAAGATGGTCATAGGGAATAGTTCATTATAGCTAGGTAGTAAGAACAAATCAGCTAAAGCATACAGTTCCCGCATCCTCTCCGGTGACACAATACCTGGGAAAATTAGATTTTTAGGTGGATTGTCCATAATCTTCTTATAGCGTTCATAACCATCTGTTATTCCACCAAATGAAAAACCACCAGCCCAGATAAAGGTAATTTCTGGCAATTCTTCAGCAAGACGGATAAAATCATCTATCCCTTTTCGTTTCTGAACCTGGCCCGCACCAACCACGACAAACTGATCTTTGGCGAGATCCATTTCTTCACGAAGTTGTGCAACTTGTTCAGCTGGTAATGGATGCCATTTTTCTTTGTTTACAAAATTGGGAATATAAGTTATTTTTTCTCGTGGAATACCCGCAGCAACTAGATCCTCGATAAACATGGGATTAACCACCACCAAGTGTTCCATTCGGTTGTAAAAGGAAAAAACATAGCGTTTGACAATTCCTTTTAAGAAAAATGGAATTTTCAAACTCCCTTCGAGTGTCTCAGGTAAGAAATGCACATAACCAACTTTTCTCCCAGAGCGTTTCTTTTGGAAAGTGGATAAATAATAGGGGAAATCAATGGTATGAAAGTGAGTTACATCCGCCTCTACAGGAAGATTCTCTGTAACAATCAACTGGTCTTTGGCATCACGGTGAAGGAGAGTAACCAATTCTCGATAAGCTCCTGACACTCCTTGACCAGCTACTTTTTCACTTGAACTCAGCATATTAATACGCAATTTTTCGTTTTCCATACCTTTCATTATACCATTTTATTTCCAGAAAATCAGCAAAAGAAAGAAGAGACCAAAGGAAAAAGGATAAATTTACCCTATTTTTCAATCGTCTCTCTCTCATTTTTTTAGTCTTTATTTAATTCCTAGGGCGATACGCGCGTATCGGCTCATTTTTTCAACCGTCCAAGCTGGATACCAGACCAATTTAACTTCGGTATTAGTTACCTCAGGCACATCTGTCATCGCATCGTGTATTTGGTCTGTCAAAAGGTCAGCCAGTGGGCAGCCCATAGTTGTCAAGGTCATATCAATTTCAGTGTGACCAGTTTCACCATCAAATCGAATTTCATAAATCAAACCTAAGTTGACAATATCAATTCCCAACTCAGGGTCAATTACTTCTTCCAAGGCGTTTAAAATGCGTGTTTTGATCGTTTCAATTTGCTCTTCTGTATAAGCCATGTTCATCCTCACTCTAATCTTCAATAAAATCACGAAGCGGTTTGCTGCGACTTGGTTGACGTAGTTTTCTCAAAGCCTTGGCCTCGATCTGACGGATACGCTCACGAGTTACGTTAAAGACTTTCCCAACATCTTCAAGAGTACGCATTTTCCCATCATCTAGCCCGAAACGAAGGCGCAGAACGTTTTCTTCACGGTCTGTGAGAGTATCCAAAACCTCATCCAACTGCTCGCGCAACACGATCCGAGTTGTGTAGTCTACTGGATTTTCAATCACTTCGTCTTCGATAAAGTCCCCAAGATGGCTATCGTCCTCTTCTCCAATCGGTGTTTCAAGTGATACTGGCTCTTGGGCGATTTTCAAGATTTCACGCACCTTGTCAGGTGTCATATCCATTTTCTCAGCGATCTGTTCAGGTGTTGGATCTTGACCCAATTCTTGAAGGAGATTCCGCTGTTCACGTACAAGCTTGTTAATCGTTTCAACCATGTGAACAGGAATACGAATGGTACGAGCCTGATCAGCAATGGCACGGGTGATCGCCTGACGAATCCACCAAGTTGCATAAGTAGAAAACTTAAAACCTTTTGAATAGTCAAACTTGTCCACGGCCTTCATCAAGCCCATGTTTCCTTCTTGAATCAAATCAAGAAACTGCATACCACGACCTACGTATCGCTTAGCAATCGAAACTACCAAACGAAGGTTGGCTTCTGCAAGACGCTGTTTGGCTTCGATATCACCAGCCTCAACTGCTAGGGCCAATTCTTTTTCTTCTTCGTTGGTCAAGAGAGGAACGACCCCGATTTCCTTCAAATACATACGGACTGGGTCATTAACCTTGGCAGAGGTTGAGCCAATCAAGTCCTCATCACTGAGTTCTGGTTCTTCTTCTGCACTAAGCACACGCGCACTTGGATTTCCTTCATTATCTGTGATAGAAATTCCAGCATCCTGAATCCGTTGCAAAAGGTCTTCAATGCCGTCTGCATCGAGGGTAAAAGGAATAACCAGACTTGAATTGATTTCATCATCTGTTGCTGTTCCTGTTTTTTTGTGGTTACGGATAAAGTCTGCTACTTGCACATCAAATGTAGTTACTTCTTTTTGTTTTGTTGCCATTATTACTCCATTCTTCTCTTTTGGGAAATCAATCGTTGCAATTCTTCCAAGGCTGTGTCTGTATCTCCTACATGACTAGCTTCCTGCACTTTCTTTTTAATTCTTAAGTTGTCCTTGCTGAGGAGGGCACGGTTTCGAGTCGCTTCGACTTCCACTAGCTCCTGAGGCGACATCTCAGCTGGCAAATCCAGACTAAGCACGTGGTACCAAGCATTTTCAACCTCAGGCGTCTGATGAGAAAGCTCCTCTGAGCCGATTTGTCCCTCTACACTTAATAATTCGTAAAGAATCTGAAATTCTGGGGTATCAAAGAAAAAATCTTCTCTTAATCTGTAGTCATTTAACACAACTGGATTTTCAGCCATCCTATAAAGGAGATGAGCCTCTGCTCTCATGACTGCTGTCAATTGTCGCGTTACAGGTAAACTAATCGCTGCTGGAGGTTGCTCCTCTTTGACTCTCTCCTGCCTCTGAACAATCCGACTTTCATTTACAATCTGCTCCACCTGCTGGTAATCAAAGGAAGGTAGATTATCCGCCAGAATGTGAATATAAGAATTCTGGGCAGTGATAGACTTTTCCTTGGCGATCAAGGGAGCTATTTTTTCAATGAACTCGATTTGTGCCTGCAAGTTATCACTATTTTCTGGCTTGAGCTGGTGTATATAGAACTCTATAGGACTAATCCGAGTCTTGGTTAAGAGGTAGGCCAAATCTTCAGGAGAATTCTTTTGCAAATACTCATCTGGGTCCATAGCATCAGGTACTCGGACAACCTCCACTGAGAAATCTTTTAATTCTTCCAGAGCTTTGGCTGTCGCTGCCTGTCCTGCCTTGTCACCATCATAACTGAGAACAATCTTTTTGGTGAAGCGTTTGAGGTGATCAACATGTTCCTTGCTCAGCGCTGTCCCCATAGAAGCGACAGCATTTTCTATACCAGCACGGTAAGCCGCGATCACATCCATGAAACCTTCCATAAGGTAGAGTTCTGCTATCTTTCCAGTTGCTTTTTTTGCCTTGTCCAAATGATACAATTCGTAACTCTTGTTAAAAATTGCGGTCGAGCGACTATTTTTGTACTTGGCAGTCTGACTATCAGTTTCGTCCCAGATACGACCTGAAAAGGCAATAACCTGCCCCTTGTCGTTGGTCAAAGGAAAGATGATACGCCCGAAAAAAGTATCATAAAATTGATTGCCATCTGACAGATAAAACAAGCCCGAATCCAATAAATCCTTTTCCTCGAACTTGTCAGCCAAACGTTGGTAGAGATAGGTTCTCTCTGCTGGAGCCAGTCCAATCTGGAAGTGCTTCAGAACATCATCCGTCAATCCACGTTTGTAGAGATAAGCCCTTGCTTCTTCTCCCATCTTGGTCGTCATGAGAATTGCATGGTAAAAGCGGGCAGCTTCTTCATGCATATCATATAAAGCTTGATGAGGCGAAACCTGTTGAGGACGAGACTGGACAGGCATGGCTAGTTGAATACCGACGCGCTCCCCTAAGAGCTGAACGGCTTCCATAAAGGACACACCTTGGTATTCTTCGATGAACTTAAAGACATCTCCTGAGCGCCCACAACCAAAACAGTGATAAAACTGCTTGTCTTCCACAACGTTGAAAGAAGGGGTCTTCTCACCATGAAAAGGACAGAGTCCTAAATAGTTCCGTCCAGCCTTTTGTAAAGAAATCACGTCTCCTATGACTTCCACAATGTTGGTATTGTTTTTGATTTCTTCAATAACTTGCTTGTCAACCATACACAATACCTCCATCTTATCATAGTTTTACGTTAACTAGTATAGCTTATTTCTGAAAAAAAGTAAACCATTTCATACGCTTTCCGGAATTCTCTTTGCCATATTTTTCTGGATAGAAAAGGAAGATAAAAAACTCAGAAACACTTTCAGGATTCTAAGTTTTTCTTCACTATTTTTGATGATAATTTAACTCATCTATTCAAATAATTGATAGTAGTCTGAAATTTTCATCTTAGCTTTTTCTTCTTTATTGAGGTCTTGGATGATACGGCCTTCCTTCATGACAATCAGACGATTTCCATACTTGAGGGCGTCTTCCATATGGTGAGTAATCATCAAGGCTGTCAGATGGTCTTTGCTGACAAATTCATCTGTTAACTCCATCAAGGCCACACTGGTCTTTGGGTCAAGGGCTGCTGTGTGTTCATCCAACAAGAGTAACTCTGGTCGTTTCAAGGTTGCCATCAAGAGACTCAGTGCCTGACGCTGACCGCCTGAAAGAAACTCAATCGGAGTGTCGAGATGTTTTTCAAGGCCATTTCCCACTTTTTCAATGGTTGTCTGAAACTCTTCCCGATGACTTGATAGCCTTCTGGGAAGGAGTCCTCTCTTCTCACCACGAAACTTGGCAATCAAGAGATTTTCCGCCACCGTCATACGAGGAGCCGTACCCATTTTAGGATCCTGAAAGACACGAGACAAGTACTTAGCCCGCTTCTCAGGTGAAAAATGCGTCACATCCTCCCCCATGATACGGATACTTCCACTTGTTAAAGGTAGGGTACCTGCAATAGTGTTAAAAAGCGTTGACTTCCCTGCTCCATTTCCACCTAGGATGGTAATGAAATCATGTTCAAAAATTTCAAGAGAAACATCATTCAGAATGATTTTTTCCTCGTCAAAGCCATTCGTGATGACTTTGGTAGCATTTTTTAATTCTACAATTGCTGTCATTTGCTAAACTTGACTCCTTTCAGGTATTTGCTTTTGAAGGTTGGAATCATGAGGCAAACTGCCAAAATCAAGGCGCTATACAAACGCAGATAACTTGTATTAAATCCAAGAGCAATCACTCCCCAAACGAGGAACTGATAAGCGATAGAGCCTACAACGATGGTCATGAGTCGCTCTGCCAAGGTCAAGCTCTTGAACAAAACCTCACCAATAATCAAGCTAGCAAGACCTACGACAATCACTCCAATTCCTCGAGAAACATCTGCGTATCCTTCTTGTTGAGCAATTAAGGCTCCTGCAAGCGCGATAATCCCATTTGAAAGAACCAAACCCATGAGTTCCATACGACCAGTATGAATTCCAAAACTACGAGCCATATCAGGGTTATCACCCGTAGCTATGTAGGCCTGACCTAGTTTGGTATCTAGGAAAAAGAGCATAAGGCCAATAACAAGGGCAACAAAGATAAAGCCAGTCAAGAGTTGATTAAGGTCCGAATCAAAAGGCAAGACATCCTGAATTTGCTTGGTTCCAAGAAGCCCCAGATTGGCACGTCCCATAATCATGAGCATGATGGAATGGCAGGAAGTCATGACCAAAATCCCTGATAAGAGAGTTGGAATTTTTCCTTTGGTATATAAGAGACCTGTCGCCATTCCAGCTAGACAGCCTGCTCCTACTGCAGCCAAGGTCGCTAAAAACGGATTGACTCCTTGTGTTATCAAGGTTACAGCTACTGCTCCCCCTAGTGGGAAAGAACCTTCAGTCGTCATATCTGGAAAATTCAAAATTCGAAAAGTCATAAAGATTCCCAGACCTAAGATTGCCCAGACCATGCCCTGAGAAATAATGGATACTATCATAATCTTTCACTCATTTCTTTCTTTAGTAAAAACGGGAGGAGATGTCCCCAACTCCTCCTTTATCCTTATTCAATCACTTGCCCTGCTTCTTTTAGAACAGACTCAGGAATGGTGATACCAAGTTCTTGCGCTAGTTTTTTGTTGATAACCGACTTACCAGTTGAAAAGACATTAACTGGAGTATCAGCTGGTTTTTCACCTTTCAAAACTTTGGCAATCATCTTACCAGTAGCCACTCCAAGATCGTGTTGGTCAACTACTACAGATGCCAGACCTCCTGCTTCTACCATGGCAGTTGCGCTTGGATAGATTGGTTTTTTAGCTGTTTGGTTGCTTGATACAACTGTTGGGAAGGCTGATGCGATGGTGTTGTCAATTGGAACCCAGATAGCGTCGACCTTGCTGGTCATAACATTAACAGTTGAAGCAATTTCGTTGGTTGATGGCACGGCAAAGGTTTCGACTTTCAAACCTGCTTTTTCAGCATAAGCCCTGAATTCCTCAACTTGTGATTTTGAGTTATCTTCGCTACTTGAGTAGAGGGCTCCGATTGTTTTAACATCAGGTGTCAAAGCTTTAATGAGTTCTACTTGTTGTTCTGCTGGGTTGTGGTCTGATACTCCTGTAATGTTGCCACCTGGTTTTTTCAAATCTTTGACCAAGTTAGCACCAATTGGATCTGTTACAGCCGCCATGATAACGGGAAGGTCTTTAGTAGCACTTGCAAGTCCTTGAGCAGCTGGTGTTGCAATCCCAACGACAAGATCATTTCCGTTTGCCACCAATTGTTTACTCATGGTAGCAACCTTGCTCTGATCGCCTTCAGAGTTCATAAAGTCGATTTTTACTTGGTTGTCCTTATATCCTTCTTCAGCAAGTCCATCTTGAATCCCTTGGTAAATCAAGTCCAAGGATGGGTGACTAACAAATTGAAGGACACCAACCTTAGCAACCTTTTGCTCTTCCTTAGCTGCTGGCTTGTTCATTGATGAATAAATCAAGCTAGCCACTACCAATACTGCTAATCCAGCGATAATTCCAATCAAACGTTTATTTTTCATTTTTCTTTCTCCTTAATTCTTTTATCTTAACTTTTTAAATCACATCATCAAACGACGCCATCGTTTAAACTCCAATATCTTTCCTCCCCATAGAAAAAGTCCTCACACAAAAAACTTGTGTGAGGACGTCGATGCGCGGTGCCACCTCAATTATAGGGAATATCCCTATCGCTCTTTCTCGCAATAACGAGTTGCACTGTAAGGTGTGCTCACCGAATTTTTATGATTTCAAATTCTTAATAAGATTCAGCCCAATTTCATCACTTCCATCTATCTGCTTCCACCAACCACAGACTCTCTAAAAAATGAGCATGATTACTTTCTGAATGTTTAAATTATATCATTTTTCAATTACTTGTCAATACTATTTTTAGAATTTTTCAAACAATTCAAAAACTTCCCCTTGAAAAAAGAGGAAGTTTGTAGAATATTAGCCTGAATTACGCAAACCGGTTGCAATTCCGTTGATAGTTGTATGGATTAGTTTTTCTTCGTCTACCGACAATTCACCACGACGTTGACGTTTAATCAACTCCAACTGGATATAGTTAAGGATATTAAAGTAAGGCATACGATAGTTTAGACTATCTTTTAGATAAGAGTTTTCTGCCAAGAGTTCGTCATAACCTTCAATAGCTAGAATAACGTTCTTAGTCAATTGCCATTCATCTAAAATAGTGTAGTAGATAGCCTGCACTTCTTCATCTTCACAGAGCTTAGCATATTCAAAAGCAATGTTCATGTTAGACTTAGATAAGACCATGTCTACATTGGAAAGAAGAGATTGGAAGAAAGGCCAGTTTTGGTACATATCACGAAGAAACTCAATATTCTTTGGATCTTGATCAATAAACTCTTTAAAGCTTGATCCTACACCATACCATCCAGGGAACATGACACGACTTTGTGACCATGAGAAGACCCAAGGGATGGCACGCAAACCACCAATTTCAGTGATAGTCTTACGAGCTGCAGGACGTGAACCAATGTTGAAGCTTGATATAGCCTTGATTGGGCTTGACTCGAAGAAATAATCATAGAAATGTTCGTTTCCAAAGACCAAATCACGGTAGATATCGTAGCTACGGTCCACTACTTGATCCATGATAGACTCATAATGATTTGAGGTATTGGTATCGCTCTTTTTCTTGGTAATCATACGGTTAATGGCCGCGGATACCAACATTTCAAGGTTATAGTAGGCAGCGTCTTTGTTACCATATTTGTTTCCAATGACTTCTCCTTGCTCAGTCAGACGGATACGGTCCTTGATAGACTTGAGCGGTTGAGATGTGATAGCTTCATAAGTTGGACCACCACCTCGACCAACAGTACCACCACGGCCATGGAAGAAGGTGACTTTAACACCAAATTCATCTCCAATAGCAGTCAGTTGTTGTTGAGCCTTGTAGAGTGTCCAACATGATGATAGATAACCACCATCTTTATTACTATCGGAGTAGCCAAGCATGATTTCTTGGTAGTTGTCTTTTGAAGCAATCCATTTTTTAGCCAATGGAAGAGAGAAATATCTTCTCATGGTTTCTTCCGAGTGATCCAAGTCTTCAATCGTTTCAAAGAGGGGAACAATCTGAACGCGCGCTTTTTGAGCATCCACCAAGCCGACTTCCTTGAGCATGATGGCTAATTCTAGCATATCAGATACACTTGTCGCGTGAGAGATGATGGTTTGGCGAATGACATTTTCCCCCAGTTTATCCTTCAACTTGCGAGCAGTTTTGAAGATAGACAATTCTTTCTCAAGCAGTTCTGACTTTTCAGCATGAGTAGCTGAGAGGATACGAGGATCTTCTTCCAACTCTTTTAAGAGGAGGGCGCATTTTTCATCTTCAGAGAGATCGCTATAGTGGTCGTTGACGCCAGCAGATGCTAACAATTCAGCCACACAGGCTTCATGAACACTAGAGTCTTGGCGCATATCGATAGAAGCAAGGTAGAAGCCAAAGATTTCAACGGCTTGCATCAGTTCAACAAATTCTCCTGAAATCAGGTATTCTCCTTTATTCTCAAGGAGAGAATCTCGAATGGCCAACAAGTCTTGATAAAATTCATCTGCAGTAGCATATCTAGGCTGAAGATCCTTATCTTCAATGAGATAAGCCTTAGTTGCCTGCATCTTAGCTTGGATATCAAAAAGAGCACGACGATAGAGTTCTTTTTCACGATAAATGGAGTTATCTTGTGACTTAAGCGCCATCTCACGAACTTTATCACTGACATTCACAATACTGGTTGACAGTGAAAATTCACGATAAAGATTATAAATCTTTTCATCGTAGTAGTTCATGATGACTTCGCACTGGGTCAAAGCTGATTTATTGAGGGTTTCCGCTGTTACGAAAGGATTTCCATCACGGTCTCCTCCAATCCACATCCCCATAGTAATTGGTTTTGGATGTTGGAGCTCAATTCCTTGTTCTTTAGCTAGTTTCTTATATTCAGCCGTCAAACGCGGAACAGCATTCAGGAATGAACTTTGATAGTACTCCATCACGTTGGTGATTTCGTTAGTTACTTTCAACTTCTTCTCACGAATCATGTCTGTTTGCATGATAATTTCAATGTAACGACGGAGATCCATGTTCCATTTTTCTTTATTAATCAAGCCTAGTTTGACATCACGGTACTTACGCAAGAGCGTATGGATATGGTTGGTCAAGTCCAGCATACTCTTGCGTTGTACTTGCGTTGGATGGGCGGTTAAGACAGGAACGACATTTAACTTTTCTAAAATTTCAGCTGCATTTTCTTTTTCAGCTACCATCTTTATGGTTGTAGACAATTTCCCTAGATAGTCTTGGTCCACATTGTTCTGGTGGTTAATTTTATAGGCTAAGTCCACATCCTCAGATATATTAATCAAGAGTGGAAGGATAGAGAAATAACGAGAAATGTAAATCATTTCTTCATTGGAAAGGCTAGTCACCAGTTCATTGAGCCCTTGATAGTTTTCATTTGTTGCTAATTCCTTCAACTGCATGATTTTTTCAAAGGTCTCTGGCGCTAGCATATTTTTTGTGATATCTTCTAGCAGCTCAGTCAAAATCAAGACTTCTTCTTGGATGACGGCTTTATTACTATAGTTTTCTAATTTCTGAAGAGACATATATTTTTCCTTTCCATACAATCCTTACAGACCTTCAACAGTTTGAGATTCGTATTCTCTAATGAGTTTAGCACGTTTCTCGCTGGCATCGATATTTAATACAAGGGCAATGGCTACGGATAATACCAGGAGACTGTTCCCACCTTGTGAAAGGAAGGGGAAGGTCACCCCTGTAGAAGGAATCAAACCAGAAATCCCACCGATATTGACAAAGACCTGAACAAGAATCATCCCTCCGACACCGATAGCAACCATGGAGTTAAAGGGATCCTTAGCTCGAATACCAACCAAGATGATTCGCAAAATTAAGAAGAAGAGTAAAGCCAAAATCATACTCGCTCCTACGAATCCAAACTCTTCGATGACAATCGAAAACACGAAATCCGTATGGGCTTCCGGCAGATAACCACGCTTCTCGATCGAATTTCCCAATCCTAGTCCGAACCAGCCTCCATTAACCATGGCATAGTAGGAATTTGCAAGCTGGTGTCCTGCACCCGCCAAGTCATTAAAGGGATTAAAGAAGGCACTAAAACGTTTAGCAACATAACCAAATACCGGTATCTGAGAAAATTTTTCAACCCCAACAAGACGAATGACAGATAAGAATAAAATTGAACTCCCTGCCAAGAGAGCTAGAATAGTCGAGAACCAACGATAGGCGATTCCACTAACGGTGTACATAATGAGCGCCACCAAGACCAAGATGGTCGCATTTCCCAAGTCGGGGAAAATCCCCAAGCTACCAATCAGAACCAGCAGAACAAAACGCCAGTCGTTAAAAGCTCGAGGTAGCCATTGATTTTGGGTCAACACCTGGAAATCATAAACCGCAATCTCATCTTGCTGTTTTGAAAAACGATGTGCCAAGTACCAGATGATGATAATCTTAAGGTATTCAGCCGGCTGAATCGTTACAGGTCCTACAGAAATCCATCCGTATGCTCCATTGACAGGTGTTCCGACCAGACGCGCTAGGGCTAAAAGAATCATCTCCACAATCATCACGATAAAAATGAGACGTCCATTTCTCAGGAAACCTAATTTTAATTTATAGATTAAGGCAATCAAAACCAAACTAGCTATCCAAAAGATCCCCTGGTTACGTACCAATTGAAATGCACTTTTCCCTTCTTCAATCAGGGTTGCACTCGTTGTCGAATATACCACAATCAGCCCCAAAATCGACAAAAGGAAGTAAGGAATCAAAATGGAATAGTTTAGTAGGTGCCTTTTACTAATTTTCATATTTCACCACTCTAATAGGAACAGAGGCAGTTGTTCCTAATTCCGTTTTATTTTCTAGTTTTGATTGTTATTATACCACTTTTTCAGAAAGAAAAAAACTATTATCCTTTAATCCTTCGAATTTTACTTATTTTTTGTCTTCAAGCATAAAAAATACAAACCTCAAATGAGATTTGTATTTTCATTGCTTAGTTAGATGAAGAGCTACTGCTTGAACTTGAGCTTGAGTCACCACCACCGATGTATTGGGTGAAGATGTTTTGGAAGGCTTGATCTTTGACTTTGATATTAGCAGCTTGTAATTCTTTACCAATTACTCCTTGAACAAAGGCTGAATCATTTTGTTTTTGAGTCAAAATGATGGTCTTCAATTTTTCTTTGTAATCCTCTAAGTTAGAAGATTTTTCTGTCTTCTTCGTTACTTTAACGATGTAGAATTGATTGCTGTAGGCTTGTGTTCCAGTAGCCGTAATCACATCAGAAACACCGTTCACATCCAAGGCAAAGGCTGCTTTTTTGACTTGTTCTGGAAGTTCTGTTGAAGCAGAGTCAAAAGTGATTTCTCCACCATTTTCTTTTGTTTTGTCGTCGTTAGAGTTGTCTTTCGCCAACTGAGCAAAATCTGCACCTTCTGCTTTGGCTTTCTCAAGCACTTCTTTTGCCTTGTCTTCATTATCCATACGGATGATTTGAGCTGTCACATCTGGTGTATAAGACTCAAAAGCCTTTTGGTAAGCCTCATCTGTCAATTCACTCTCGGCAGCTTTCTTAACTGCCAATTCAACCAATTTGTTGGTACGGATTTGAGCTTTACGAGCTTCAGGAGTCATACCTGCACGTTGAAGGACGCTGTTATAGCTATCACCGTATTTCTTTTGTTCCTCAGCAACGGCGTCATCCACATCTTTATCCGTTACCTCTGATCCATATTGTTGTTCGAATACTTTTTGGATGGTCATATTTAGCAAGACTTGTTGCGCAGTTGGATTATTCTTTACTTCTTCAAAGAATTGATGTTCTGTAATCACATCACCCTTCATGCTGATCAAATCTTTTCCTTCAGAACTATTTGAACAAGCTGCAAGTGTTGCTACTGATAAAAGTGTGATGGCTCCTGCCATAAGTTTTTTCTTCATGTTTACTCCTTTTACGGTAAGTGTTACTTTATCTATTTTACTATAATTTCTTAAATTTTTCTGAAAATCATTTTTCATCAGGTAGCTGTACATCTGCTACATTTTTTCGTAGCATGAGAATGCCATCACCAAGAGGAACTAGAGTTGCTGTTAGACCTGGATTGTCCAAAGTTGCGTCGAAAAGTCTTTGCAAACCACGATAAATGGTTCGTTGACCACGGCGGACTTCCATGATGTCCTTGGCAACATCTCCTCCTTGAAAAATATCATCCAAGACAACCACTCCACCAACTTCAAGTCGTTTGAGGATTTCAGGTAGAAAGACGATGTACTTGGACTTAGCCGAATCCATAAAGACAAAGTCATAAGTTTCTGTCAGGCTAGACAAAACATCGACGGCATCTCCCTCTAAGAGGGTGATTTGCTTACGACTGTCAAACTGAGCAAAGTTTTCCTTGGCAAAACCGATCATCTCAGGATTGCGGTCAATGGTTGTAATCTTAGCATCTGGCGCATGCTCCGCCATCAAAAGAGCTGAAAAACCGATAGCTGTCCCAATTTCCAAAATATTCTTAGGCTGCAGACTTTCCATGAGAAATCGAAAGTAAGCGACCGTTTCATGGGGAATAATGGGAATATTTTCCTTGCGAGCGAAGACTTCCAATTCTTTCAAAGAACCTGTCACCTGCTTTTGACGCTGGCGCATGAGTTCAACGATTTCTTCCTTGACGACGGGACGACGCATATTGTGATTGGCATTTTTACTATAAGACTCTACCATCTTAAGCTAGTCCCAATTTTTCAACAAGAGCTTCAAACTCGTTCAAGCGACGTTCAAAGACTGCAAAGGCATCGTTAAGATAGTCTTCTTTTTCCATATCAACACCCGCTTTTCTCATGACATTGAGCGGATAGTCAGATTTACCTGCTTTGAGGTAGTCGATATAGCGGTCACGATCTTCTTGACTTCCATGGACAATCTTTTCAGCCAAGGCTGAAGCAGCTGCAAAACCTGTTGAATACTGATAAACATAGTAGTTATAGTAGAAGTGTGGAATGCGTGCCCACTCGTATTGGATTTGAGGATTATCTTCCTTGCTGAGTCCATAGTACTCTTGATTTAAGTCAGCGTAGAGCTTATTGAGGAAATCACTTGTCAAGACTTCTCCATTTTGATCTGCTTGATGGATAGCATGTTCAAACTCAGCGAATTGAGTTTGACGGAAGACTGTTCCACGGAAACCATCTAGGAAGTTATTGAGAATAGCAAAGCGTGTTGCGTCGTCTTCTACTTCTTCTAGTAATTTCTCTGTCAAAATATTTTCGTTGGTCGTTGAGGCAATCTCTGCCAAGAAGATAGAGTAATCTCCGTAAACATAAGGTTGGGTTTCACGAGTATAGCTTGAGTGCATACTGTGACCTGTTTCATGGACAAGGGTAAAGAGATTATCTAGATTGTCCTGCCAGTTTAAAAGCATGAAGGCATTGGTATCGTAAGAACCACCAGAGTAGGCACCAGAACGCTTGCCTTGGTTTTCATAGATATCAATCCAACGCTCACTGAAGGCACGTTTAACACGGCTCAAATAGTCGTCACCTAAAACTGCCAAAGCTTCTTCTGCCTTTTTCAAGGCTTCTTCGTAGGTAAAGCTATAATCTACTGACGAAAGCGGTGTGTAGACATCGTACATTTTGAGGTCAGAAATCCCCAAGATTTTAGAACGAAGTTCAAGGTAACGATGCAAGAGTGGCAAGTGCTGGCGAACTGCTGCTACTAGATTGTCATAGACGCTCTCTGGAACAAAGTTGGCTGCAAGGGCTGCATGACGAGCACTCTTATAGTTGCGAACTTTCGCTCGGTAGTTTTGCACCTTAACATTTGTTTGCAAAGTCTTAGCATAAGTATGTTGGAATTGCTCGTAAGTCGCATAAAGGGCTTCATAGGCACCACGACGCACTTCACGGTTTTTAGACTCCATCAAATGGATGTAAGTACCGTGTGAGAGTTGCACTTCCTTGCCTTCGTCATCAAGGACATATGGGAAGCTAATATCCGCGTTGTCCAAAATAGCGAAGGTTTCACTAGCAGCGCCAAAGATTTCTCCTGCTCCAGCAAGTAATTCTTCCTCACGTTGCGAAAGAACATGGTCTTTCTTTTGCAAGAGCTTGTCAAAAAAGTGCTTGTAAACTTGGAGTTTTGGTTGAGCTTCTAGGAAGGCCGCATACTGCTCTTCGCTAATCTCCATAAACTCAGGTTCATAGAATGAAAAGGCTTGTTCTAACTGACTGTATAGGGTCATTGCCTTGGCATAGTACTCCTGATACTTGGCTTCACGTGTGTCTTGGTCATTTTTCATATGTGCATAGACATAAAGCTTTTCAACTTGGCGTTCCAAGTCGAGTGAGAATTCTGTGATCTCAAGCAAACTGTCTGCGCTGTCCAAAAGATGTCCCTCATACTGAGATGATGTTTGTACTTTTTCAGTTAAATCTTTCAAGGCTTCTTCCCAAGCCTGGTCTGTTGGGTAGATTGTCGAAAGATCCCATGTATCTTTTTCATTTATTTCATGTCGTTGTAATACCATAAGATTCCTCCACCCTTTCTATTTTACCACATTTTTTGAGAAATATAAGTGATAAAAGGCTGGTGGATAGAGCTTTTGGCGATTATTTTTCGGATTTTTTTGATAGTAAGCCTGAAAATTTCTATAATAGCTAGTCAAATCCGTTTCAATCTGCAAAAAATCACCCGATTCTATTGGTCTGACTTGGGGATACCAGTCGTCCAGTTGACGGTTTAATAGATTGTCTCCTCGTTGATAAGCATCCTCCTGTTTTTTCATCCAGTAAGGCGTTTGGTAGTACAACTGTTGGCGAATGTAGTGACAGATAGTTGAATCTTGAAAAACTGAAAAACTAGCTAGCTTTTGTTTTTGATAAGGGAATCGTAGAATTTCCAAGAGATTTCCTTGACCAAATGGAAATTCCTTTACCTGAAAATGAAGCTTGCCACGTAGATCCTGATGCAGAAGATATTTCAGTCTCAAAACTTGCTTTTTAAAATCTAGTTCCCAGGCATAGAAACCCATATTTTGACTAAAATAGAGAAATCCCCTTTGCAGTTGTGTAAGTCGCTCTTTTAACCAGAGTTTTTCTCCCAATAGCCAGATAACTTGGTATCCCTGACTACGGTAATCTTGACTTCTATAGCCTAAAAGCTTTTGAGACAAGGGACTGCACTGAACCTCCAGAGCTAATTTCTCATTGACGAGAACATCCGCAATCTGCTGAATCGCAGGCAGACTATATTCTAAGGCAACCTGATTGTCCTTCTTGGCCCAATGATAGAGGGCCTCTTTATTTCCCAAGTGTTCTGAACTTTCATTCTCAAAAATAGCGATACAATCTCTTAACCTTTCATGGGCAAAGTGCGTTCGAATGCTCTGTCCTTGGCGTAATCGTAGTCCACCACCACAGGCGGGGCAGGTATAAGCTTGCTTGATAACGTCTTTTTCGAGTGCATTTACCAATTTTCCCTTGGCATCTCTAGCTACAAACATGATCTACCTCCTTTTCTTTTCTATTCGAAAAAGAAGTCAAAAAGACTGGAAATCCAGTCTTTCTTATTGCTTTTCTACCTTTTAACTCTCTTAGAGTATTTTTTCAGCATGGGAATGAGATTGGGGATTTGTTCGCTCCTAATGACGAGCACACCGTATTCCTGACAACGATTGGCATAAACGGGATTGATTTTCCCCGTACAGACAATTAACTTGAGGCAACTCTCCCCAGCAAAATGATTGGCATAGACTTCTAGTTCATTGATGGCTTCAACTGATAAATCCGTCATCTTGCAGGAGATAAAGGTAATCGAGCGTCCCTTTCTCAGAATGACATCAATCTCATTTTGGACATTATCCGCCTCTGGAAAGATGCCATTCCAATCAATCTCACCTCCTATCATGCACTCATCAAACAGCTGAGATTCAAGCGCCAAGAGATAGAGATATACCTCTAAAATATGTCCCTTATTGCGGCAAAAGACTTGAGCTTCTTGACTTGGAAAGCTGTATGCTACTCGTTTCTTGTCCTCGCTTTCAATACAAAGCATCCCTGCTTCCACAAGTAAAGGAATAAGGGATTTTGGATAGTGATAATACCTGCCATTGTTTTCCAGTATCTTTTCTGTCTCGGCATGCAGGTCATTGGTCTTAGCTAGAGAGAAAAATTGAGTTACTTGATACCAGTGGGCGGGATTGGCAATAGCCGAGCTGGCTAGTTTTTTAATGGTCGCAATTTGCTGAGCTGAGTGGATAGGGCGTTTTGATTTGAGCATTTTTCCACCACGCAAGGCTATCAACTGTTGGATGCTTAGGGTTGGAATGTCCATATCTTCTTTTTCTAACTGGCCAGCTACCCACTTGTAATGTTTTCCTCGTTCAACATCCATGGCAACGATGGGGAGGTGGCGATCCAAGCCATATTGATAGAGTGATAAGGCTAGTAGTGAATCTCCGCCAAAAACATCAAGGATTACATGGTCATAACCTGCCAGGCAATAATCTAACTGGTTCGCTAGTTGTTCTAAAGATAGCTGACGAAAGGTCACACGTTGGATATGGGGGACTTCTTCTAGGATAAACTGACGGAGAGAGAGTTTTTCATTATTGCTTATTTTCGTCAAAGAAAGGAAGAGAATCTCGTCACAATCACTGACAAAGGCTTGGTAGACATTCTTTTCCAATACATGCCGATCATACAGTTCCACCAAAAGACTCGTCATTAGATCACCTCCATCATCTACACTTTCTTAAGCCGAGAGAAAAAATAACACAGCTCTACTGCTCATATTTCCTACTTCTAGTATAGCATAAAATCCTGCTTCCCCCAATCTGACGCCATAAATAAAAACGAACAGAAACCTTGCAAAGTGGTTTCTATTCGTTTGTAAATATTTGATTTACTTGACTTTTTTAGCTAACATAGTCGCAAAGCGTAGTTGAATGCGATTACCATTTTCATCACGACGGTGCAGATGTCCTGGGTTTTCATTGTACTTAATCAATTCCCAATCCTTGTAGTAGTCCGCCAGCTCCCCTTCTTTAAAGGTGAATGGGAAGTTGATTGAGCAAGGATAATCCTCTGTATCCATGGCACAGACGATAAGATTGTAACCACCAACCGTGGTGTGCTCCTGCATATTTTGGATAATAGCTGGAATGCGGTCCGCTTGTAGGAACATGAGAACAACAGTTGATACGATAAAATCATAGGCTTGCCCGATGCTGGCTGAATTGATATCATAAAGTCCGACAGGCATGTCTAGATCCTCTTGTTCCACAATGCTTTGCAAGATTTCAAGGGACAATTCATTTTGATCCACAGCTGTCACATCAAAACCATTCTGTGCAAGAAAGAGAGAGTTACGTCCTTGACCACAACCTAAATCCAAGGCTCTTCCGGGTTTTACCGTCTGCATGGCCTCTAGAACCTCTGAATGGACTGGATTGGTATTGTATTTCTTAGGAAAATAATCCTCAGGTTTACAATAAAATTCCAAGTACCATTCTACATCATCTGTGGCTGCCTCTACTCGATGCCAGGCTTGCGGTTGCGCCATGGGATTATCAGCCCCCGATTCAAAGAGGTGCTCAGCTAGAACCTCACCATCCTCTGTCAATTCAATAAACTTGAGAGTTCCTTTCAAAACGGTGATTTTCCCCCAAGTCCCGACTTTAGTATTGTGCTTTTGCTGAACAGCTTCAGGCATGGTCTGTTTATTCCACAAGGGCATGCGTTTATAGGCAACTAGTTTTTCCATTTTACTTCCTCTTCTTATCGCTGGTTAACAGCTTTCATCACACGCGCGATGTCGCGGTTTTGTTCACGTCGCTTGATTGACTCCCGTTTATCATAGTCATGCTTCCCTTTGGCAAGTCCTAAAAGAAGCTTGGCATAGCCATCTTTGAGATAGACTTTGAGGGGAACAAGGGTCATTCCTGTCCCTTTGGTCTCTTGTTCCAATTTTTGAATTTGCTTCTTATGGAGTAGAAGTTTGCGACGGCGTTCAGGTTCCTGGTTCCAGATATTGCCCTCTTCGTAAGGGGCAATATGAACATTGCTCAGCCAGACTTCCCCATTTTTTACTTGGGCAAATCCGTCCTTGAGATTGATACGTGCAGCACGTACACTCTTGATTTCCGTTCCTGTCAGCACTATTCCTGCCTCTAGCGTATCTACGATTGTATAGTCGTGGTGCGCTTTTTTATTTTGTGCGATGACCTTTCCCTCGCCCTTTGCCATGCTTGGCTCCTTTCTTAGCTACTTCTTTGTAAAATGGTTTCTTACCCTTTTTCTTTTTATCTTTTTGTGAATGCTTGTGCTTATCATTCGAGCGCCCTGATTTTCTCTTGTCTTCCTTCTTGTCTGAACGACGACTTGAACTACGACCTCTGTCTCTGCGCACAGCTTGCTTCAAGCCTTTTTCGATGACATCAAACTCACTTGGGATATAAGAGAAGTCAATCTCACCTGTCATCTTATCCGCTCTTTCTACGCGAATACGAATCTGCTGTCCCACGCGGAAAGTTATTCCTGATTTCTCTCCACGAAGAGTCAAATCACGCTCGTTGAAATGATAAAATTCAGGTAGATTGGTGATGTGAATCAAGCCTTCAACTGTGTTCGGCAATTCGACAAAGAGACCGAATTTAACGATGCTAGACACAACCGCATCGTACTCTTCACCCACGTATTCTTCCATGTACTCAGCCTTTTTCATGGCTTCGACTTCACGCTCCGCCTCGATGGCACGACGTTCACGGTTGGAAGACTGGGTTGCAATCTCTGGAATCACTTGTTCAAAATGCTCTGCTACTTCCTTAGAACGCCCATAGTCCCGAATCATTCGATGGACTAGAAGGTCAGGATAACGGCGAATGGGACTGGTAAAATGAGTGTAATAGTCGGCAGCAAGTCCATAGTGACCGTGATTGTGCTCTGAATAACGAGCCTGCTGCATAGAACGGAGAAGCATCATGGATAATACATCCGCATAAGGCTCTCCCTCAACCGCACGCATGATGTCTTGGAGGGCATCCTGGCTCGTCTCACTTGCAGTTCCATAAATCCGCAATCCAAAGCTCGAAGCATAATCAATAAACTTCTGAACTTTTTCAGCCTTGGGCTCCTCGTGAATCCGATAAATGAAAGGTAGGTCCATTTTACTAAAGTGTTCGGCCACCGTTTCATTAGCAATCAACATGAAGGACTCGATCATCCGCTCTGCAATTCCACGTTGGCGAAGAACGATATCCACAGGCTTACCTTTTTTATCCACCAAGATCTTAGCTTCGCTGGTATCAAAGTTAAGGGCACCACGCTTCTCACGCATGCTTTCTAGCCTTTCATGAAGCTTGGCCATGAGCTCGATACTTGGAACAATTTTCTTAAACTCTCGTCTCTTTTCCTCATCGCCAGCTAGGATATCATTGACATCACTATAGGTCATACGGAAACTAGTCTTGATAATTGTTTGGGTAATGGTGTAATTAACCACACGACCGTGTTTATCAATTTCCATAATAGCAGACTGGGTCAAGCGATCTACTTGAGGATTGAGCGAGCAGATGCCATTTGACAGTCGTTCTGGAAGCATTGGTACCACACGGTCTGTCACGTAGACAGAAGTCGCGCGGTTAAGAGCTTCCTTATCAAGGGCAGAACCCTCGGTCACATAGTAGGAAACATCTGCGATGTGAACTCCAAGCTCGATATTGCCATTTTTCAAAGCCTTGATGTGTACTGCGTCGTCCAAGTCCTTGGCATCCGCACCGTCAATGGTAAAGGCGATTTCATCTCTCAGGTCCAGACGACCTTCCATATCCTTTTGAGACGGAGTTTCTGGTACACTTTCTGCTTCCTTGAGAACAGCTTCTGGAAATTCTGAAACAATATCCATGGATTCCAAGACTTCAAGAACGTCAATTCCAGCATCAGTCGAGTGTCCCACCACGTCGAGCACACTAGCGACAAAGAAATCATGTTTCTTACTTGGGTATTTGTCGATAAAAACCTTGAGAACCTCTGTACCTTCCAGCTTGATAGCTGGTTTCTTCACATAGATTGGTTGGCTGATTTTTTGATTTTTGGAACGAATATAGCCAGCATACTTGGGCTTTTCCTGATCCAGAACGATTTGCCCGACAACTGTCGTCAGGCTATGCTTTAGGATATCAATAATTTTGGCTTCGGCAGCTGTTCCCTTGTTGCGGTCAGCTACTTTCTTAATCACGACCTCAACTGTATCACCATCAATAGCATAGTTGACATCGTTTTTTCCTACAAAAAGGTCGTCCTCTTCTCCTTCTAAACTAACAAAGCCAAAGCCATTTTTATGGGCATGAAAAATCCCTTTGAGGGTGATTTCATGTTTCTTCTTCTGGTTCAGGCATAAACTACCACCATCTTCAAAACGAATCTGGTGCTTTCTTTCCATCAGAGACAGGGTTTTAATCAACTCACGGAAATCCTTAGATCCATCTTTTCCGAGAGCCTGAGCCAGGTCATTGACCGTCACTCGCCCCTTCTCTTGCAAATATTCTTTTATTTTATCTTTCATGTTTTCTTTCTAGATTTTTATAATTTTTTTGATTGATAACTTTATAAGTGTCGTAAAAAATAAAAATAGGCTAAGACCTAGTCTCGCCCATTTCTTATCTACTTGATAATACCGTCAATGCTAAGGCAATGGCTAGCCAGAAAAAGACTAAAATACCTGTCAAACGTTGCATCACAGCTTCAAAACCACGAGCTTTACTACGTTCAAACAAATCACCTGAACTGGCATCAAATACATTGCTGGATTGGTTCTTGGTTGGTTGCATGAAAATCGCAATCACAATCACAACAGATAATACTAATAAAATGGTTAATAATAGGTTATACATATCAAACTCCTTAAAATCCCTATTATTTTACCATAAAATCTACTTAGATTCAAGATGTAGGGTTACTTTTCTTTCCTTGGGACAATACTTTAAAACCTCAATCTTGTCAGGATGAGTTTTGGAGTTCTTACTGGTTAGATAATTCATGCTGCCACAAGAGGAGCACTTGAGATTGATTTTTACTCGCACTAGATTTCCTTTACTTTTAATAATGATCTAAATTGCACTAAGTTACATAAACAACTGAAAGCCACACAGGCTGCTGTCGCATAAAAGACTGCATGGTAGCCCAAATATCCTGCAACTGCGGATCCCGCCATAGGTCCAATCACTCCACCTAGGTAAAAAAAGACTTGGTTAAAGGCAAAAATCCTTGAAATTCCGGTTTTTGGAGTCATTTTGCTGAGAAGGGCATTGACTCCCGGTATGAGAGCACCTGTTCCCAAACCAAATAGAAAACGATACAAGCCAAGTTGAAGTGGACTGGTTGCGTGGGCACAAAGAAGGTAAATGATGACGGAATAAATCTGCGCCGCGACCAACAATCTATGATTCCCTAGCTTATCGCCAAGTTTTCCTAGAATTCCAGCACTCATCATGCTAGAAAATCCCATGCTGGATACGATTAATCCTGATACAAGGAGGAGATTTTCGGACTGCCCTAAGTCCCGCACATAGAGAGCTAGAATGGGACCAATTGATTGAGCTGAAAATTGAATGACAAAGCTCGTCAAAAATAGATTCACTAAAAGTCTAGGATACTTGAAAGAAGAAAATACTTCTTTCGTTGGGATAGCCTTCTCCTTAGCCACTGGCTGAAAATCTTCCTTGATAAAGAAAATGGTTAGGATTGCAGCTAAAAATAAGAAAGCACCTACCAATAAAAAGACATTACGAATGCCAAAAATTTCAGCAATAAAGCCTCCAACAAAGGGACCCGTCAGTGTTCCTGCAACAACACCTGTAGATAGAGTTCCTAGAGCCGCTCCAGACTTATCTTTAGGTACCTGACTAGCAATCAAGGCCGTTGCATTGGGGACAAAACCAGTAAATACACCATTGAGTAATCTAAGAAAGATTAGCCAATAGATATTCGGTACGAAGGCCAAACCTCCCATAGTGATAGTCATGGCAAGCCCTGCTCGAATCATCATAGGTTTTCGACCATACTTGTCAGCAAGAATCCCCCAGATTGGAGAAACTAAAGCTGCGGAAACAGCTGAAACTGAGATGGCTAATCCAGCGTAGAAAGCAACTTGATCCCTTTCGATTCCCAACTGCTCCACAAAGATAGGCATAAAAGGGACGACTAAGGATATACTGGCTCCCGTTAAAAAACTACCAAACCAGGCGACACGAAGATTATCTTTCCAACTAATCTCTTGCACAGCTATCGCCTCCTTCAAGTAACCTCACTACTTGACTCACAAGCTGATCACGACTGCCATTATTATCTAGTATATGAGTCGCTAGTTTTTTCTTTTCTTCCAAAGACCACTGGGCCGCCAGACGAGATTCAGCTCCATCCTTGGACAGCTGATCCCTTTTCATGAAACGTTCCACCTGAACAGCTCGATCCACATAGACCAGCCACGTTTCATCAAACCAAGCACTATAGTCCTGTTCAAAAAGCAGGGGAATATCCATGAAAAAAATTGCTTCTGTCTGAGCCAACTGGTCTCTCAAAGTAGCCAGTTCCTCACGAATTATCTCTCCTTGTGTTTGCTTAGACCATTCTCGCTCCTCAGGATTTGAAAAGATGAGACTAGCTAGGAGAGGGCGATTGAGTTCTCCAATTTCAAGGATGATTTCCTGCCCAAAGTGCTGAACTAAGAGCTGATAAAGACGACCCCCAGGTTTTTGTAGATCATGGACGACTGCGTCAGCATCCACCACTTGAAAGCCTTTCTCTCTTAGAAAATTTGTCACAGTTGATTTACCAGAGGCAATTCCCCCAGTGATTCCGATGATTTTTCCCATCAGTCCCTCCTTTGACACTGAGGACAAAAATGAGTTC
The DNA here is from genome assembly GCF_054353455.1 of Streptococcus sp. V913. Classification (NCBI taxonomy): domain Bacteria; kingdom Bacillati; phylum Bacillota; class Bacilli; order Lactobacillales; family Streptococcaceae; genus Streptococcus; species Streptococcus sp. V913. The sequence continues at coordinate 367,926 of NZ_JBTHHX010000002.1, read as the reverse complement.
CCCTTCCGCCAAGCTGGAATTTCTCAATGATGGCGCCACAGCGTGAACATGCTTGACCAGTCTTATCATAGACCTGATGAAAATCCTGCATGGTTCCATCTTCCCCAAAGGCATTTGTATAGGTTCGAATAGTTGAACCCCCTTTTTCAACAGCCTGACTCAAAACAGCAATAGTCTGCTTATGTATAGCTGACACCTCCTCTAACGTTAAAGTCTGGGAAGGTCTTGCTGGATGAACCTGAGCTCGCCAGAGAACCTCATCCACATAGATATTGCCAAGGCCAGCTACCAAGGTCTGGTCTAGGAGATGGGATTTGATAGGCTTTTTAGACTTGGCTAGGGCAGATTGAAAGACCTGCAAATCAAAGTCCTGCTCTCTTGGCTCAGGACCTAGTTTCTTAGAAATAAAGTAGGCATCCAACAGGTCGGGTGCCAATAGTTCCATAGTACCAAACTTGCGTACGTCCTCATATACAAGAGTGCCGCCATCCTCAAAATGAATGAAAACATGGGCATGCTTGCGTTCAGGTACCTGGTCCGGATAGTAAAAATACTTGCCCTCCATCCGCAAATGAGAAATCAAGACCTTGTCTGTCAAGTAAAAAAGCAAGTATTTACCACGACGTCCCATTGACTCGATAATCTGACCAGGCACTTCCTTTCGAAACTCGTCCACATCTGTCTTAATCATCTTGGGATAACGAATTTCTATACTCGAAATCTTCTTTCCTATAATCAATTTTTCTAAGCCACGACGAACCGTTTCAACCTCAGGTAATTCAGGCATAAATCCTCCTTCTGTAAAAACAAGAAGCAGGCATGAGCCCACCTCTACTTAGTATTCTTTTTCATTATAGCCAAAGTCAGCCAAATCTAGCTTTTTATCACGCCAATTTTTCTTGACCTTGACCCAAGTTTCTAGGAAAACCTTATCCCCTAGCATGAGTTCGATATCACGACGGGCCATAGTCCCAATTTTCTTGAGCATAGCGCCACCTTTTCCGATGATAATGCCTTTTTGGCTATCTCGCTCCACCATGATGGTTGCACGGATGTGAACCTTGTCTGTCTCTTCATCCCGTTTCATAGAGTCAACCACTACGGCAACTGAGTGTGGAATCTCTTCACGTGTCAAATGAAGAACCTTCTCACGAATCATTTCTGAAACCAAGAAACGCTCAGGATGATCTGTGATTTGATCAGCTGGGAAATACTGGAAACCTTCCTCTAGATTTTCACTCAAAATATCGATTAGTCGAGAAACGTTATTTCCCTGAAGGGCTGAGATAGGAACAATTTCCTTAAAGTCCATCTGGTTACGGAAGTCATCAATCTGAGCCAGAAGTTGGTCTGGATGGACCTTGTCAATCTTATTCACCACCAGAATCACAGGAACCTTGGCAGCTTTCAGACGCTCGATAATCATGTCGTCGCCCTTACCACGTGGCTCATCAGCTGGCACCATGAATAGAACAGTATCCACTTCACGAAGGGTGCTGTAGGCAGATTCCACCATAAAATCGCCAAGGGCTGTTTTAGGCTTGTGAATTCCTGGTGTGTCAATAAAGATGATTTGCTCCTTATCTGTGGTGTAAATCCCCATGATTTTATTGCGCGTTGTCTGCGCCTTGTCACTCATAATAGCAATCTTTTGCCCCATGACGTGATTCAAAAAGGTCGACTTCCCAACATTAGGACGTCCCAAAATAGCTACAAAGCCTGATTTAAATGTCATATTTTCCTCTTATTGTTTAAAAAAGTATATCCCAAATACGTGGGATAAAGATAAGTGCACCTGTCACTGCAGCAAAAAGAGAGACCACAAGCACGGCACCTGCTGCCATGTCCTTGGCTTTCTTTGCCAACATAGAAAAGTGATAATGACTGGCTAAATCCACCACATTTTCGATAGCGGAGTTCATAATCTCAAACGCTACTACTAAGAAAATGCTCATTAGGAGAAAGAGCCATTCAATCCGTGACACCTGAAAAACAAAACCTGCAAGGACGACTACTAGTGCCGTCACTGCATGTTTGCGCATATTACGTTCGTCCTTGATAGCGGTAAAAATACCTGTCAAAGCAAATTCTAAACTAGATACCAGGTCACGATTTTTCCATTTTCGTTTATTGTCTTGTGAGTCCATAGGCTGTCAAAATTTCTTCTTGTAAACCGAACATCTCCGCTTCTTCTTCCGGAGTGTAGTGATCATAGCCGTTAATGTGTAAAAAGCCGTGTACTGCCAAGAAGCCCATCTCACGCTCAAAGCTGTGACCGTATTCCTCAGCCTGCTCATGCGCTTTATCGATAGAGATAAAAAGCTCCCCAATGTAGGCATCAAACTCAGACATCATTTCTGCCAATTCTGGATTTTCCAGCAAATCCTCTTCGTCAAAGGCAATGTCCAACTCTGGCTTATACTCAAGGCTGATGACATCCGTCGGACGATCGGTATCACGGTACTCGAGATTGAGTTCGTGGCTACGCTCGTTGGTCACAAAAGTGACTGCCATCTCCTTGTCTTCTTTTCCTATTTTTTGGGCTGCAAATTCCAAAATTTCTTGGGTTTGTTGTAAGATTTCTTGTGAAACTTGACCAGTTTCATCTACCATTTCAATATACATGTACTTCTCGATTCTCTTTACTTGGCTTTATTATACCACATTTCCATGATTTTATTCTACCTTTTTGATATAATACTATGGAACACAATCACAAGGAGAGAACGATGTCATTTGACGGATTTTTTTTACACCACATGATTGAGGAATTGCGAAGCGAGTTGGTCAATGGTCGCATCCAGAAAATCAATCAACCTTTTGAACAAGAGTTGGTCTTGCAAATTCGCAGCAATCGCCAAAGCCATCGCCTGCTCCTCTCTGCCCATCCTGTTTTTGGGCGCATCCAGCTAACCCAAACGACTTTTGAAAATCCAGCCCAACCTTCGACTTTTATCATGGTTTTGAGAAAGTATTTGCAGGGTGCCGTGATTGAGTCGATTGAGCAAGTGGAAAACGACCGTATTGTGGAAATTACCGTTTCCAATAAAAACGAGATTGGGGACCACATTCAGGCTACCTTGATTATCGAGATCATGGGCAAACACAGCAATATTCTACTAGTTGATAAAAGCAGCCATAAAATCCTCGAAGTTATCAAACACGTCGGCTTTTCACAAAATAGTTACCGCACCTTGCTACCAGGCTCAAGCTATATCGCTCCGCCAAGTACAGAATCTCTCAATCCTTTTACTGTCAAGGATGAAAAGCTCTTTGAAATCCTGCAGACCCAAGAACTAACAGCAAAAAATCTTCAAAGTCTCTTTCAAGGTCTAGGACGTGATACGGCAAATGAATTGGAAAACATTCTTGTCAGTGATAAACTGTCTACTTTTCGAAACTTCTTCAGGCAAGAAACCAAGCCATGCTTAACAGAGACTTCCTTCAGTCCAGTTCCTTTTGCGAATCGTGTAGGAGAGCCTTTTGCCAGTCTTTCGGATCTCTTAGATACCTATTATAAGGATAAGGCCGAGCGCGACCGCGTTAAACAGCAAGCCAGTGAACTCATTCGTCGTGTTGAAAATGAGCTTCAAAAAAATCGCCATAAGCTTAAAAAACAAGAAAAAGAGTTACTAGCGACAGACAATGCTGAGGAATTTCGCCAAAAAGGAGAATTGTTGACAACCTTCCTCCACCAAGTTCCGAATGACCAAGACCAGGTAGTCTTGGATAATTACTACACGAATCAGCCTATCACCATTGCTCTTGATAAGGCACTAACTCCCAGCCAGAATGCCCAACGCTACTTTAAACGCTATCAGAAACTTAAAGAAGCTGTCAAATACCTGACTGAGCTAATCGAAGAAACCAAGGCTACCATTCTCTATCTAGAAAGCGTGGAAACCGTCCTCAACCAAGCTGGACTGGAGGAAATCGCTGAAATCCGTGAAGAATTGATCCAAACAGGATTTATCCGTAGACGCCAACGTGAAAAAATTCAGAAACGCAAAAAACCAGAACAGTATCTGGCGAGTGATGGCAAAACTATCATCTATGTCGGTCGAAACAATCTTCAAAATGAGGAATTGACCTTTAAAATGGCCCGCAAGGAGGAACTTTGGTTCCATGCCAAGGACATCCCTGGAAGCCACGTCGTCATCTCAGGAAATCTCAATCCTTCTGACGAAGTTAAGACAGATGCAGCCGAACTAGCAGCCTACTTTTCCAAAGGGCGCTTGTCAAATCTAGTTCAGGTAGATATGATTGAAGTGAAAAAACTCAATAAACCAACTGGTGGCAAACCCGGTTTTGTAACCTACACAGGACAAAAGACCCTCCGAGTTACACCAGACCCAGAAAAAATCGCATCTATGAAAAAATCCTGATTTTACTTGAAATCAGGATTTTCTTTTACATTTTACTCTGCAATCAAGGTTTCCAAACCAACCTTCATCATATCAGTGAAGGTGTTTTGATTTTCTCAGCCAGTTTTTAATAACTCTAAAAGAGCGAGATAGTGGTCAATAAATGAGATAGTTTTCTCTTTCAAGTAACAAGGTTTTGTTGCTATCTTCTAAAATTCTTTTATTGTCTCAATTTCGAAAAGACTTCCCCAATCTTGCCTTCAATGACCAATGTAGCTTGGCTGTCTTGTGGAATACTGGTTTTATTGATAAGGACCAGATTTGTCCCAGAAAAATAGTTTACTAGGCTAGCTGCAGGATAAACAACCAAGGAAGTCCCACCAATAATCAGCAAGTCTGCTTGCCGAATAGCTTGTGCAGCTTGACTAAAAACATCCATGTCAAGTGATTCTTCATACAAGGTCACGTCAGGCTTGACCACCTTGCCACAGTCTAAGCAGTGGGGAACAGGTCCCTCGAGGGCAAGAAAAGCAGTTAAGTCATAGAAATGTTGACAACCTAGGCAGTAATTCCGGTCCGCACTCCCATGCAATTTAAAGACTTTTTGGGAGCCAGCCATTTCATGAAGACTATCGATATTTTGTGTCACAACAGCCTTTAGCTTACCTGTCTTTTCCAAAGTAGCCAGATAAGTGTGAGCAGCATTAGGCTTTGCTTCTGGATAAATCAGGTATTTTTTATAGAAGTCAAAAAAATCTTCTGGATAGCGCTCAAACATGGTTCGAGAAACGAGTTGCTCTGCCGTAAAATGACGGCCTAACTGATGACTATAAACACCATCTGAACTACGAAAATCTGGGATATTAGACTCGGTTGACACTCCTGCCCCTCCAAAGAAAACAATCCGTTGGCTTTGATCTATCAAGTCTTGTAATTGTTCAATTTTATCCATCACATTTCTCCTTAAGCTGGGTTCTAAAAAAGTTGAAAACCAATAGCTCCAGCAATCTGATTTTCAACTCTTCCTTTATCATTACTGATATATTTGAGATTAAAGCATTTGAATCAATCTTAGAAATAACCTTATCTCAAAGTAATACGATGTTTACTCTGCAATCAAGGTTTCCAAACCAACCTTCATCATATCAGTGAAGGTGTTTTGGCGTTCTTCTGCAGTAGTGTCTTCATCTGGATTGACCAAGCTATCAGAAATGGTCATGATAGCAAGTGCATCAACGTGGTGTTGGGCAGCAAGATAGTAAAGAGCTGCTGCTTCCATTTCTACAGCCTTGACTCCCCATTTACCAAGCTCGATATTCTTTTCAAAGTAGTTTGAGTAAAAGACATCAGATGACAAAACATTCCCAACGTGGGTAGTCATACCAAGTCCTTTAGCAATGTGGTAAGCCTTGTCTAACAAATCAAAGCTAGCAATTTGTGGGAAATCGTACTGTGGCCAGTCGTTGCGGATGATGTTTGAGTTGGTTGCAGCAGCCTGTGCCAAAACCAATTCACGAACGTGGACATCTTCATTCAAAGAACCCGCAGTTCCCACACGGATTAATTTCTTCACACCGTAGTCCACAATCAACTCACGCGCATAAATCGAAATGGATGGCATCCCCATCCCAGTTCCCATGACCGATACACGGTGACCCTTGTAAGTACCAGTGTAACCAAACATGTTACGCACTTCGTTAAAACAAACAGCATCTTCAAGGAAATTCTCCGCAATAAATTTCGCACGAAGAGGATCCCCAGGAAGAAGAATTTTATCAGCAATTTCACCCTGCTGAGCAGCAATATGGATAGACATAGTTAAGATATAAAGGGTGACAGAGAACAAAGTAAAAATAGGAAACTGACGACGCATCGCAGATGCTAGACAGTTTATCTTTTTTACACAGTTCTCCGCCCGTATTCAGTTCAGCGAATACGGTTTACCCATCCTTTCTTTCTTGATTTTAAAATTAAATATTTCACAGAACAGTTAGCCCGAGTTTGACTATAACTCAGATACTCTGCCTTTCTGTAGTTCCTAGTTTACCAATGAATCTAAAAATGCATACAGTTTTGCATTCATTTCAGAGTAATCGTTTCTACGTAATTCTTCTGGTGTTTGAACGAAAGTGAACTTTTCACTTTGCTCTCTTAATTGCTCCTCACCATCCGCAGTAATTAAGAGTTCTACTGCTTCGGGATCAAATTCCAAATGAGCCTGAAAGGCATAATGTTTTGGACTGAAGCGAATAATTTGGCGTGGACAACCTTGACTGGTCGCCAGGACGACAGCATCCTCTGTCAGCCCTGGCATATCACCGTGCCAGTGGCCGATTTCTAAGGTTTTTTCGAACAAGCTGACATGAGGATCTGTTAGACCTTGCATCGTCAATGTCACAGGATAAACGCCGATCTCGCGCTCTGGACTATGTTCATACTTCGCACCATAGGCAACAGACAGGAGCTGCGCACCAAGACAGACACCAACAATATAAATATCTGCAGCAATCGCTTCTTTCATAAAAGCAAGCTCAGCCTTTGGATCATAGTATGGGAAGTTTTCTCTATCCTCATCAGGTGATTGAGGACCACCCATAACAATCAGAAAATCAATTCCGTCAATTGTTTCAGGAAGAGGTTCTTTTTCATAAACCTTTGTTGATGTAATGTGATGACCTCGTTCCAGAGCCCATTTTAGATAAGCACCCGGTACTTCAAATGTTTCATGCAGTACAAAATGTACCTTCATTGTCCTCTCTCCCATCTCTTTCGAATCGCATAAGACATTCCTGCCGCTAGTACAAGCGGTATTGTCAAACTCCAATCCTGACCTGTAAATCCAAGACTTAGGGCAATAGCCGTCAGAGGAGCGTGTAAGGTCGTCCCTAAAAAGACTGTTGCTCCTAGTAGCATTCCTAGAGCTGGATCCAGATGGACGCCAACTACTGTCAAAAGCAAGGTCACTAAGTAACCAGACCCAATCCCTAAGGCAAATGATGGTGTCAAGGTTCCCCCATAGGCACCATTGCGTAAGAGGAGATAAACCAGAAGCCCCTTCATTACAAGAGCCAGTGGAAGATAGGGAACCGGCTGGCGAGATAACAAGGCTTGCGCTAGTACCTGACCATTTCCCATAAAGATAGGGAAAAAGGATACAAGGCTCGCCAACACTAGAAAGGCTAGAGGAAGAACCCAAAGGATCGTCTCATCCTTGCGCCGTTTGCGATTAGCTTGCTTGGCTAAAGATCGAAAAACCAGTGCTAGAGGAGTGACCAATAACGCAATCAGAATAGCTTGTAAGAAACCGCTGACCGACCATGAGACCGCAGATAGGTGATAAATAGCATCCTGACCAACAACGGGCTGAGCCACCCAGGTTGCCAGATAAGTACTAGCCAAAACCATCAAAAAGTTCTGCCAACTATAGGCAAGTCCTAAGATCTCAAAGACAAACAAGCTACTAGCAAAGGGAACCTGATAGACCGCAGCTAGACCAGCTCCTGCCCCACAGGCAACCAACACCTTCCGTTCTTTAAGGGCTAGAGAGAACCCCTTTGACAAGTGACCAGCTAGAAGAGCCCCAACCTCGCGTGGTGCTCCTTCTTTTCCGACCGATGCCCCTGCTCCGACAATCGCAACCTGCATACCTGCATGAAGGAGGTGGGCTAAGGGTGCTGGATTCCTGACTCCAGCTAGGTCAATTTGCTGGCGAATAGAGAAAATTTTATGGCGCCTTTGCAGGATATACCAGAAGCCAGCTGCCAAGACCCCTGTCACACACAGAACGAGGAATCTACGGAGACCCCCAGCTTCTTGGAATTGCTTGAGCAGATCCGAACTAGTTTGGCCAAAGGCCAGCCATTGCACACCTTCTAGTAGATAATGGCAGGCAATGCCGACTAGCCCAGCCCCTATTCCCAATGATAAAGTGGCTAGAAGTAATCTTACTCCGTAGGGCAGACTTTGGAGTCGTGCTTTCATAGGATTACAATTCTACAAGAATCGTTTTAACCAAGCCTTTGAAGTCACCTTTGACACGCTCTGTCACTTCCACAACTTCCTCGTGGTTAAGTTCTTCTTGGAATCCAGCAGCATGGTTAGTAATACATGAAATACCGAGAACTTTCAAGCCTGAGTGGGCTGCCACAATAACTTCAGGAACAGTGGACATACCAACTGCATCTGCTCCCAATGTCTTATAGGCACGAATTTCTGCAGGTGTTTCATAAGTCGGACCGGTTACACCAATATAGACACCTTCATCAAGCTTGATACCGAGTTTTTTAGCCACTTCATGAGCAGTAGCACGGTATTCTGGAGTGTAGGCTTTAGACATATCTGGGAAACGTGGACCAAAATCATCCAAGTTTTCACCCATCAATGGGTTTTGCCCCGTCATATTGATATGGTCTGAGATAGCCATCAAGGTACCAGGACCAAATCCAATACCTCCAGCTGCATTGGTTACAATGACACCTTCACATCCGAGAACTTTCATCACACGTACTGGAAAAGTCACGACTTCAAGAGGATTTCCTTCGTAGAAATGGAAACGACCTTGAAGAGCCAAGACTTTTCGACCTGCAAGTTCTCCATATACCAATTTACCAGCGTGTCCGACGACTGTCGAACGGCCCCAGTTTGGAATCTCAGCATAGTCTACTACAACTGGATTTTCGATTTCTTCTGCCAATTCTCCAAGTCCTGATCCAAGGATTAAACCGAACTCAGGCGCTTGGATTCCTTTATCTTTCAGAAAAGCAGCTGTTTCTTGGATCTTATCTAAAAATGTCATTGTGTGTCTCCTTTATTATTTTTTAGCATTTGACCGATTTTGTCAAAGGTTTTTGCGTTGCAAATGGTGATGTTGCGATAGAAAGACATCTTGAGCAAGTACTTGTGATAGGCAGTTGCATAGTAGGATTTTTCAGAGAATTTCCCCCAGAAAATCCCATGTTTTCCAAAATGAACCACTTCATCTTTCAGTTCCAAACTTTCAACTTTCTCAATGACTTGATCCACATCCAAGCCTTCTGTATAAAAGAGGACATCTTTTCGAGCCAGATCTTTGGTCCACCATTCAGGCAGATTTTCAATTTCCGCTTCAAAGTCCTCAAGACTCAGCAAGGAAAAGCTCTGAATAAATGGATAATGGGCTTCAAAGAAAGCCTCTAACTTTTCAACCAATTGAGATTTTGAGTCTGTCGAAGTAAAGAAAACATTGCCACTGTTGATGTAGGTTTCAACATTTTCCAGCCCCAACTCTGTCAGTTCTTGACGAAGTTGCGCCATGACAACCTTATTTTTCCCACCGACATTAATGCCTCGTACCAGTAAAGCATACCGCGTCATCTTATACCAATTTATCTAAGAAACTTTCCCCAATCATAGCAGTTTCCACACCAAAGTTATCGGCAACAGTCGCTGAGATATCTGCAAAATGTCCAACTGGAATGACACCATTTCCTTTAAAGGAAGGACTGTAAGCCAAAAGTGGAATATATTCGCGAGTGTGGTCTGTTCCTGCATAGGTTGGGTCATTTCCATGGTCCGCAGTAATCAAGAGAAGGTCATTCTCTCTCATGGCAGCGATAATTTCAGGCAAGCGTTCATCAAACTCATGCAAGCAATCACGGTAACCATGAGCATTGCGGCGGTGTCCATAAAGGGCATCAAAGTCCACCAAGTTTGTGAATGAGAATCCTTTTTCAAACTCAGCAAGTCCCATGGTCTTCAATAATGTATCAATTCCGTGACTATTTGACTTGTTGTGGCCCATGTCATGATTGATACCAGCGCCGTTAAAGATATCGTTGATTTTACCAACAGCATAAGTATCGATACCAGCCTCGTTCAATTTATCCAAAACGGTTGGTGCAAATGGAGATACAGCCAAGTCACGACGGTTAGCTGTACGAGTGAAGTTACCTGGCTCACCCACATAAGGACGGGCAATGATACGGCCTAGAAGGGCAGGACGTTCAAGGGTGATCGAACGAGCGTATTCACAGATACGGTACAATTCATCCAAAGGAATAATGTCTTCGTGGGCAGCAATTTGTAAAACAGGGTCAGCTGAAGTATAGATAATCAACTCCCCAGTTTCCATCTGACGTGGTCCAAAGTCATCGATAACAGCTGTACCTGAGTAAGGTTTGTTGGCTTCACGAATGACCTTGCGTCCTGAGAATTCTTCGATTTTCGTCAAGATTTCTTCCGGGAATCCATTCCAGAAAGTATCGAAAGGCTCCGTAATGTTAAGTCCCATGATTTCCCAGTGTCCAGTCATGGTATCCTTCCCAAGTGATACTTCTTCCAATTTCGTCGCATAACCTGTTGGGTTGCTTTCTGCTGGTACAGTCTTAAGAGGAGTTTCACGAGGAATATTTCCTAGACCGATTTTAGCCATGTTTGGCACATTCAAACCAACTGTTTTTGAAATGTGTCCTAGTGTGTCAGAAGCTCCATCTGGAACCCCTGCATTGACAAAGTTATTGGCATCTGGCGCAGCACCGATTCCCACAGAATCCAGTACCACCAAGTGAATACGATTAAATTTTGACATAGTGTGTCTCCTTTTATTTTCTATTTTCCTTTTGTTGAAGTTAAAATCTGAACGCCATTTCGTCCCGCTACGATGACCTTATCCACCATTTGGTTGAACAAGCCATGCTCTACGACACCAACGACATGATCCAATTCTTGCCCGAAGGCAATTGGATTTTCAATGACATCCAAGGCTAGGTCAATGATAAAATTCTGCATATCGGTTACAAAACGTTGGCCGTCTTTTTCACGGAAACTTGGTTTGTAGCCAGCTCGCTCAAACCGACGAAAGACCTGTTCTGATCCATACTGAACCACTTCTACTGGCAATTTAAAAGCACCTAGTTTCTCTACCAGTTTGCTTTCATCTACCACCCAAATGTATTCTTTTGAGGGCGTTGCGACAACCTTCTCCATGAGAAGGGCACCACCACCGCCTTTGATCCCGTTGAACTGGCTATCTACTTCATCCGCTCCATCGACTGTCACATCGACAAAGTCCACTTGATCAATCGACTTGAGCGGGATATTAAGACCTTCGGCCTGTTTACTAGTAACACTGGAAGTCGTCACAGCAGTAATCTGCAAACCTTCTTCCTTAATCCGACGACCGATTTCTTCTACGAAATAGTAGGCAGTAGAGCCCGTTCCAAGTCCGACTACCATGCCATCCTTGACAAACTCAGCAGCCTTGATACCTGCCATCTTTTTCAGATTCTCCACTTAAACACCTCCATTAAAGAGCTATTTTTATTATAACATGTATCCGTTTTTATTTCATGAATACACTTGAAAAACCCGAACATTTTTATTTCGGGTTTTTATGTCCTATTTAACCATGTCAGGATCGTAATCATAGAATCCCGTATCGAGGAAACGGTTTTTAGGGTGTAACTTGCGCACTTCCTCATCTAATAAGAAGGCTTGGTCATGACTGAAATTCCCCTCTTGAATCAAGCTGCGTGCTTGGACAAAGAGTTTGGCAATTTCTACAAAATTCTGACCGGGTGTGTAGAGCCCCTCTAGCTTCCAGTGAGTAAAATCATGCTCTACCAATTCTGTCAATTTAGTCATCAGATCAAGGTCATTGTTGGCAAAAATATGAGTACCATGATTATCTTCAAAGATGGAATAATGGCTCTCAGGGTCACTCGGTTCTGCTAAGAAGAGGTCACGTTTACGCGTCTTTTCGTCATCGATATGCGTGAAGTTATAGTAGTTTTGTAAAAGCGGACGCTTAGAATGGTGAATAACACTAGCTCCATAAACCAAGACTTCAGCAGGAATTTCCAAAATCTCTGGCATTTTGAAGAGTTCAGCCGATGGAATTTCACGCGCCAAAACCGCCTCAGATGCGCCAGCCTTTTGACCCCAGAAGTTAATCTGACGGCTACTTGTCACCATGGTTGAAGCATCGTAGATAGTCTTAAAGGAATAGCCATCACGGTTTACCACGTAAAAGACACCTGCATCTCCAACAGTGATATAGTCTATCTTGATTTCTTCCAAGAAGTCTAGGAAGGGCTTGATACGGTCCATCATATCTTGGTGCATGAGGGCGTTGACTGCAACGATCAATTCCTTACCCGCATCATGAACGAGCTTAGCGATGGTGCGTAACTCTTCATAACTAAAGGTTGTTGGCAGACGAAGGCCAAAATCTTTCTCACCAACATAGATACGATCTACGCCAGCTTCGAGTAGTTGTTCAACTTGTTCAATACTTTCAGCAGTTGCTGTAATGATAATCTTTTCCATAAGAAAAATTATACCACATTTCTCAAAAATCAGCTATGGGTACTGAGAGTTTCACAAAAAGTTAAACTTATTTCTATCTTTCCCAATCAAAAAAGTGAACAGTAACTTGTACCATTCACTCTATTTTATGCATGTGTTTCTTCAACTAGGTGGCCATCGTTCATAACATAGATACGGTCGACCTTATCAAGAAGGCGTGTATCATGTGTAATCATGACAACTCCTCTACCTTGTTCATGGGCAATGGCAGCCAACATTTCTGTTACTTGGTAAGCACGCTGGGTATCTAGACTGGCTGTCGGCTCATCTGCAAGAACGATGCTCGGATTATTATAAAGCGCTCTAGCAATCGCCGCACGTTGACGTTCGCCACCCGATAGAGCCTTGGGATAATGATCTTGTACTTTTTCCAAATCCAACAAGTCAAAGAGCTCTTTTCGGTCACTTTTGCTATTTTTTCCCTTATCTAGTCTGTCAATCAAATCCAGCTGTTCCTTGACCGTTAGAAAAGGAATTAAGTTTGAAGCCTGAAGAATGAAGCCAAACTCTCTAAAACGGAGGTCTGTTTTCTCCTTCTCCGTCAAACTACCTGTTTCCTTCCCCTTGACTAGAATCTTTCCACTCGATGCTTCCTGAAGTTGTCCAAGAGTTGTTAGAAAGGTCGTCTTTCCAGAGCCTGAAGGCCCAACAATAGCTACGAACTCTCCTGCATTTAGCTGAAAATTCGTCTCATGCAGGGCAACGACTTTCATCTTTCCTTCCCCGTAGGTTTTTGTAACTTGAGTCATTTCAATCAATGCTGTCATACTATTCTCCTTATCACTCTGCAATCGCAGTAATCGGGTCCACCTTTAGCAAGCGTGGAAGTGAAATGACACCACCTAGAAGGGCCATCAAGGAAATTACCAAGCTTAGGACAGAGTAAGCTATCCAGCTTGGGTAGAAAAAGAAGGTAGCTGGTAAAACCAAAATCACTCCTCCGATTGCCAGCAAGGCTAAAGCAATCCCCATACCAGCTAGGAGAAAGATTTGACAGAAAAGAGACCATACAATGGTTTTGATCTGTATTCCTTGAGCTCGCATTATTCCATAAAGTCCTAGTTTTTGGATGGTAATGATATAAACAAAAATACCCACAATCAAGCCTGTAATGACAATCATAGCAAGAATCATTCCTGAAAATACATTAACCTGAGGTGTGTAACCAGGAATTTTCGATATCATTTTTGGAATGGAAATCTGTTTCAGTCCATCCCCAACAACTTCTATATCATTTTTCAATACCAAGGCAGAGACGGAACGATTGGCTTTCAAGGTTCCTTGTAAGGTCCAATAAGTTGTCAGACTCGTAAAGACAACAGGCTCGGTGAAAAACTTATTTCCTTGAGTCAAGCCTACGATCTTGTAACTTGAATCGCTTCCATTGAGCTGAATGGCATCGCCTAGCTTCATTCCATAGTTTTCAAAAGACTGATCCACGACAACCTCATCATCTCCTTCAGGATAACGACCCTCCGTCAAACTAGGTGAGATAAAAGCGTCCCAGTCTTGAGCAAAAATGGAAACATTGACCTTTTCACTACCATCGACTAGATTGGTCACAGCGAACATATAGCCCAGTGGAGCAACCTCTTTAGAACTCTTATCCTTGTAGTCCTTTTCAGGAATAAAGGATGCTGTCAAATTATCATTTGCGTAGTCGGATAAAACGACACCCGTTGCTTGCCAATTATCAATAGCTGCTCGGTTATTTCGCACAAGGCCAAGAGCTAGACTGGTCATAAAAAAGACCATAAAAGCGATAAGAAAAATGGTAGTTAGAATCAAACTATATCGAAGTTTGTTTCGTACTATTTCTTTGATAGCAAGATACATGCTTATCTCCTTTAACATTTCCCAGAGGTAGTTTAAAAGCCACCCAGACCAATAGACAGGATCTCTGTCCTTCCATCCATTCAAAACAATTCCTACCAATACTCTTCAAAAGTATCCAGGTAGCAACTCAACAAATCATCTTAGGAAAAAGCCTCAGCTTGCTATCAATTTATATAAGTTATCTCTTCTTTTCTCATTAAATTTATAATAGAGAAGGTCGGATCATCTGTTTTAAGTGTAACATCCATGCTATCACTTTCCCCAGTGGGTGTCAAGAAGAGTGACTTAGAAGATGATAAGAGACTTTAGTAGTTTTGTAATAATTCTGTAATAATTCTCTCCATAAAAAATGATAAAATAGTTAGGTACTGTTAAGGAGAGAATCATGCCCGCAAGAAAATTAGAAGCTTATGAGTTTGAACAAACTCCCGAATCGAATCAAACTCCGCTTTATCAAGACTATACACTGGAAGCACCTGTTAGCTCCAATTTAAAAGAGATTTTATTTTTTGTAAATATTGCTTGTTTTTGTATTTTTATGGTGTTTTTTAGTTTTATCTTTTTAGCCTTAAAATTGAACACAGCTTTATCGTTTGTTGCTGCTATGGGGGCAAGCTTGACACTCCTCCAACTCCAACGAAAGATTATTAAACGAAAAATTTCAAAATAAAGGTTGGTACCACTACCAACCTCTTTTCTAGTTAACAAAAAAGACAGTTTTAAAACTGTCTTTTTATTTATTCTTACGTTTGGGAGGAGATTGAATAGCAATCTTAACTTCAAAAATTGTTCCTCTAGGCTTGTTATCTTTAACGGTAATCGTTCCTCGTAAGGCATCTACGATCTGCTTGGCCAAAGATAGTCCCAGACCAAACCCACCTTTCTGACGGGTTCTCGCCTTGTCTACACGGTAAAAACGGTCAAAGATTTTCTTCTTATCGGCAGCTGAGATCCCAATTCCATTATCCGTTACGGATAGATAGAGGTGGCGATCCGTAGCATGGACCACAAACTCAATCTTTCCATCTTCTTCGGTATACTTGATGGCATTATCAAACAAGATGGTCATGAGCTGTTTTAGGAGCAACTGATCGGTCATGAATGGACGATAAATTCGATTTTCATAGTTGAAAACACGATCATTTTCAGAAGCAATCAACTCATAGTTGGCAAAGGTTGTTTTAAAGAATTGTGGAGAAACTTCTGCTATTTCTGGTTTGATTCCATCATCTCGACGTGCAAGGTTGAGAAGATTGGTCGTGAGGAAGCGCATATTGCGAACTTCTTCAAGACTAGAAGCAATGCTTTCGCTGGATTCCATAATCGTTGCCTCTGGTTTTCGAAAGAGAGTCTCTAAACGATTTTGTAAAACGGCCAAAGGCGTTCTCAGTTCGTGACTCGCATTTTCAACAAAGGACTTCTGCTTTTGCATACTTTCCAGCAGAGGTTTGACACTGACACGTGCCAGGTAAACACTGGCAATTAAAGACAGGAGCCAGAAACTAGCCATAACTACAACAATTAAATGCTCGTGGTTTTGGCTGATTTGCTCAAGCTGGCTGGTATTGATTAAAACCGCCGCATATTTGACATTACTTGAAACAGTGGATGAATTGGTTTCCATCAAGACCATTCGGTAGGTTTCTTCCTGACCATAGCTATTGACAACTTGGATTTGGCGAATGTGATTCAACTCTTTCTTGTCCAGCTTGATCTTGTCCAAGCCTAAAAAGCGATTGCCCAGTAAGAGTTGGTTAAAATCCTTGTCAAAAAGCAAAACTTCTGTATTAGAGCTAACATTGGTCTTGATTTCAGCCTTGCTGGCATCCGCTGTTGCGGGTTGAATATCCTTGACCTCTTCGGTGGCCCGATTCAGGGCTAACTGGATAACCGCTTGAGGACTACTACTAAGGGCTTGTAGTTTTTCATCTACAGAGGTGTAGAGACTCGAGTGCATGACCTGAAGGATAATCAAGGTCATAGCAGAGAAAATCAGGGTGAACACTCCGAAGTTTCGAATGAAATAGCTGAAATCATCCGCATACCATGTTTTTTTTAGTTTATTGAACATCTTTTAATATATACCCGACACTACGCAAGGTTTGAAGATTTTCAGCAAAGGCTGTCCCCTTCAATTTCTTACGAACTTTTGAAACATAGACTTCTACAACGGAAATCGTCGTATCGCTATCAAATCCCCATAGACGGTCAAAAATTTGCGTCTTAGGAAGAATAACATTTTGATTTTGAAGGAAGTAAACCAATAACTCAAACTCTTTTCCGAGTAGTTCCACAGGCGTGTCTTCCACCTTAACCTCATTCGTTGAAAGGTTGACGACAATATCCCCATAGGTCAAGGTGTTTTCGTTAAACTTACCTGAACGTTTGAGAAGGGCTTGGATCCGCATTTTGAGTTCTTCTAGATAGAAAGGTTTGGTGAGGTAGTCATCCGCACCCAATTCAAATCCATGACCCTTGTCATCCAAACTTTCCTTAGCGGTCATGATAAGGACAGGGGTTGTAATTCCTTTTTCACGTAATTCTTTCAAGACTTGGAAGCCATTTTTTTCAGGTAACATGAGGTCAAGCAGAATCAAGTCATAGACGCCACTTTCAGCTTCGTAGAGACCTTCTTCTCCATCAAAGACCTGCATGACATCTGCAAAATCATCTAAAAAGTCAAATACTGAGTTTGACAGACCTAGGTCATCTTCTACTAATAAGATTTTTATCATCAGAAACTCCTCCTTATTATGATTATTATACCAAAATTGCCTTAAAAAAAACTCAACTCTCTCTTCTTTTCAGATAGAAAGTTGAGTTTTTGTTTACATTTTGAACGAATTAAGCTTTGGCATATTGGGCTACAACAGTTTCGACTGCTGCTTTCTCACGCTTAATCAAGTCAACACGCGCTGCGATATCCTTGATTCCCATACGGATGTTTCGGCTAAGAGCAAGGTCAGAGAGTTGTGGTTCAAAGAATTCCTTGTACTCTGCCAAGCGTTGCTCTGTCTTAAATACATGGGCAGGTAGGATAACAAAGCTATCAAAGCTCATGTCCCCACCAAGAGCTGCCTTGATCCAATCCCAGTTTTCACGCGCCCATACCCAAACAGTTTCTTGAGTTGTTTGATGATCTAGGAACTGGTAATACCAAGCAGACAAGTCTTGTGGTTTCACCACAAATTTATCTTTCCATGAGCCGATCAAGGTTTGGATATTGTCCGCATCTGTACTGTATGCAAGAGCTCCTGCCAACTGGCGTTTGAAGACCGCATCCGTCGCATGAGTGTAGAGGTCCAGATAAGTTGCGACCAAGTCCTTAGTCTCATGGTGTTTCATTTCATTGATGAGCACTTGAGCACGAATTGCTGCTGGAAGTCCTGCAAGATTTTCCTTGTGAGCTGCAAAGATTTGACTAGCGACTTGACTAGCTTCTGCATCATTTGAGCGAATCATCATAGAAACAGCCAACTGACGGACCAATTCGTCTTCATCTGATTCACCATCTTTGGCTTCAAAACCAAGACGGTCATAGTTGTGACGAGCCAATTTAGCAACGAGTGTGTTAAAGGCTTTCTCAGTTTCTGTTCCTTCATCGATAAAGCGCTCAAGGGCAGCAATCACTTGAGATACAGCTGAAACCACCAAGTAAGACTCTTCCTTAGCTAGTTTATCAAGGACTGGGAGCAAGTCTGCATAAGAAATATGACCTGCCTCAGCCAACAAACGACGTTCTTGAACGATTTGCAGTTTGCTTGTGTTATCAAGTGTCTCTAGATCAGCAAGAACGGCATCTAACAAGTCTCCTTGATAGTCGGTAATGTAGTGGGCTGTATTTTCAGTGTTGAGACGAAGAGCTCCTTTATTTTCAGCAAGAAGAGCTGCGTAGCCAGGGATTTCAATACTTTCAGTTTCGAGTGTATCTGGCAAACCTTTCCAGTTGCTGTTGAGTGGCACAACCCAGAGACGGTTCTTGTCTTCGTGCTCACCGATAAAGAATTGTTTTTGTGAAATCTTCAAGACATCATTTTCAACTTTGACAGTAAGGACTGGGTAACCAGGTTGCTCCAACCAAGAATCCATGAAGGCTGCGACATCACGGCCTGATGCTTGTCCAAGGGCATTCCAAAGGTCACGACCGACGGTATTACTGTACTGGTGCTTTTCAAAGTAGGCATGCAAACCTTTAGCAAAATCAGCATCACCGAGCCAACGACGAAGCATGTGCATGAGACGGCTTCCTTTGGCATAGACGATAGCGCCATCAAAGAGGGTATTGATTTCATCTGGGTGTTTGACTTCAACGTGAACAGACTGAACGCCATCAGTCGCATCGCGTTTAAGCGCCGCTGGAACACCACCTGTTTGGAAATCTTCAAAGATATTCCAACTTGGTTCGATGGCATCCACACAGACGTATTCCATCATGTTAGCGAAGCTTTCATTAAGCCAAAGGTCATCCCACCATTTCATAGTAACGAGGTTACCAAACCATTGGTGAGCCAACTCATGTGCTACAACTAGGGCAACTTGTTGACGGCTAGCAAAGGTTGAGTTCTCATCCACAACCAAGTAAACTTCACGGTAGGTTACCAGACCCCAGTTTTCCATAGCACCTGCTGAGAAGTCAGGGAGGGCGATATGAAGAGATTGAGGGATTGGGTATTTAACTCCGTAGTAATCTTCGTAAAACTCGATTGAGCGAACGGCAATATCTAGTGAGAAATCAAGGTTAGAAAGTGGATGAGCTTTGGTTGAGTAGACACCTACGAGGGTACCGTTTTTAGTTTTAGCGGTTACCCCTTGCAAATCACCAGCGACAAAAGCCAACAAATAAGATGACATGCGAGGTGTTGTTTCAAACTTCCAGATGCCTGTTTCCTTACGGTTTTCCACATCGATTTCTGGCATGTTCGACAAGGCCACTTCACCTTCCGCTTGGTCAAAACGAAGAGCGAGGTCAAAGGTTGCTTTGGCTTCGGGCTCATCCACACATGGGAAAGCTTCACGCGCAAAATGGCTCTCGAACTGAGTAGACAAGACTTCCTTCTTGACACCATCAACTGTGTAATAAGAAGGGTAAATCCCTGTCATGTTGTCTGTGATTTTTCCTGAAAAAGCAATAACCAGTTCAACTTGACCAGCCTCAGCCAATTCAATATGAAGGGCTTCATTGTCATGGTCAACTGTAAACGGACGAGCTTGACCCGCGACTTCTACAGAAGTGATTTCCAAGTCTTTTTGGTGAAGGGAAATACGGTCACTCTGTGCTTGACCAGTAATGGTCACCTTACCAGAAAACGTTTTGGTCTCACGACTCAAGTCTAAAAATAAATCATAATGTTCAGGAACAAATTGCTTAATAAAATGTTCAACTGCTTGCATAGTTTTCTCCTATTCTAAGTTTAAGAGCTGCTACTCTTCTTCAAACAAACTTATTATATCATGTTTTGCTTGAGAAAAAAGGATTGGACGGTGATTTCCAAAACTTTCTTCCTTCCATCTGTCTACAGAGGGTAAACCTTGCGAAATTCTTCTAATACAACCTTACTATCAGGTGTAAAAGTCAGACCTGCTTCTCTCAGCCACTCGACGAAACAGTCCTCATGAACCTGACGCCAATAGGCTAAAGATTTGTCACCTTCCCCTTCCTTGAAGGCATGGTCAGCTGACACTTGATGAAAAGGCTGAACGGAAACCTTTGTAATTTCGATAATACAGACAGCCCGATCTTGACTATCTAAAATGACATCAAAGGTCCCTTCTTGTGGCAGGAGTTCGTTATCAACTGCATAAAGATCATAGGCTGATGCAGTTGCCGTCTTTTCACCTTTTAAAACCAAATCTGCCAAGAGATCGGCTTCCACTCCAAAAGTCCAGGCATCGATTTCATCTCCGATCAAGGGATTGATTTGTTTGTATTTATTCCACATTTCTTGCGGTGTCATTTCTTCTCCTGCTTTTCTTTTACCTTCCAATTCATGTAAGAGGTCTTGTCCAATTCTGGAAATCCTCCTAACTCTGCCTTAACTTTTAATACTAGGGGTGAGGCATTTTCTTCGGTCATCTGCTCGATAGGAAGCCAAATTGCATTTACTGAATCATTACTTCCATCAAGAACTTCATGAGGAAGAGATTTTTGAGAGCTCCCGAAATCGAGCACCACATCATAAAAAGCCATGATATGGTGTACTGCGAAATCTTGCCCTTCTTCTTGAACCAACACATCATAGATTCTAGGGTTTGAATAATCGCTAAGAGCATATCCTGTCTCTTCCAGAACTTCTCTCTTGAGAGTTTCTGTCAACCCCTCACCTAGTTCTTGACTACCACCAGGTAAATCAAAACGATGTTGATAAGGTCCTCTTGTTTTCTCAATGCAAAGCAATTTCCCATTCTCAAGGCAAACGCCATAAACACCAAAGTGTTTTTTGATTTCCATTTCCTACTCTTTCTAACAATCCAAGATTGCTACCTCACCTTATCCTTTAAAAGGAAAGAGGCTATAGATTTCATGCTCCTTGATATACTTCTTTAGTATCTCCATATTCTCTTCGATTTTTGTCTGGATATCTGTCTCTTCACAAGTTGACTCATCAATAAAAAGGTGAATCTTCAATAAATCTGCCAAGTATAGCAGACGACGTTCCATTTCTGATTCAGGACTTAGAGCTTGCTCGATTTTTTCAAGCTTTTGCTCTAAGCTATCGCCATTCAAAAATCTCTGATGAACTCTCCTTCTTATTTTTTGAGTGGATTCCTCCCCTTGTTCTAGCGGAGATAAAAGAAGTTTTTTATAGACAAGTACCTGATTTTCTTTTTCTCTTTCCAGATAGGCCAATAAAACCAGAGAACTGTCAACAAAGGTCCAGGTGTTATGATTCCCTTCAAATGGAACCTGTATGATCCTATCTAATAATTCATTAGCCGTTTCCTCTTGACCATCCAGATAAAGTAAATAGGCCAGATGACTCAGTGATTCGAGATAGCCAGCTTGAGTCTTTTTATGCTTTTTTAAAATTTTATCTATATAGAGATGTAGGTCTGGATGATTTTCCACTAGCTCAACTACTTCTGATAGCTTCATCTGAATTCCTTTCTATTATCTTCTCAAAAATTTCAAAACTATTTTAGTTAATTAATCCAACTCTGCTCTACTGAACAAGTCTTTCATAGCTTCAATATCATCGCAAAACTCTTTAAAACCCTGAGCAAATTTAGACAAGGCATCTACCTTGGAAGAATAGGCACAAAACATACTTCCTTCAGGATCAAAGTCGATAGCATCGCTTAATTCCGGCATTTTTTCCTCCAAAAATACCAAAGCCAAGGATGCCCAATCGTAGCCATTTCCTTCAAATCCCTCCTCTTCTCGAGTGTCAAACACTTCCTGTCTATATTCTCCATCAGGGTAATAAATGAGCGATCCGCGAACATTTTGAGGATCCTCATCATATACAAGCAAGTTAAAGGGGGAAATTTTTTCATTTATGTTTTCGTAATCTATCATTTCTTAACTTCTTTTTATATTGTCAATGGACTGCAACATTCTATGTTTGTAACTAGGGTTCAAATGGCATGAAACTATCGTGCTGATGATAATAATTCAAAGCCTCAACCAAGTCTTGGAGACTTGCATCTGGCTTTTCCTCAAGTGCAACCGAGAGAACATCGAACAACTGCTCTCCATAGTAGACTAGTTGAAGACTTTGCTCCACTACATCCGTCGGGTAGACATCACGGTCTTCTACGACATCCGGATAATCTGATACCAAATAGAGCCTATCTAGTGCTAGCTCTCCATCCTCCTTGCCATAGAGGCAAAAATCATCTGAAGAAGACTCGTCCACGCGCATTTGCTCGATTATCTGCTCTAGTGAAAGTTCTTGGTATTTTCGCATCCCTTCTCCTTTTTTCGTATCACTCTTCAACAAAGGAATTCAAAAAATCCTCAAAAGATGGCCATTGACCATACAACTCAGCTTTTTCTTCTAAAACATAGAAGTAAACCTTTCCATAATCCTCTTCCCTTAAGGAAAGAGCATAGTTGCCAGATCCAGGATCATAGGCAAAATGGAGAAGGTCTATTGCCTTAAATCCTTCAGGCACAACCTCATCGTCAAACCATGTAAGAGAATTTCTCATCTCCCCTACTGAATTAAAGGAATTGAAAGGAAAGAGATGACGGTCATCGTGGACACCTATTACCTGGGGTTGCCCACCGTTGTACTTGAGATAAAAATCCTTCATAGCTTCCGGCAATTTCTTTCCAAGAAACTCCTCAAATTGTAAAAGTTCTTCTTTTGAAATCGGCGAATCTGCATCTAGCACCCTAAACATGATTTCTCCCTCCCATTTTTACAATCCTTCCTCTAAAATCTTGTCAATAAAGTCATAGACGTTTGTAGCAACTTTTTGTATTTCCAAGGAGCCAAAAGCACCCAAGTCATTTTCATAAATGCAATCATCAGCATTTTTCTCGATAAAGCAGGCCAAATCTCCTTCCTGTCCAATCATAAAATAATCTGGCTCTACTTCCTCAATCTGATAAGTCTCATTACGCTCTTGAAGATCCTCCTTAGCATACAAACAGATACCTGTATCTCCAATTTCAAAGGGGTCAATCTCTTTCCACTCCGTTAAAAACTGATAGTAGAGATTGGGCAAGACAAATCCAAATTCATCTCTTTTCATAGTTTACCTCCACATATTTACAGAATAGCAACTATGCTACTTCAAGCTCCATCCTCCATCAATCGTTAGGATTTGTCCCTGCATGGCGCTTGCTTTTCCACTTGCTAAAAAGAGACTAACTTCAGCAATTTCACTTGGCTCAATCCAACGTTTGATGGGTGTCTCACTAGCTACCCAGTCAGCTAGTCCACCTGGCTCAAAGTCAGCTGCGGTCATTCCAGTTTTTACTGCTCCTGGAGCGATACCAAAGACCTGAATCCCAGTTTCAGCATAGTCTAGTGCCAACTGCTTGGTAAAGCCAGCCAGGGCATGCTTAGAGGAAGTATAGGCGTGACCACCACCTCCTGCTAGGATTGAGGCAATCGAACACATATTGATTATGATTCCTTTTTTATTTTCCAACATTTGTGTCAAATAATGCCGTGTCATCTCAACTGGAGTCACATAGTTGATTTCAAAAATCTCTTGAATTTCCTTCGCTGATTGTTCTAGTAAAGGCTTGTAGTCATCCAACACTCCCGCTGTATTACAAAGAATATCAACTTGAGGACACCAGTCAAAAATTGGTTCCAAGTCAAGAGTTAAATCTCTCTGTAAAAAGTGGAAATCACCCTGTAGGAGTGGATTTTCTCTTTGGTCTACACCATAAACTTGATAGTCATTCTCTAAAAAGAGGCGAACTTGAGCTAGACCGATCCCTGAACTTACTCCCGTAATCAATACACGTTTAGTCATGCACTTCTACCCAATCCGTCGCCAAAACATCACAAGGTGTCGGACTCCACATCGAAAACCCTTCCCCTTCTCCAGACACGTTGATGAGGAAATAAGGTGTCACTTCAAGTGCAACCCCGTTTTGCTCGATGGTATCAAAAAGCTGCACATAGTTTTCAGCCCCTCCCCAACCAGTTCGTACATATTTTTTCTTAGCCTTTAATCCAGGCAAGATTTCTTCAAATGTCATGTTCTTCTCCTTTAATGCTACATTCTTAATTTAATTATAACAAAAAACCGTTTTCCAACGGCTTTTTGACTGTATATCCACTAAATTCTTCCTACCACTGCAATCCGGCTTCTCTAATTTCTTTCTTGGAAGCAAATTTACCATTTGGTCTGTGCCATCTTCCGTTTCTATCCCTAAAGTAGCCACCTGAATTTTTTGATTGCGAGTTTGATTTCTGACTTTCTTCTTTTTCTTGTGCAGCCTGACGTGCTTTTTCTTCTTCCTCTTTCGCTTTCTTTTCAGCTGCTTCTTTTTCTTTAGCCTCTTTCTTGGATTTTTCCTCAGCTTCCTTCTTAGCCTTTTCTTTTTCTTCTTTTATCTTTGCATCTTCAACTGTATTTTTAGCAGTACCATCCAAATAATTGATTTCCGCATTAGCTGAAACATTGTCTAGAATAACATGCGTCACAGAATACTGATCAACCTTTTCCTTACTACCACCTAACTTGATTTCCAAGAGTTTGCCATTTTCATCAATTCCCACATACTGCAACTCAATCTGTCTTGGAATCAATTCGTCCTTTTGATAAATCGGGGTCACCTTGTAGTCAAGATAGTAGTTTGGGTGATTGGCCAACCAAGAGTCCAACCGATTTTCATAATAAAGCATACCACTTTGGTTTTGGTCATCTGTTCCAGAATAATTTCCAGCATTGAGCCAGTTAGTCATCGGAACCAAGTTTTTCTTTTCATCATTCAATCCACTAAATTGGTACCCAATCAAATGGCCTCGATTCATTAACCAAGCCTTTTTAGAACCATCTCCATAGTAAAAGCCAACCAACTGGGTTATAACTTATCTTAGGCTCTCTCTTCTCAGTTGGCTCATCGCTGTCCTTGAGTTGAATATGAGCAAACGTCGCGCGTGATTTGGAATCCAATTCTCCAAGTTCTAGCTGCTTTTCATTTTTAAAAGGCAAGAGTCCAGCTTCTTTAAACAATTTTTCATCGAATTTGACTTGCTTCTGTTCGACTTTTTCTTCTGGAACCGCTTGTTCTACCTTATGACCAGAACAAGCAACAAGTGTTGTTACTGAAAGTAAGGCAAGTGAAAGGGTGAGCAACTTTTTCATAATAAACTCCTTTATTTTGTATAATAACTATACTAATACTTCCTTCTACATTTTACTATCATTTTGCTAATTATTCAACAATAAAGAAACTGTTATTATACTATTTTTCTCGCGTGTCCAAAACAAAAACGATAACCACTTTTTCAGTAGTTACCGTTGATTTTTTTGATTAGTCTTTCCCACCAAGTCTACTATTGATGGTCATCATGATGCTGGCTATTTTCTCTCCCCAGTAAGGATCGGAAGCATAGCGAACATTCATTCCTGTTGCCTTGTTTCCAAGGTGGTCTCTGCCGTAGTCGATATAATTCTCACGAATCCACTTGGCCGCACCGAGAATTCCTTTGTCCACATCATCAAAGCTCTTGGCTGAGAGATAAGGGCTAGTATCATAAGCCGCAATACCAAAGAAATTGTTCTTATCTCTGGCAATTTGACTGCGACCCCAAGCACTTTCAAGGGCACTATGAGCCATCAAGTAAAGGGCATTGACACCGTAACGTTCTTCAGCCTCTTTGAAAGTCGCTCCTTTCCCCGCTAGAGGACTATTTTGAATATTCATAACAGAATAAACTTTATCCAACTCAGCTGCACTATAATTACTTGGCTCTCTCAAGTTTTTAAAGAGGAAAGGATTTTTAACCGTAAAGCCATCAAAATGCTCTCCATCAGTTGAGTAGTACTTCTTACCAATAACCATAGCAGATGTATGTGGAGCTACTTTGATACTCGTATAAGGAGAGAGTTCATGGTAGAGGAATTTCCCATCACTAGTATAATGAGGGATAAACTCGCTTCCTTCATCCACTGCTGTCAAATCACTTTTATTCATGAAACCCGAAAGTCCAGAAATATTCACTGGTATTTGGGTGTTTTTCGTAGATTGAGTATCTCCAAGCGAGACAATTGTTCCTTTTGATACATAGCTTAATTTTTCTCCCGAACTACTATATACATATGCAGTGATAGGTTTCACTTTGTAATATTTAGATTCTGAAATCCACTTTCCATTGTTTTGAAAAGAATACTCTTTACCTTTAATATTAAAAGTACCTGTCACATACATACCATCTTCTTTTAGATAGTACCAAGCATCATAATCTTTATCAAAAATCCACTCATTTTTGGCCATATATCCACCTGTTTTAAGGTAATATGAGCCACTCCATTCTCGAGAAGCATAAGCCCCTCCTGTTTTTAAATAAAACCAACTATTGTATGAATTATCAAATATCCATTCTTTTTCTGCCATGGCACCACTGTCTTTTAGATAGTAATCTGTTTTCCACTGATTACTTAGCATTACACCATCAGTATCAAAATAGTACCATATCCCTTTGATTTTTTCCCATTTATTACGAGAAATTTTCCCAGAAGCTGTAGCATAGTACCACTTGTTAGAAATCTTTACCCATGTATTTTCTGCAAGAGCACCACTATTTTGGATAAGATAATCACCAACTAAAGTATTAGTTACCATGATGCCTTCTTTATCAAAGTAATACCAAATACCAGCGATTTTTTCCCATTTATTACGGAGAATTTTTCCAGAAGCTGTAGCATAGTACCACTTGTCAGAAATTTTTACCCATGTATTTTCTGCCAAAGCACCATTGTCTTGAATAAGATAATCATCGATTATAATATTACTAATCATAACACCTTCTTTATTGAAGTAATACCATTTGTTATCGATTTGTTTCCAGTCTAAGACAGGTTGATTATTTTCATAAAAGCGCCAACTTCCCTGCTCCTTCAGCCAACCTTCTTTTTTGCTTTCCCTATCTTTTTCCTTATTTGATAAATCTTCTTTAGCGGGATCTTTCTCTTTTACAACTGACTCTTTCCTAGTATCAACTCGGGGAACTTCTTTTTTCGGAGCAGACTCTTCTTTATTCGGAGCAGACTCTTCTTTTTTCTCAACTACATCTGTTGTCTGAGTTTTTTTTGTAACTTGAGACTCTTCGGCATACACTGCCGATTTTGCAAATCCTGCTATAGAGAGAGCAACAGTACTTGCAAGTAGTATCTTCTTCATTTTATTCTCCTTAGTAAAAAACTATATACATTTTCTAAACCCTATTGTAACATAGTTAACCAACGGAAATATTACAAATTGATGAAGATTCTATTTCTTGTTGACGATAAGGAAGACCTAGCTTATCTCAGACTGGCTTTGACTTCCTGACGGAGATCTTCCAAACTGCTAATGCCATATTTGTCCATGACTTTTGGTAAATGTTCGATGATATCAGGACAGGCATAAGGATTGGTAAAGTTAGCTGTTCCAACTCCGATGGCAGAGGCACCAGCCAGATACATTTCTAAAGCGGCTTCAGCCGAATCCACTCCCCCCATTCCAATGATGGGCAGGTCTGTTGTTTGGGTGACTTGACGGATGAGTTTGAGGGCTACTGGAAAAACTGCTGGACCAGACATCCCACCCGTTCCATTGGCTAGGATTGGTTTTCTGGTTTTAAGGTCAAAGCGCATACCGACAAGGGTATTGATCATGGTTAAGCCACTTGCTCCTGCATCTTCTGCGGCTTTAGCAATAGTGACAACATCCGTTACACTAGGGGTTAACTTAACATAAACTGGCACATCAGAGGCTTCCACAGCTGCTTTTACCACTTCGTAGGCCAAATCAGGATCTTGCCCAATCAAAAGTCCATGATTGCCGTGATCCACATTCGGACAAGAGATATTGAGCTCGATCGCTTTTACATTTGCTGCCTTGGAAATTCCTCGAGAAACGGCAGCGTACTCTTGTTTTGAAAAGCCTGCAACATTTGCGATGATGGGAAGCGTAGGATACTCTCTTTCCAGCCAAGGCAACTTCTCAGCTAAAACAGCTTCTAAACCAGGATTTTGCAGACCGATTGCATTGAGCATACCGGCAGGTGTTTCTGCCACCCTGGGAGTTGGATTTCCAAAACGGGGTTCTAGTGTCGTCGCCTTGATCATAATGGAGCCTAAAAGGTCTAAATCATAGTACTTGGCATACTCCTGTCCAAAACCAAAACAGCCAGATGCTGGTATGATAGGATTTTTCAAGTCCAAGCCCGGGAGAGAAACTTGTAAACGATTTGTAGTCATGACTTTCTCCTTATAATACAACTGTTCCTGTACGGAAAACAGGACCATCTTCACAGACGCGTTGGCTGACCGTCTCACTATCTGGCACTTTTAGAACGCAGGCATAGCAGGCCCCCATCCCGCAAGCCATACGAGACTCTAGAGATAGATAGGCTCTTGGGTGGTCATAAAATCTTTGATTGATGTACTTCATCATTCCTGGAGCCCCACATGAGTAAACAGCATCAAACTGATTTTCTAATTCATTGATGACAACTGACACATTTCCCTTAATACCATACGAACCATCATCTGTCGTAACAAAGACCTGACCATATTGGGCCAATTCCTTTTCGAGGATAACAGCATCCTTGTTAGCAAAACCGAGGACTGTTACTACTTTCACCCCACGCGCATGCAATTCCTTGGCTACTTCGAGCAAGGGCGGAACACCAATCCCCCCACCAACGAGGAGAACTTGGTTCTGGTCGTCCAGATCAGACAAGTCAAAACCATTTCCCTGAGGCCCCATCACATCAAGAGTATCTCCCTGACTTAATGTTGAAAAAATAGTGGTCCCAGCCCCCTCAATCCGATAAATGAGATGACACTGCTTGTTTGCCTTATCGATAGACGAAATTGAAATAGGACGGCGTAAGAGATGGGCATCATCAGGCACACGCAAATGTAGAAATTGGCCTGCTCGCATCGCTTCAACCATTTCTCCTTCTAAGACTAATTCAAAGATTGCTGGCGCAATTTCCTCCTGTGCAACCACCTTCATGGTTTCTAAACGAATCGCACCCAAACGCTTCTTACATGTGGGATTCATGATTTTCCTCCTTAAATTTTAAGGGGATCAGATAAAGAAAAAACCTTGCTAATGCAAGGTCTCAGTCGAGATAGGACAGAACTCATGTGCACACTTAAAAAGTCTCCACAGAGAGTCCCCTATCCCTTTTATCTGACACCTTGTGAGTCTCTCTGGACTCCCCTTAAAGGTTAAATTTGTATTAGTATACTCTTTCAAAGAAAAAAAGTCAAGTAGAAAACGAACATTCTACTTGACCTTACTGGATTATTTTTCACGAATGACTTCGACCTTGTAACCGTCAGGATCTTTGACAAAGTAATAGTTTGGTTGAGTTCCTGGAAGTCCATTAGGGGCTGTCACCTCATAGCCCTTCTCGCTATGTTCTTGATGTAAGGCCTCAAGGTCAGGTGTACTGAGGGCGATATGGGCGAAGCCATCTCCTACCACATAAGGACCGTGGTCATAATTATAGGTTAACTCCAACTCGTAGTCATCCCCCTCAAGTCCTAGATAGACAATCGTGAAGGCATGGTCTGGAAAATCTCTGCGACGCAATTCTTTAAAACCAAAAGCATCTTGATAGAATTCGATTGATTTTTCAAGGTTTTCTACTCGTAAGCAAGTGTGTAGCATTTTTGAAGCCATTTTCATTACCTCTTTCATTTGAATAGTTCTATTATACCTTTATTCAGGAAAATTTACTAGAAACTTGAACTAGAGTCCTCTTCTCTACGCTTTCATTCTAAGAAGCACTTTTACGATTTTCCTTGCGTATATTGCCAATAAGGAAAAGTATGATAAGGATAAAAAGTCCCTCGAGGAAGTAGAAAGCAAATTCGCTGTTTATGATTAGTAAGTCTTTGTAATGATAGTTATTACCGAAAACTGAATTTGGTGCGAATAGGATTCGGAACAGTCTTCTTAGGAAAATAAAGATCTGCAATCCATAAATCATAAAGACCTTCTTCACACCAATCATGAAGCCTTGATCCTTTGTAAAATAAGACAAGGCAACTCCATTTAACAAGAGGATAACAGTTATAGCCAGAGTTTCATTTCGTAGAATAGTTGGATCAAAGATATCTAAACGGCTGTGAATGTAAGGCAACGTTTGAAAGAGTAGGAGCCCCAAGATTGCTGGTATGAAAATTTTCTTAAGAGATGGTGGAAATCCAGGACTAAATCTTGTAAAAGATAAGCAAATCACAAGGATTGCAAAAATATGGAAGTAAGCTATGGCAACTCCTGAAATAGTCTGGCTTTGATTTACCAAAGCAGAAAGAAAGCCAGCAGAAAGAAAGATACCGATAGGAATCAGCTTATCCAAAGAATAATCCCACTTCAGCCCCTGACTCACTTGGAAACCATCGATGAAGCTGAAAAATGTAATGAACATAAGGGCACCAATGAGACCAAACGGTAAGGATGGAATGACGAGGGTCAATAACAAGATTAATAGGAACCATGGATGGGGGCTGTAGTAGAATTTCCGTTTTTCCCCCCTAGCAGTCACTCCCTCCTCAATCGGTGTTTGCCTTAATTTTAGCATATAGACGTAAAAGAGTGAAAACATACCCGCATGAACCCATGAATTATAACCCGGTCGCTCTAGAACACTAAGTAGCAAACTTACAATCGTAAAGAGGCCAAAGAAAACCTGAAGAAACTTATTTTTAAAGACCTGTCTTTTTTTCCAATCCAAATAAGAGAGCTTGGCCTTCGGATGACTAAGTTCATAGGCATAAGTCGTCATCTCTTCTAGTTTCTGGTCTGTCTCCTCCGTCATCATTTGGGGAGCCATTTTAGAAGTAGGAAAAGGAGCCAAAACATATCTCAAGAGCTTGCCATCTGTAAACCGATGGTACTCCTTATAGATTTGTTGAAGCAAAATCGTTAGAATGCGTGGTCTTCCTTTAAAGTAGCTTCTCCACTTTTCCCAATCATTGATATCTTCATCGTTCTTAGTGAGTTTATCTATATAAAGATAACCTTCATTGTACCAGTAATCAAAATTTTCTTTTTTGTTAAGTGCATACTCCTCTACCACTGAAGGATAAGAATGGATACTCTTCCAGAAATGGAGTTTTTTCAGGTAAGGATTTGATTCCTCATCACTGTAACGCTCTACAAATTGAAGAACGAGAGCTAACACTTTCGCATTGGTTAAAGGATAGACGTCCACCTTTTCTAACAAATCAAGTAGGAGAGTGTGATCTTTGACTGATTCAAAAAGATATTGCCAATCACGTAAAAGATTGTATTCATCTTGATATGGACTATAGACTAAGAGATATAGTTTTTCCTCAACCTCCGATGGATCTAGAAGATTATAACGGTGAATATCGAATGGTTCATCTGTATTTGAATTTAATTCATCTAAGTAAACCACAAGCTCATCATAGGCTTTTTTATCCTCCTCTCTCATCTCTGGTTCAATCTTCTCCAAGATAAAGGTTAAAACTGGAACGCTAGTAATTATTTGTTTACTGCTATTCAAGAGAAAAAGGACAGTATTAGGAGAAAATGATTGACTGAAAAAATTTATCCAAGTCCCCATCTGATTAGCTCTTTGGGAATCTTCAAGGATTGCTTGACATAAACGATAAGAAGCATACAATTTAGCAGTTTCTTTTTTCGCAGCTTCTAGAGGTTCTCCATTTTTGTTTGCAGTAGCTCTTTTAACCTTCCAATGCTTCAGTTTATAGTAATATCCCCAGTATCGAAAGTCGGGTACATAGTCTTCCAGCAAAGGAATGACGATAGAAAATTGTTCCGATTTGTTGAAAATATAAACATCCATTTCCTCTAAAACGGATTGAACAATGTCCATATCATATTGATACTGATGAAAGAACTGACGCCACAGATGCTCTTGTTCCTCTTGGTTATAACCGTCATTCCCAACAATACTTTCAATCGCATTTCGAATCAAATAGGTTGCGTCATTATAACCGCTAAAATCAAGGGTAGACTTGCTTGTTTCTTCTTGCCTTTTGCCCTCATCATCACCAAAAGTTTCAAAGTTGAGAGTACTCTTAGCACTCTCTTCAGAGTTACCGTTTAACCTAGTTTCCTCATCATAGTCAGTAAAATTATGGGTAGACTTTGGCTCATCCTCTTCTGCTTTAAAGGTTTCAAAGTTAAAGGAATCGCTGGTTTTATCAGTTGATTGCTGATAATCACTGAATTCAAGACTAGATCTTTCAGACTCTTCGTTCTCAGTCTTCGTTTCTTCAGTCAAGTTTTCAAAATTGAGACTAGAGTTAGGCTTTTCATTCGCCTCTTCTTCAAGTTCAGCAGCTTCTTGAGAGTCACTCGCTTTTCTTAGACTATTTTCTGGTCTTGTGTTTCTAGACCTCGCATAAGTCAAGGCTTTTTGGTACGCTTCGACAATTTCTTGGTAAATTTCTGGTTGGTCTTCTGGGTGATAGAGCCGAACCAGTTCAGCATAACGCCTTCTAATAAGCTTGACGTCAGTCGTTGGCTCTATCCCTAAAGTTTCCCATATATTCATAAGGTCTCCTCTTTTACAGTCCTCGCTCTAGGAAGTCTAAATAGTTTGAAAATGATTGATAGAGTTTTGGCAAATGATAAACAGATGCTTGACTGACCTCTTCTTCAAATCGTCTAGTTTCAGCCATTAGCTCATCTCTTCTTCTCCCCAAGAGCATACTGTACACACGATTTGCTTTCTCCATCAAGAAACGATAAACCTCTGTTTCTTGAGCATTGATCTTATAGCGAGTCAACTCTGCTTGCTTAGCCTTGATTTCCTTTTCTGTCAGAGTAACACTATCTTGGAGAATAACATGACTAAAGACTTCCTGTGTTGAATCAATTTTGACTTCTACATCCAAGATTCCATTTAAATCATAGGTAAAACGAACTGTGAAACTTTCATTTACTCTAGTATTCACAGGGACGGGAACTTCTAATTCTCCTAGAAACAGGTTTTGTGATGCCTTCATCATCTCACCTTGATAGACCTTTATCTTGACTTGGCTCTGTCCCAGTTCAGCCGTATAGTACTGCTCGATGCGTGAAGCAGGTAGGGTTGAATTTCGCTCAATAATCGGCGAAAAACGGTCTCCAACTATCTCAATCCCCAGTGTAAAAGGGCAAATATCAGACAGTAATAAATCTCGTATCTCACCCTGACGTTCTTTGATTCCTGCTAGGAGGGCACAACCTCTCGCAATCATCCGATCAGGATCATCAGATACCTGAACCGTTTGATTGATACAGTAGGATAAAAAGTCCTGAACCAAGCGGAGTTTAGAAGTCCCACCAACAAGAACAAAATTATCAGATGACACATAGCTATAGCGTGCATCCATCAAGGCACGGTCCAAAACAGCCTTAACACGAGCCAGCAGCGGTTGACAAAGCTCGTAAAAGCGCTGGTAGCTCAAGTCTAAAAAGTATTCCTGATCTTGGTCCATCACTGTCATCTTCACTTCTTCTTTATCATTCAGTTCCAGCTTTGTCTTTTCAGCCTGTACCAAAATTTTGCTATAAAATTCACGGGAAATAGTATCCTTGGTTAATTGATTGGAGGCTAAAAATTCCTCTGCAATAGCCGCAATAAAGTCTTCTCCCCCCAAGCGATTGTCCCCTGCGATTGACACGATTTCAACGATGTTATCAAATAGCTCTACAACTGAAATATCCAGAGTGCCACCACCAAAATCGACTACAATAAAAGATTGATCTTCTTGATTGGCCATAGATCTTTTAGCAAGTGCAGCTGCAGAGGGTTCATTGATAATCCGATCAATCTGAACTCCAGCAAATTTCCCTGCTAGTTTGGTCGCATAGCGTTGAGCATCGTTGAAATAGGCTGGTACACTGACAATCACTTCCTCGACCTTTTCTCCAAGATAGGTCTCTGCATCATCTACCAACTTTCGAATGATAAAAGAGCTTAATTCTTCAGCCTTATATGCTCGATTTCCTAGGGTCAATTCATGTTTAGTCCCCATAAAACGCTTGAACTGAGAAACCGTCTTGTCTGGATGAGTCACCAAACGTTCCTTGGCAATTTTCCCAACTATAATCTCATCATTGTCATCCAAGGCCACAACAGAAGGCGTCAAATACTCACTAAAAGCGTTGGGGATCAGCTTGACTTGACCATCTTGATAAACTCCTACCAAAGAATTCGTCGTTCCTAAATCAATACCTACTATCATCTTCTTCTAACTCCAAATCTTTTTAGTTATTCCTATTATACAAGAAATATCCTATTTTCTTTGAAAAAATCTGTGATTTACTCTATAAAATAGAAAATCATTTAAGGAAAACAAAAAAGTTTCACCTTACTCAAGCGGTAAAAACCACAAGAGTAAGAATGAAACAGTTTGTTATTATTTACCAAGTTTTGCTTTCGCTGCATCTGCAAGAGCTGTGAAAGCTGCTGCATCGTTAACAGCCAAGTCAGCAAGCATTTTACGGTTTACTTCGATCTCAGCCAATTTCAAACCATGCATCAATTGTGAGTATGAAAGTCCGTTCATACGAGCTGCCGCGTTGATACGAGTGATCCACAATTTGCGGAAGTCACGTTTTTTCTGACGACGGTCACGGTATGCATAGTAGTAAGAGTTCATTACTTGTTCTTTTGCAGTACGGAACAAGATGTGTTTAGCTCCATAGTAACCTTTTGCTAATTTAAGAATACGTTTACGACGTTTGCGTGATACAACGCCACCTTTAACACGTGCCATGTTTTATTTCCTCCAAATATTTCCTAGAATTGTTTACTTACTGTCAGGCTATTATTTCAAGCGAGTAAGCATTGCTTTGATACGTTTGAAATCTCCTGAATGCACCATAGATGCTTTACGAAGATGACGACGTTGTTTCTTAGTTTTTCCGTGGAAACGGTGAGAAGTGTAAGCACGGAAACGTTTAAGTCCACCAGAACCTGTACGTTTGAAACGTTTAGCTGATGCGCGGTGTGTTTTTTGTTTTGGCATGATTTTTTCTCCTTTATTTAACTTTCTGACAATTATTTTTTGTCAGTTGCTGGCGCCAACTGCATGAACATTTGGCGTCCATCCATCTTAGCTCGTTGTTCGATGATCGCAATATCTTGTGTTGCTTCAGCAAACTCGGCTAAAACTTTTGCACCAATCTCTTTATGGGTGATCATACGCCCTTTAAAGCGAATGGATACCTTAACTTTGTTCCCTTTTTCAAGGAACTTGCGAGCATTGCGAAGTTTCGTTTCGAAATCACCCTTATCGATAACTGGGCTCAAACGAACTTCTTTCACGGTCACAACGCTTTGCTTTTTGCGTTGCTCTTTTTGTTTTTTCTGGTACTCAAATTTGAACTTACCGTAGTCCATAATTTTAGCAACAGGCGGTTTTGCTTGGGGTTGAATCAATACTAAGTCAACATTTGCACTATCAGCCAATGCTTGCGCTTCGCTGAGTGGCTTAATGCCTAGCTGTTCTCCCTCAAGACCGATCAAGCGAACTTCACGTACACGAATTTCATCATTGATGAATAAGTCTTGCTTTGCTATGGTTTTCACCTCTTTTTTATTATTAGAGAAAAACAAGAGCGGACTCGTAATGATACAAGCCCGCACGTTATGATAGCGTTTCTTAGAAACTTTTCATCCGTAGGGCCAGGCAACTTGATGTCACAAGGCGAGAAGCTCTCACTTCTGCTTTTCTCAACTTTTATATGATACCAAGTTTTCTATCCCTTGTCAAGATAAAAAGTCATTTTTTCGAAAAACTTTCTGTTTTATTCTTGATTCTTCTTGATGTCCGCATCAAAAAGAGAGAACCTACTTGGTTCCCTCCTTGTGTTAGTTTTTTCCTCACCTTCCGTATAGGAATGCTAAGACCTATTAAAATCTTCCTTTTTACGTGAA
Source organism: Streptococcus sp. V913 (assembly GCF_054353455.1). NCBI lineage: Bacteria > Bacillati > Bacillota > Bacilli > Lactobacillales > Streptococcaceae > Streptococcus > Streptococcus sp. V913. Next base: position 331,826 of record NZ_JBTHHX010000002.1, on the reverse strand, counting down.
CTTCCCCATCTTTCGATAAATAGAATACCTACTAACAAAAGGATAATCAGGCAAGGAAGTAAGACCATCCCCATGCTCCAATTTAGATCTACATTATCAATCTGCTTAGGTAATCTTCCAGATAAAATCTCTACTGAACGCAAGTAAGTAAAGGGAATCAGATGTGCAATACTCTGAAGAGGCTGGATCGTTTGGATACCAAACAATAAGCCAACAATCCCAATAAGTGAAAGAAAGAGGACAGGCATTTTTTGCTTGAAAAAGTAAGCAATCAAGTACACTACTTCCACAATGACGATAAAGGCTAAGAAAGCCAAGAGCAAGCTAGGAAATAATACATCTTGTATTTTTCCAATGGTTACCTCTTGATTCGTTAAGCTATATATCGGGTAGGGATAATCTAACTGTCCAAAACCACTTATCAGACTTCCCACTAGAAAAGAAAATCCGCTGATTCCGATAAACAGCACAGTTACATAACCCACTCCAACTCCAAGAGAGGACATGGCAAATGTCACTTTTGAAAAAGGATATAATTGAGCTGTATCGAGATTATTTTGATATCTTTCTGCGAACAGTTGCGTTAGCATAAAAATAATAGCAACCACAAACAAGCTTGGGATGATAAGCTCTAAAATCCAGACAATCTGATCAATCCCGTGGGTCGGATAAACTAAATTGTGGGCTTTTATGTTCAAGGGATATAGGGCTTGGTAAGTCTTTCGTTCGCGGTCAACCGCCATTTTAAAGTCAGAGCTAGAAGTCGGTTGCTTCGATACAATTTCATAACTCTTTTCCTCAGCTTGCCACTGCAAATAGTAGGCTTCTTTCCAGCGTCCTTCTTTTAACAAAGCCAGAATTTCTTTCTTTTGAGTCAAAAGATTTTTTTGCAATTCTAAATTACTTTCAGCAATCTGGTATTCCTCCGAGCTGGTGTCAGATATTTGGGAGAGTTTCTCTTCATATCCATTGATGACTCTCTCACGGTCTACAAGACTAGTTTCCAACTCTCTCTCCAAGCTGACGGAGTTTGCAGTCTGACTATTAAAATAAAAGGTAACACCGAGTCCAGATACAAATAAAGCTAAGATAATCCAGTTTAAGCGACTTTTGAAAACTTTCTTTAACAAAAATAGGCTAATATCTTTCATAACGGAACCTCTTCTATCTGCCCCTGACGAATGGTTACCATGCTATCGCAAATCTCCACCAACTCCTCTTTGTAGTGGGAACTCAAAAGAACCAGCTGTTCTTGTCTATTGATTTGTGCCAGCCTATCAAAAAACTTCTGTCGATAATATTCGTCTAAACCATTTGTTACCTCATCCATGAGCCAGCATTTCGCCTGACTGAGGAAATACATAGCAATCACCAAGCGTTGCTTCATCCCTAAGGAATACTTGCGGATGGGAAGGTTGATATAGTCAGACATTTCCCAATAGGCGATTTCGTCCCCCAAGTTTAGATCTGACTTCCAGATGTTTTTTATGAGACGAAGGTAGTCCATCCCACTTAGGTTTCCATCCAGCCATTCAACGCTCTGATAATAAAACAAAGAAGGAGGGGCTGCGATATGTCCACTACTAAGGGGAAGTAGCTTGCTCACAGCTCGGAACAGGGTCGTCTTTCCCGAGCCATTGATAGCAAGAAGGCCATAAATCCTACCCATTTTAAAGGTAAAATCCGCATCTTGCAAGATGACTTGTCGCGTTTTTAAGGTAACATGAGTAAGATTTAACATATCCAGCCCTCCTTATTCTAACTATTTAACGTTTAATAGCCTCCGCTGTAGTAGTTTATGACCTCATAACGATCGTAATTCCAACCACTATCAACTTTATACTCAGAATAGCTGTAATAACGAGACCATGATGGGATAGAAATGTATTGATGGTTATGATAGTTAGTACCATATTCCCACACGGTATTCCAATCATACCAATAACTCTTAGTGACTCTCACAGCAGATACACTGGACTGAAAAAGACCAATAGATAACAAACTAGCTAATAAAACGACTTTTGCTGATTCTTCATGTTTACATTGCATTTATATCACTACTATTGAAAACACTTTTATTATATCGTTTTTCTCAGTATTATGCAACAGATTTTTAGTTTATTTAACTAATATATAACATTTTTCTTCCTAACGAACGCTTTCAATTCGCCAACTATTCCACCCTGTAAAGCGGATAGCCCCTTGCTGATCAGTTCGGTAAATCTTACTCTTGATAGTTTCTAGTCGTGTCAAGGCTTCCTGATGGGGGAGTTTGGCACGATTGTTTTTTCCAACTGAGATGAGTGTAATCTCTGGCTTGAGCTGTTCTAGGAAAACTGGATTCGATGATGTTTTAGCACCATGCTGACCTGCTTTCAAGACATCCACATCTAGGTCAGGATAATGCTTCAGCAAGTCCTTCTCTCCTTTTTCCTCCAAGTTTCCAGTAAAGAGAAAATGCTTATCCAAGAGTTTCCCATAAAGAAGGAGAGAATCATCATGACTTCCATCTCCAATCTTCCTTGGAGATAGGACTTCTAAGTAACTGCCAAAAATCGGAAAATTCTCCCCTGCTGTCACACTGCGTACCTTGGTTTGGCTTACTTCTAATTCTGCCACAAATTCCTTCTGTGTCAGACTTCCTTTTGATACTAAAATCTCTCCGACATGGAAAGCCTTGGTCACCTCCAGTAAATCTCCAACATGTTCCCTATCTGTGTTGGTCAAAATCAGCTGATCAATCTTATCTACTCCTCGACTTTTTAGATAGGGAATCAAGGTTCTCTGGGCATTGCTGGTCGTCGACTTTTGCTGCCAAGCTTGGATTTTTTTGTCGGATTCTGCCTTTCCTCCTACATCTATGAGTATGGTTTTACCAGTTACATCCCTTAGAAAAATGCTTTCTCCCTGCCCTACATCCAGCATGGTAATTTCATTTTCCAGTGGATGCTTGGTCAAGAAAAAGAGTCCTACGATAAAGAGACTGAATCCTGCTACCTTTTTGATGTTTTTCCTAAAATCATACAGTATTGCCAGGGAAATCAACAGTAGAATCAACAGCCCTGCATTGGGTTGTCCAAAAACTAGAGGTCTACTTGCCAGCTGCGATACCAAGCGAATGATGTTCTCCAAGCACTCAAAGACAAAGTTAAACTGAGTGACTGGGTAAACAAAAGACAGAATGAATAAGATAGACAAATGTGGTAAGAAAACCAAATCAAAAAGAAAGGAAAAGACAAAGGTTAAAATAATTGACCAAGGCTGAAATTCTGCAAAATAAAAAGACAAAATAGGCAATATTCCCAAGGAAATGACTAGACTTTCTCTAGCAACAGCCTTGAGCCCCTCCCCTTCTTTACTGGTCATGGTCAAGATAAAAGCGTAGGCACAGGACAAGACTCCTCCTGCTGTCAAGAAAAAGTTGGGCATAATGATAAAGAGGACAAGGACCGTTAAGGCAAAATTGTCCAAGCCCTTGTAGCCATGTTGGGCTAGTAACTTTTGTAAGAGACTGCGAATGACCGAAGCTGAGAATCCTGTCAAACCTGCATAGATAAGGGAAAAGGGATAGGTCAGCCACTTCAACTTTTCTTGAGTCAAGCCCAATCGCAAAAGGAGCTTCTTAAACCCATCCATAAAAAATCCTACCTGCATACCTGACAAGGCAAAAAGGTGGATAATTCCTAGACTAGAATAGAGCTCATTCATCTCCTCGAAGTCCGTATCCAGATGTCCAAAAAGAAGCCCTGTCATATAGTTTCGCATAGGGTCTGGAAAGTGCGTCTTGATCCAAACTACAGCCTTTCGACGTAAAGCCGACAAATTTTCACCTATATCCCAACTGCTAACCTTTTTAAGTGACTGGATACTCTTGATAGTCAGTGTCTGGTAAATCCCCTGAGTCTTCAGATAGGCTCGGTAGTCAAATCCACCAAAATTTCTCTGGCCTTCTGGCTCGGAAAGTTTTCCTTCTAGTTCAACCTCATGAAGGTCTGTCAAGGCTTGAAAGTGCTCTTTCTCCTCCTCGGACTGGAGTTTATAGTAAACTTGGAAGGTACGACCGTCAGCCTTGCCCCGAAAGGACAGACTATCTCCATTGACTTTGATAGTATCTGGTAAAATCCGTACCTTCTCAACAGAATCCACTAACTTTTGACTAGCTTGTGTCTGTTGCCAAGTTTGAAACAGAAACCAAAATCCAAAAACTCCACAAATCGCTAGAACTTTACCAGCCGATTTCCAAGGAAATTGGAAAAAGAGACAGACAAGCAAAAAAACAAAACCTAGCAGTGCGAGATAGGACGCTCCAAAAATTGCATAGTAAAGCCAGAGTAACAGAAAACTCAGATAGATTAGGGGGATAGGGAAATTCTTAATCCACTGTGACATAATCTTTTAGCTTTTCTATGGTCTTAGCCCCAATACCAGAGACTTTCTTGAGTTCATCTACTGACTTAAATTTACCATTTGCCTCACGATGGTCGATAATATCCTGGGCTCGTTTACCACCCAGTCCCTTGACCTGCTTGAGCTCTTCCAGACTAGCTTTATTTAGGTTGATCTTCTTTTCTTTACTTGACGAAGGAGTCGTTCCAGAGGCAGCCTGCTGACTAGCTGCTTCTTCCCCCTTACTCGGGACGTAGACCAGAGCCTCGTCACTAACTTTCTGAGCTAGATTGAGCGACTTGCTATCTGCTTGCTCTGTCAAGCCACCAGCCTTTTGAACGGCATCATGGACCCGACTTCCTACTGGCAAGTCATAAATCCCTGGTGATTTAACAGCACCTTTGACATCTACTGTGATTAAATCTTGTTCAGGAGACTCTTCCTTTTCTTCCTTCTTCACTTCTTTTTCAGAAGTTGAATCCTTTGAAACAGATGCAACTTCTGCCTGTAAATTTGTTTCTTTCACAGGTGTTTGTGAAGTTGGTTTTAACAAGAAAAAGCCGCCTAAGGCCAGACCCAAACCTGCACAGATGACAATGATTTTATACTCTTTGATTTTCTCGATAATTGCTTCCATATTTTCTCCTCTCTTATGTTATTCGTAAGAGTAAGAAAAAACAGTCGAAAATTTCTTTTCAACTGCTTATTTATTTGCAAAATAATCTTCCTTGGTCAAGACATAATGAACTCTTGTAACGATTCGACCTGGTTCTTTTTTGTCCATTCTGGCATATGGTTCTTCGTGGGAAAAGCACATGCCTGATTTCTCCATGACCTTTCCTGACGCCGGATTATCCTTATCGTATAAAGCAACTAACTTGTTCATCCCAATCTTCTCAAAAGCCAGCTCAATCACGGCTCGATTGGCTTCTGTTGTCAATCCTTGATTCCAATACTTTTTATTGATAATGTAGCCAATAGCTGCTTTTTTAAGAACAGGATCAATCTTGTGCAGGTCAATGGTACCGATAAACTGACCATTGCTTTTTAGTTCGATTCCCCATCGTCCCAAGGGATTGGCCAAGTAGAACTGAGCGATGTTATTCTTGGTTTCTTCCAAGCTTTGATTGGTTGGAAAAGTGTAGCGCGTATTTTCTCTGTCTGAGGCATACTGAAACATAGCATCCGCATCATCCAAGATTACAGGTCGGAGCAACAAACGCTCTGTTTCTATAGACGGATACTGGGCAAATTTCACAAATATTGATTCCATACTTTTCCCTCCATTAAAACTTGATTCCCACTAGTCTAGCATAAATAAATTTTGATAACAAGTTTTTCTTGATTTTTGAAGCGGTTTCATATAAAATATAACCATCACATTTTTGATTTATGAAATGGAATGTGACAACTATAATAATCCCGTCAATTGAAAGGTAGGTTATCTCTATGTTAATCGGAATCCCAAAAGAAATTAAAAATAATGAAAACCGTGTTGCCCTCACTCCTGCTGGCGTCCACAGTTTAGTCAGTCGTGGACATCGTGTTCTCATCGAAACAAATGCTGGTCTCGGTTCAGGATTTACTGATGCGGACTATCAAAAGCAAGGAGCTGAGATTGTCGCTACTGCTGCTGAAGCCTGGGCTGCCGAATTAGTCGTGAAAGTAAAAGAACCACTAGCTTCTGAATACGGTTATTTGCGTGATGATCTTCTCCTCTTCACTTACTTGCACATGGCCGCTGCTCCAGAATTGGCAGATGCTATGCTAGCAGCCAAAACAACAGGAATTGCCTATGAAACGGTCCGTGACAATCAAGGACAACTACCACTCCTCGTTCCTATGAGTGAAGTTGCAGGTCGTATGGCCGTTCAAATCGGAGCTCACTTCCTTACTAAGCAAGCTGGTGGCTCTGGTGTCCTAATAGGTGGTGTACCAGGTGTTTCAAAAGGAAAAGTAACCATCATCGGTGGTGGTGTCGTCGGTACACATGCTGCCCGCATTGCCCTTGGACTCGGTGCTCAAGTGACTATTTTAGATATCAGTGCCAAACGACTCTCAGTTCTAGAAGAAGTCTTTGGAAACCAAATCCAAACTCTTATGTCCAATTCATTCAACATCGAAGCAAGTGTGAGAGATGCTGATGTGGTGATTGGTGCAGTTCTCATCCCTGGTGCCAAGGCTCCGAAATTAGTGACAGATGAGATGGTCAAACAAATGCGTCCAGGCTCTGTCATCGTTGACGTTGCCGTTGACCAAGGTGGCGTTATCGAGACAGCTGACCGTGTGACAACCCACGATGAACCCGTCTATGAAAAACACGGTGTTCTCCACTATGCCGTTGCCAATATCCCTGGTGCGGTTGCCCGTACTTCTACTATCGCCCTAACCAATGTCACTCTTCCTTATATCGAAGCTCTGGCTGGCAAAGGATTCGCACAAGCAATTGCTGAAGATGAGGGCTTGCGTCAAGGTGTGACCACTTATCAAGGTTACTTGACCAGCCTCCCAGTTGCTCAAGGACTTAATCGTGACTACACTGATATCAATGATTTAGTATAAATTTTGAAAAGAAAAGGGTGACTTCGCAAGTCCTACCCACTGTGCTTTGTGTCATCAGCTATTACATCGTTGGTTTATTGTACTGTATACTTTGCAACTGGAGACTTTCGTTCCAGACTCAATTGTGCATAAGAAACTCTAAATTGAATAAAGTCAACAGAGTTTCGCCCAACCACTTCCTCTTGTAATGACAACTATATAAACCAAAGGAAGCTGAGCTCTTTAGTCCCAGCTTCTTTTTATATATAAAATTTTACCCGTGCAAAGACAGGGCCTTAGCAGACTTCTTTTTTACTTCGTCCACCCTTGCTTTTTCTTTTTAGGTTTGGGCGTTGGCAGTTGGTTATACATAGCTAAAATCAGGTCTTATAGAAACATCTTATTATCAAGTTCTTCCACTCAAATCATTTCTTTGGCACCTTCGTATGGAAACTCAAAAGAAGATTGGTCAATCTTATATAAGACTGCTTGCACGGGTTTAACTAAAAAGCGATCGTCATAAATGCCGCCAATAATCTTGCCGCGGAAGTAAAGGATATACCTCCCATCATGGAACGGTAAGTCACATCATCTAATCCTGATAATTATTCCAAAACAAATTCCAAATAGTTCTTACTTGATGCCATTTCTAATCTTCTAAGCTCTGTTCAACGATAACAACCGTATAGAGTTCTTGCTTAACCTCGCATCCAATTGATTTAAAGCCCTGCTTTTCCCAAAAATGCTGAGATTGCGGATTTCCCTTAACATAAGCCAAACGTGCTTTTCGAAAGTTCTTAGCAAAATAAGCTAGTGCTTCTGTCACAATATGACTACCAATCCCTTTCCTCTGATAGGCTTGATCAACCATAAACAAACCAATAAAAACAATCTCCTCATCAGGATGTGCATAAACAAAATCCATAACAGCCACAAGGTCAGATCCATTCCAAAATCCAACAAAAAACTTATCAGCCTTAGCTTTACCTTCAGGTAGACAAAGCATGTCCTCTTTTACAGTTGCAAAATTTGGCTCTGGTGGACAATGCTGAAAATACAGAGGATTACTTTCATATAAAGATAAAATACTTGGAATATCCTTTTCAGTTAGTATCCTACAACTGTAATACTTAGATAGTTGGTCAATCATCTTTTCAAATTCCTACTTTCTTGTGCCCTGTGATTATGACACAGGAAGATGCACTGATCGTCATCAGCCACATAAAAGTTCTGTCCATCATGCCTAATCGTTGTCTCAGACCTTTGGATAAAACCTTTAGCCCATACAACTGGATTTTCCTCTCTCAAAAGTAGATTCTTTTGCAGGCGAACTTCCTCAAAATCAGTCATGTGCAACTTCAGTAGAATATTCATAAGCTCGGATAATTTGAGCGACAACTGGATGGCGAACCACATCCTTGGCTGAAAAGTGAACAAAGTCAATTTGGTGAATGTTCTTGAGCTTTTCTTGGGCATCAATCAAACCTGACTTGACGTTACGCGGCAGGTCAATCTGACTGATATCTCCATTGACAATCATCTTAGAATTAAAACCTAAACGAGTCAGGAACATCTTCATCTGCATGATGGTCGTATTTTGTGCCTCATCGAGAATGACAAAAGCATCATCCAAGGTCCGACCACGCATGTAAGCAAGGGGCGCAATTTCGATAATCTCACGCTCCATAAGACGAGTCGTCTGGTCTTTTCCTAAAATCTGATACAAGGCATCGTAAACAGGTCGAAGGTAAGGGTCCACCTTTTCCTTGAGATCACCCGGAAGAAATCCAAGACTCTCACCAGCTTCCACTGCTGGACGAGTTAGGATAATTCGCTTGACCTGCCCACGTTTAAGGGCAGTTACTGCCAAAGTCACTGCAAGAAAGGTCTTCCCTGTCCCTGCTGGTCCGATTCCAAAGGTCACATCATGCTGTTTGACACTGTCCACATAAAGTTTTTGACCTAAGGTTTTGACACGGATCGGTTTCCCAGTATTGTCCTTGATAATTTCTTCTTCGTAAAGGGCGACAAACTTATCAATTTCATCATTTTTGACCATGGTAATAGCCGTCACCACATCTGGCGTGCCAACCGTCATTCCTCGATTCACCAAGACCATCAAGGCTTGGATAACCTGACGGGCTTCCTCGCATGCAGCTTCTTCTCCCAAAACCTGGACAATCTCCGTACGGGCATGAATCACCACATCGAGCTCTTCTTCCATCAAACGAAGATGGCGCTCGTTGGATCCAAAAAGATGAAACAAGTCATCTGGATGACTCAGTTGAATGTCTATTGAATGTTCCTTCAAATAAAGAACCTCTCTAATCCGTTTATTTCTTTTTATTATAGCAAAGAGAACAATAAAATACTAGCCTCATCTCATTGTCTCTAGTGTTCTAAGTATTCTTGCCAGATGGCGTCAAAGTCTCCTAGGTTAAAAGAGAAACTGGCATGCTCCTCCAAAAAGTGACTCACCTCATCAAAATCATCCGTGTGTTTTGGGAAGGCTGACTCCTCAAAAGCGAGGTCTGCCAAGATGGCTTTGGGACTGTTACTTTTAGGATTGCGCTCAGTCATGAGCCAACTGTAAAATGATTTTCTCAATTCTTTCTCCTATCAAGAGTTTTTTAATGACACTTTTCTGATTCTTGAAAATTACTGGACTTAGCCTCTGAAACGTAGTGGTTTATAAAATCTGTTTTCGCATCTGTATAGGCGTCTCGATCGTGTTCAAATTTTTTCCACAAACTTAGTTTTAATTCCTGATACGCTTGGGCAATATCTGGATGCTGGCAGAGATAATCTCTAAAATAAATCTCGTCATGATCTCCCGCCATTCGCAAATGTAAATGAAAAACTTTCTCAGCAAATCCCTGCTCTGTATATCCTTTATTTAGCGAAATCCTGGTAGGACTCTCCGACATCACTAGCCAACCATTCTTCACCAATAAATCCCTAACTCTTGCTAAATCCTCTATTTTACCTACTTCTAGCAGAATATCAACGATATTTTTGGCCCAAATATTAGGGATAGCAGTGCTACCGATATGTTCTATTCTTTTAATAACATTTGCACCCAATATTTTTTTCAGACTTGTTTTTTCCGATTCATACCAGTCTTTCCACTCTGACTTGTGCTCTACTAGAAAAATAGGAAAAAGTTGCCAGAGTTCCTCTAAACTCATTTCTTCAAGTTTCTTTATCATGTCTATAAGGTTTAAATCAACTCTGTCCCAAACTGGTCTTGCTTGATTTTACCAGCCTTCATCAAGCCTCCGAGTGCTTTCTTGAACTGACCTTTAGAAATTCCAAAGGTTGCCTTGATATCCTCAGGGGATGACTTATCATTCAAGGTCATAAAACCGCCATTGCTTTCCAAGTAGGTCAAAATCATCTGGGCATCATTTTCCAACATCTCAAAAGAACGCGGTTTAAGGGAGAGGTTCAGAGTGCGGTCAACCTCGCGGAAACCAATGACACGCGCATCTAAAACTTGTCCCAAACGTGGCTCTGCGTAGCGCTCACTTGGGTGAATGAAACCAAGCATGTTATTCTCTGGCAGATAGACAAAGGTCCCTGACAGCTTGAGACGGTAAACAATGGCTGGCCAGTTTTGGTTCTGCATGTTGTTGTAAGCAGGACGAGCCAGACGTTGGAAGTCTTCCTGATAAGCCAAGAGTCCCCAGATTCGGTCTTTCTTGTCCACCTCAAGACGGATGTAAAGTTTATCACCTTTCTTAGGCCAGAGTTCCTTGAGCTCAGGGAGGATATCGAGTGACACAACGATTTCTTTATCAGGTAGACCGGTATCAACAAAAACACCCAAGTCCTTACGAACTTCCGTTACAGTTCCCCAACCAAATTGATCCTGAGTGGCAGTCACTTCTTGAGTTGTCAAGCGAAGTTTTTGCTTCATATCCGTGTAGGCAAAACCTTTGACCGTATCCCCTACTGTATGTTGACCTTCTTCCTTGGCAAGTGCATAGGTTTGACCATCCTTTTGCACAAAGTAAAAACGGTCATTTTCATCGATGATAAGTCCAACGATAAAACTTGCAAGATTTGTATTCATATTTCCTTCTTTCGAATAAAACTCAGCCAGCAATGCCAACTGAGTTTTTCTGTTTATTTTTAGACTTCCAAAAGTTCTTTTTCTTTATTGGCAGTCATGTCGTCGATGTGTTTAACAGCATCGTCTGTTACTTTTTGAATATCTTTTTCAAGAGTCTTCAATTCATCTTCAGTGATTTCTTTTGCTTTTTCTTGTTTCTTAGCTTCGTCCATAGCATCACGACGGATGTTACGAATAGCTACTTTGGCATTTTCACCGACCTTCTTCACTTCTTTAGCAAGGTCACGACGAGTTTCTTCTGTAAGAGCTGGAATAACCAAGCGAATCACAGAACCGTCATTAGCTGGTGTGATACCAAGGTCAGAAGCGTTCAAGGCGCGTTCGATGTCTTTTAATGAAGACTTGTCAAATGGCGTTACTAACAAAACACGCGCTTCTGGAATGGTAATTGAAGCGATTTGATTAAGGGGAGTTTCTACTCCATAATATTCTACATGGATACGGTCAAGCAAGCTTGCGTTGGCACGTCCTGCACGAATACCACCAAATTCACGCGCAAGTGAATGGTGGGACTGGGTCATTCTCTCTTTAGCTTTTTCTACAATTGCATTAGCCATAATTTCTTATTCCTTTTCTTCGATATTGTTTGAAACTGTTGTTCCGATATTTTCCCCAAATACGACACGTTTGATGTTGCCTGGTTGGTTCATGTTGAAAACAACCAAGTCGATGTCGTTATCCATTGAGAGGGTTGAAGCAGTTGAGTCCATGATACGAAGACCTTTGTTGATAACATCACGGTGAGTCAATTCTTCAAACTTAACGGCTGTCTTGTCTTTCTTAGGATCGGCATTGTAAACACCATCTACGCCATTTTTAGCCATCAGAATGGCATCTGCTTCGATTTCAGCTGCACGAAGAGCCGCTGTTGTATCTGTTGAAAAGTAAGGTGAACCAATTCCGGCACCAAAGATAACGATACGGCCTTTTTCAAGATGACGAAGTGCACGTCCACGTACATAAGGTTCTGCAACTTGTTGCATAGCAATGGCTGTTTGCACTCGCGTATCGACACCAACTTGTTGCAATGAATCTGCCATTACAAGAGCATTCATAACGGTCCCAAGCATTCCAGTGTAATCTGCCTGAACACGGTCCATTCCTGCTTCTGCAGCAGGTTCTCCACGCCAGAGATTTCCTCCACCAATTACAAGGGCAATTTCGATCCCTAGACTATGAACTTCTTGAATCTCTTTTGCAATTGTTTGAACTGTTTGGATATCAATCCCTACGCCACGTTCACCAGCAAGGGCTTCACCTGATAACTTGATTAAAATACGTTTATACTTGGGGTTCGCCATTTTTACTCTCCTTTTTTCATCCTACCTATTTTATCACAATTTCTAAGATTTTTATAGTACCATGAGCAATTCTTTCAAAAAAATTAGACAGTTAAAAATTCCTCTAAGTCGGTAAGGGCACGCTCTGCAATTTTTTCATAACGAGCCTTCTTATCACGGATACGCTCGCCTTCCAACTCCTTGATAATGCCAAAGTTGACATTCATGGGTTGGAAATGTTTGCTATCTGCATGAGTGATGTAATGAGCCAGACTTCCAATCGCTGTTGTCTCTGGGAAAATAGCCTCGCTTTCTCCTTTAAAGAGTCGAGCTGCGTTAATACCTGCAACCAAGCCTGAGGCTGCTGACTCAACATAGCCTTCCACACCCGTCATTTGACCAGCAAAGAAAAGGTTTGGTTGTTTCTTAGAACGGTAAGTCTGTTCAAGAAGATTTGGTGAATCCATATAAGAATTGCGATGCATGACCCCATAGCGAACAAACTCCGCATTTTCAAGACCTGGAATCATTTGGAAGACACGTTTTTGTTCTCCCCATTTGAGGTGGGTCTGGAAACCAACGATATTGTAGAGACTACCAGCCGCATTATCCTGACGAAGTTGGACGACCGCATAAGGTGTTTTAAATTCTCCATCACGAGGGCCTGTGTAGTCCTCTGGGTACTCCAGACCAACTGGTTTCATAGGGCCATAAAGCATGGTTTTAATGCCACGTTTTGCCATGACTTCAATCGGCATACAACCTTCAAAGTACTTTTCTTTTTCAAAAGAATTGAGCGGAGCTTCCTCCGCATTGACCAAGGCTTCATGGAAATCCATAAACTCTTGCTTGGTCATAGGAGCGTTGAGATAGGCCGCTTCTCCCTTATCGTATCGAGACTTGAGATAGACCTTGCTCATATCGATAGTATTGACATCGATAATAGGTGCTGCCGCGTCATAGAAATAGAAACCATCGCCATCATTAAGGGCATGAACCTTCTCAGCTAGGGCATCACTGGTCAAAGGACCAGTAGCGACAACTGTAATAGCATCTGTCGGCAATTCTGTAATCTCATCACGCACTACTTCAATCAGAGGGTGGTTGGCTACTTTTTCGGTTACCATCTGAGAGAAACCATCTCGGTCCACCGCAAGCGCCCCACCTGCAGGAACACGTGTAGCCTCAGCAGATTCCAAGATGACCGAACCCAAGCGACGCATTTCTTCCTTGAGGAGCCCAACAGCATTAGTCAGGGCATCGCCACGAAGAGAATTGGAACAAACCAACTCAGCAAAATTGTCTGTTTTGTGCTGGGGTGTTGACTTGACCCCACGCATTTCATAGAGTTTAACTGGAATACCACGTTCTGCGATTTGATAAGCAGCTTCAGACCCTGCCAAACCAGCACCGATAACATTGATATAAGATTGAGACACGACACTAATACCTCTTTGGGTGAAAACTAGGTCCAAAAAAACAAGCTACTAGACTATTTGACACCCACAAATCTTTCTAATTTTTCTTTTACTAGTATAACAAAAAAAGGGAAGAAGGCAAACTTCCCTGTTTAGTCATTTTCTTAATTTTCTTCCCAGTCGTGGTAGGCACTGTAGAGTTGGCTTTTATTCCACTGGTAGAGTTTCGCAACTTCCTTAATAGCTTGATTTTTCTTAATGCCTTGCTGGATACGAGATTGGATTTCTGAAAACAAGTCCTCCTCGTCTTTTTCTTCCACATCCTGACTGGCGCCTTCAACGATGAGAAGGCATTCTCCCTTTAGCGGCGTTTCTGCGATGCTTTCTAGCAATTCAGAAATCTTTCCTCGTTGGTATTCTTCATAGATTTTGGTCAATTCTCTCACCAAGACCACCGAGCGGTCACCGTAGACTTCTAGCATATTTTCTAACGTATCCGCTACACGGTGGGGTGATTCATAGAAAATCTGAGTTTCTGGGTAATCTTTTTTTAAGTCGAAAAATTGCTTTTGCTGGCCTGATTTTCTCGGTAAGAAACCGTAAAAGATATGTGGTTGTGGTGCTAGGCCACTGGCAATCAAAGCAGAAATGCCTGCACTGGCACCTGGAACGGTAACAACTGCGATTTCTTCCTCAATAGCTGCCTTGACCAAATCATGCCCAGGGTCTGAGATACTAGGCAGACCCGCATCAGAGACCTGAGCGATACTTTGTCCCGCCTTCAGAAAACCAATCAAATCAGGAATTTTTTCCTTGGCATTGTGTTCGTGAAAACTGATCTGTTTGGTTGAAATATCAAAATGCTTGAGCAAAAGCCCCGTATTACGGGTGTCCTCAGCCGCAATCCAGTCCACTTCTTTTAGAGTCTGGATGGCACGAAAGGTCATATCGTCTAGATTGCCAATCGGCGTTGCTACTAGGTAAAGCTTGCCATAGGGAGTTTGCCCCTTAAAACTTTTTTGAATCTGCATGCTTACTCCCTGTATAACAACTCGTCACAGAACATACATTCTTCGTCCTGTTCTCGACGTTGCCCATAAAAATCATTACATACGTGAAACCCATCTTTATAGATTCGGCGGACGCTTTCGCGAACGTGCTTGGCCTTAACGGGGGTATCTGCTTCCACCTCGCCCAAGCGTTCGCGCAACTTACTATTTTCCAAGCGAAGAGCTGTATTTTCCTCTACCAGGCTCTTGAGATTTTTCTTGATGGCTTCTACATCGGCCAAGGTCACCAATAACTGTTGAGAAAAATCGTCTAGCGCGTCAAATAATTCTTTTTTGTCCATAAACCAGCCCTTTCCTTTCTTTATTCTTCATTGAGTTTATA
This sequence comes from Streptococcus sp. V913, assembly GCF_054353455.1. Classification (NCBI taxonomy): domain Bacteria; kingdom Bacillati; phylum Bacillota; class Bacilli; order Lactobacillales; family Streptococcaceae; genus Streptococcus; species Streptococcus sp. V913. The sequence goes on along the minus strand of NZ_JBTHHX010000002.1, from coordinate 316,674 downwards.
TTTCTTTCAAGACTAGATATTCCATGGCATTTTGAAAGCTGACATTAGCCTGCCACATTTTTCTAGCTTCTAGCAAATCTTGTAAAATCTGTCGGATCCTTGCTTGCAAGAGGTCCTGCCCACAGAGGACTTCAAGGATTCGCAAGACCTGATCTTGTTTTTCCTTGTCATCTGCCAAGCTGGCTAATTTGGCTACCTGCAAATAACTCTCTTTTTTCTTGGCTACTAACCAGGTCAGTAAGCGCTCGCTTTCATCAACTATAGTCCAAAAGCTTGCCTGATTGACCAACTTCTCCGCTTCAGCTCGTGATTGACAAAACTGGGCTAAGAGAGTCGCTTTTTTCTTGACGAGACCTGCTTGTTCTAATTGATGGATGAGCTTTTCTTCTTGCTTTTTAAAGTTAAAAATCTGGGTCCGACTACGGATGGTCGGCAAGATCTTTTCCTCATCGCTGGTCAAGAAGAAAATGTAAACTTCACTCTGAGGTTCTTCGATGACCTTGAGCAGAGAGTTGGCTGCGTTGGGATGCATTTTTTCGGCCTGCTCGATGATAAAGACCTGTTGCTGACTTTCAATCCCTGCTTGGGAAAACTGACCCACTAATTCTCGAATGCGTTCTGTCTTGATGACCTGATTGACTGGCTTAATCAAGGTAACATCGGGAAATTCTTCCTGTTCAATCAGCTTGCAGTTTCGGCATTTCTCACATGGTAGAACGCCTACTTTATCCCTACAAAAGAGGCTCTTAGCCAAAAACTGCGCCATTTCCAAGCTTCCAAAGAAACCTGAAAAGAGATAGGCGTGATTGAGCTGATCTTGTTCTAGGATACGGACAAAGCGGTCAAACTGGTCTGGTTGCCAAGCCTTTAGTTGTTCTTGTTTCATTTTGCCAATCCCATTCTCTCAAACAAGACAGTTTTGGTAGCTTCCACAACTTGCTCCAAAGGAAGACTCGCATCAATCTTGGCAATACGATTTCCTTCTTTTTCCAGAAGAGAAAGGTAGCCTTGACGGACTTTTTTGTGCAAGTCCAAACCTTCCAAGTCCAAACGATTGACCTCGCGATCACTATTTGCAGCAATGCGAGCCAACCCCTCTTCCACCTCAATGTCAAAATAAAGTGTCAAATCAGGTTTGAGGCCATCTGTCACAAAGTGATTGAGCCAATCAATGGCATCAATATCCAAGCCACGGCCAAATCCCTGATAAGCAACGGAACTATCGATGAAGCGGTCCATAATGACCAACTTACCAGCTTCAAGAGCAGGGAGAACTTTTTCCACCAAGTGCTGTCTGCGACTTGCGATATAGAGAAGGAGCTCTGTTTTAGGATCCATCTGAGTATGACTTGGGTCCAAAATCACTTGACGAATCTTCTCCCCAATCAAGACTCCACCTGGCTCACGGGTCGTCAGTACCTCTACTCCTTTTTCCTCTAAAATGGGGAGTAGAGCCTCTAAAACGCTAGTCTTCCCTGCTCCCTCTGGTCCCTCAAGAGAGACTAAAAATCCTTTTGACATGTCTAACTCATTTCTTTTTTTCTACCTTCTATTCTATCAAAAAAATAGGTTTTTGTGACAATCTTTTTTTCTTCTCCATTCAATCGACCATAAAAGAGGTTGATAGTCATCCAACCTCTTATTTACCTAGTTCTTGTGTTCGTTTATAGGCTTGATGAACTGCGTCCATGACTGTGCCTCTAAAGGCATGTTCTTCCAGACTTGCTACACCAGCGATTGTCGAACCTCCTGGGCTGCAAACTTGATCTTTCAAAACTCCAGGATGTTGCTGGCTTTCGAGAACCATTTGCCCAGCGCCGACTACTGTTTGGGCTGCCATTTTCAAGGCCCTTTCTCGTGGCAATCCTGATTGAACACCCGCATCTGCCAAAGCCTCGATAAAGAGATAGACAAAAGCTGGTCCACAACCTGCGAGACCTGTCGCCGCATCGATTAAGCCATCTCCCAGCTCAACCAAAAGACCAGCCTTGGCTAAAAGCTGACAAAAGAGCTCCCTGTCCTCAGCACAACAGTTTGCTGACATGGCATAACTAATCACTCCTTGGCCGATAGCAACTGGTGTATTAGGCATGATGCGAATGATACGATGTTGACTTGGCAGAAGACTCGCTAGTTTTTCTAAAGTCAATCCAGCTGCCATGGAAATCAAAAGAAGGCTCTCTCGCTTTTCCAGAATGGTCTGATATTGAGAAAGCAAGTCTGAGAACTGAGCAGGCTTAACTCCTAGAAAAATCACATCAGCTTCTGCAAAAATTTCTTCATTGCTAGAAGCCTGAGCACCGAAATTGGCGATGAAAGCATCTACTTTCGCTTGACTGCGATTGGCAAGGAGAATCTGAGCACCCGTCTTGGCCTGCAAAACAGCCTTAGCCAAGCTAGCTCCCATATTCCCCAAACCGATAAATCCAATCTTCATCTCTTACTCCCTTATCTGTCCGTCCCCAGTAACCACATACTTGTAGCTGGTCAACTCTTTCAAGCCCATAGGCCCACGTGCATGCAGTTTCTGAGTAGAAATCCCCATCTCACATCCAAGTCCAAACTGGCCCCCGTCAGTGAAACGCGTTGAGGCATTGACATAAACCGCTGCTGAGTCCACTTGATCTGTAAAGTAAGCTGCAGTTGCAGCATTTTCCGTCACAATGGCATCCGAATGATGGGTACTGTGGGCTTCAATATGCGCAACCGCTTCTTCTAGACTGCTCACAACCTTAACCGCTAGTATATAGTCTAAAAACTCGGTGTCAAAGTCTTGTGCCTCAGCTGCTCGACCTGAAACAAACTGACTTGCTGTGCTATCCAAACGAAATTGAATTGGTTCCAGTCCAGCTTCCTTACGCTCTGCAACCAGAATTTGTTCCAAGCGAGGAAGGAAGCTTGCTGCCTTGTCTTCATGAACCAGCAAGACCTCCATGGCATTGCAGACAGAAGGACGGCTGGTTTTAGCATTGTTGATAATCGATAGTGCCTTGTCTTCGTCTGCATCCTTATCTACATAGACATGGACAATCCCAGTCCCTGTCTCGATAACAGGCACGATAGCATTTTCAACAACAGCATTGATCAAGCCAGCGCCTCCACGAGGAATGAGAAGGTCTAGGTAGCCCTTGGCCTTCATCATGGCATAGCTACTTTCTCGGCTGGTGTCTTCCACCAGTTGAATCACCTCTGGATGGATGGTCGTCGTCTCCAAGCCCTTCTTCAAGGCTGTAACAATAGCATGAGCTGTTTGGTAGGCGTCCTTACCACTACGAAGAACGACCGCATTGCCACTTTTGAGAGCCAAAGCAGCCGCATCAGACGTCACATTTGGACGACTTTCATAGATAATCCCAATAACTCCCATGGCCACACGCTTCTTGGTAATAACCAAACCATTTTCAAGATGACTTGTTTCTAGGACTTCACCGATAGGATCTGGTAAAGCAACCACTTCACGAATCCCTCTTGCCATCGCTTCTATACGTCCCTCATCCAAATAAAGACGGTCTAGCATGACATCTGAGATTTTCCCTTTGGCCGCTGCCATATCGAGGGCATTTGCCACTAAAATCTCCTCAGTAGCCGCCAATAAATGATCAGCCATAGCTAGCAAGGCTTGGTTTTTCACTATTTCACTAGCTGTGTTAATCGATTTTTTAACAGCTTGTACCTGTTCAAATTGTTCTTGTGTACTTACCATCGTTCACCTCTAAAATTCTGTAAAGAGCAGCTGGATTTCAGGAGTGATGGAAATCCAGTCATCACGGTGAATCAAGACTCCCTTAGCTTTTTGAAAACGGAGCATATCTTCTAGGGCTGAGACACCAAATTGGACACGTCCCTTTCCAAGAGATTGACCTGTTTCTTTATCTGCTACTGTGACAATATCATGGTAAGAGAAATCCCCTTCCACTTCTACAACGCCTGATAAAAGGAGACTTTTCCCGTTTTTTGAAAGTGCCTCTGCAGCTCCACCATCTACCCAAATCGTTCCCTGACTTTGAGCATAGAAGGCCAGCCATTGTTTCTGGGTACGAAGTCCCTTCTCTTGCGCAACAAAGAAGGAACCATCCTTGGTCTCCTCCGCTGCCTCAATCAAGGCATCTGATTTCATAGACGAGCAGATATAGACTGGCACACCCGACTCCGTCGCGATCGTAGCCGCCTTGATCTTAGTCAACATGCCACCTGTACCATTAGACGAACCTGCTCCATCAGCCATATCAATAATCTCACGATTGATAGTCTCGATTTTCTCAAGACGTTTAGCTCTTGGATCTGAGTTGGGATTTCCAGTATAGAGACCGTCTACATCCGTTAAGAGAACTAAGAGATCTGCTTGTACCATAGCCGCTACCTGAGCACTCAGAGTAGCATTGTCCCCAACCTTGAGCTCATCAATAACGACACTGTCATTCTCGTTGATGATTGGAATGGCTCCACGATGAAGCAATACAGACAAAGCCTGGTGGGCGTTCTTATAACGACGTTTATCTACAAAATCATCCTGTGTCAGCAAGATTTGCGCAGAGACGATTTGGCGCATGAGGAGGTTGGTTGTGTACTCTTCTAGCAGCAATCCTTGTCCTACCGCAGCCGAAGCTTGTTTATCTGCAATCTTGGTCGGACGTTTTTTAAAACCCAAAGCTCCAAATCCAGCGGCAACTGCCCCAGATGAAACCAAAATCAACTCATGTCCAGCTTCATGCAACATAGCTAATTGTTGGGTAATTACCTTTACTTTACTTCTTGATAAACTCCCGTCTTCGTTTGTTAAGGAGGAGGTCCCTACCTTAAAGACGATTCGTTTGTACTTCATATTCTCACTCCGATTCTTCATATTTATCCATTATAACATGAATGCTTTAAAATAGAAAAGACTTGAAATGAAAAAGGTTGAGACAAGGCATCTCAACTCTTTTATCTATTCTCAGTTTTACGCAATCTTTCCAGCGTTTCCTTAAAAATCTCTGGAATATCTGCTGTGAACTCCAAGGTTTCACCTGTTCTCGGATGGGTAAATCCTAGAGTTTTAGCATGGAGAAATTGTCCATGTCCTTTCAAGGTTTTGCGCGGACCATAGACCTCATCCCCAGCGACTGGATGGCCAATATAAGCCATATGAACACGGATTTGATGGGTACGTCCTGTCTCCAGTTGCAACTCTAACAAACTATAGTCTCCAAAGCGTTCCAAGACTTGAAAACGAGTCACAGCTGGCTTACCTTTGGCAGTCACTGCCTGTTTCTTACGGTCTTTTTCACTCCGACCAATCGGTGCTTCAATCACACCACGATCATTTGGCAGATTGCCGTGAACAATCGCCCAGTATTTGCGTAGAGACTTCTTGTCCTTGAGTTCTTGGGCAAGTGCTAAGTGGGCCTCATCATTTTTCGCAACCATGAGCAGACCTGACGTGTCCTTGTCAATGCGGTGAACGATTCCTGGGCGAAGAACCCCATTGATTCCTGACAAGTCCTTGATATGGTACATGAGGGCATTGACCAAGGTTCCACTGGTATGACCGGCACTTGGGTGGACAACCATTCCCTGAGGTTTGTTGACGACGGCTACGTCCTCATCTTGATAGATAATTTCAAGAGGAAGGTCCTCGGCTACATACTCCAAAACTTCTGGCTCTGGAACATGGTAAGTTACGACATCCCCCTCTTGGACAGTATATTTGGCTTTCTTGACTTGCCCATTAACCAAAACTTGTCCTGCTTTGATTTGTTCATTAGCGAGACTGCGAGACAATTCTGTCAAATCTGACAGAGCCTTGTCTAGACGTTGCCCACCTCTTTCAATTTTTATTTCCATTTACTTCCTCTTTAAGCATTGCAATCAATAAAACAATGACACCAACTGTCAAATAACTATCAGCCACATTGAAAATCGCAAAGTTGATAAAGTCTAGGTGAAACATATCCACCACAAAACCTTGACTCATTCTGTCGATAAAGTTGCCCAGTCCTCCCGCGATTATCAGGGTCAGTCCAAAAACTAAACAGAGAGAATCTTCCATGTGTTTATGTAGATACCAAATGGCACCCGCCATGACAACCAAGGTAATGACAGCAAAAAACCACTGCTGGTCTTGCAGCATGGAGAAGGCTGCCCCTCTATTTTGCAGGTAGGTCAAGCTAACGAGATTGGGTATCCAAGACCGAACCTCTCCCAAAGGTATCTCTTGGACGACATAGGTTTTAACCCACTGATCCAGTGCAATTAAGAGCAGTACAATCACTGCCACTATTCCTCTTTTTTTCATGATTTCCTCTTTTGATCAAAATATTCTTGCATGACCTCAACGAAAAGTGTCCCAGCTTGACTAAGCTCGACTTCTTCTCGTTTGACATAAACCATGCGATTATCTAAATTATCCTTGAGACGAATAACTGTAATGCCATTAACACTGTCACTATCCAAAAATCCAGACCCAGTCGCATAAGCATCCGTTCGCTCTAAAATACCGTTTAAGGTCGCACGGTCCGTCACATTGAACATCTGGGAGCTAGCACTGGTATCAACAAAGTTCTCTGAATAGTAAAGGTACTCGTCCTTTTCCTGAGTAAAGCGAACTGTTGGTAAATCAGCTAAATCCTCCATGACCAGTTCTTCTTTTTCCGCCAAGGGATGTCCTTCACGCAGATAGATGTGAGTCTGAAAAGGAATCAACTCAATGACTTCGAGACCTAACTTTTCAACCCGTTGCATAATTCCCTTTTGATTTTGATTGTTGAGGTAGATAATCCCAATCTCACTGTGACCCTGAGCTACTTCATCTAGGATTTGAACGGTAGTAGACTCAAAAATACGAAAGTTCTTGTAGTCAGGATAGCGTTCTGAAAAAGCCGTAATCGTTGGTGGCAAGAAGTCATAGTGCTGGCTAGCAATAGAGAATTCATCTTTTTCTTCCTCAGGATTGGCATATTGATTTTGAAAAACATCAAATCCTTTGACCAATTCCTGCGCTTTCTCGTAAAATTCCATACCTCGGCGGGTCAAAAAAGTCCCCGAACTCGTCCGGCGGAAAATCTTAAAACCCAGCTCTTTTTCCAAATCACGTACAGAAATAGACAGACTGGGCTGACTGACATACATCTTTTCAGCAGCTTCTCGGAAAGTACCACTATTGGCAATAGCAACAACATAGCGTAATTGTTGAATATTCATCTTCTACCCCCAACTTCTCTATCTGTTCATTATACCATATTTCAGAATTTTTCCAAAAAAGAAAAAAGGATCCATCGCAAGTTTAAATCTAACTATTCTCTATTAAATTAAATATAGATATCAAAACAAAAAATAGGCTCTCCAAAAAATCGGAAAGCCTGATTTTATGCTACTTCTAGCTTCCTCGCCTTTTCATTTTAAGGCTCGGGATAAAAAGGTTCACTGGACCTTTTTATTTTGCGATTGGGTAAACAGAAACTTCGATTAACTCCAGCCATCTTAGATAATTGATTGCCATTCAAATTTCTTTTCAACATTATTCTGTTTAATTGTTTCCATATTTCACACCTACAAAAACACTATATGTTGTTTGATGAATAATTTTAAACAACAATATGTTGTGCTTTTCTTCGTTCTATGTTATAATCATTCTTGACTAGGACCTCTCACCGTTTTAGTCAAAATTTCAACAGAAAGGAGCATTATTATGTCAAATACTCCAATAAAACCTGGAACAGACAATCAGAAACCTGGCCACTATGTAGAGGTTGGACCTCGTGGTGGAAAAGTCACTAACGGTCATACCGCAACTATTGAAAAAGGTGATCGGCTCCCTCCGACATCAGCTAAAGGCAACGGCTGGAAGAAAGTCTAATCTTCGTTTGCGTACAATCGTTCAATGGTTGTACGCTTTTTCCATAAACAAAAGCACATTCCAAAAATATTGATTTGAATCCATGCTTCGGCGTAATTTTTCCCATTGCTTGCATAATGAGTTGTATAATGATGAATCATATTTTTCCTTTCTAAATTTAGTATAATGAAAATAAAACGAGGTAATTTTGATGAAATTAAATCCTGATTGTATTCGTGATATCCTTTTTGTTATTGAAGAGTATTCGACATACTCTAATGATGTCTCGGAAGATAAATTATATGAAAACCTTATTTCAAAATATTCACAAGAGGAAATCCTCTACCATGTTCGACAATGTGAACATAGTGGTTTATTTCTCCAAGTTCAACACTATTTCGGCGGTTTCTCAATTCAAGATTTATCTCCTTACGGCCATCAGTTCATCAATGATATCCGACAAGATAACAATTGGAATCGAACAAAAGATATAGCAAAGAATGTCGGCTCTTTTTCACTGGATGTCCTTAAAGATATTTCATCACAAGTTATTACCAACCTTATTTCAAATCAGCTTGGCAATAAATTTTAAGTAGACAGTAGCATGGTTGCTTTCAGCCGTGCTTTTTGTTTTAACTGCTTGCACACCTTTTAATTTTTGGTCATTCAAATAAATACCATCTTCTCTTATTTTGAGTTCGTCCATCTTCAACCTCCTACTCCTCAAATTTCTCCCACGACTCATTGATTCGCAACTTCTTGTTAATGCGTAGCTTCAAGTCATCGCTCCCTTTTCCATCTTTTAGCAGCTGTGTGATGGCTGATGGACTAACACCTACAACAATGGCCAAGTCTGTCTGTGACCATCCACGTTTCTCAATTCGCTCTTTTACAAGCTCAATCCATTTACGATGCTGTTGGCTCATGTTCCTCCTCCTTTTATTTTTAATAGAGTTAAAGAGCTAGTAAATTATTTTATAAAACGCTTGACAATTTTAAATAAATAATTTAAAATAAAAGCGTAATAAAAAGAATGATAAAAATACTATATCTATCAATTTTCTTGCTCGCCAAAGCTATTTATTTTTAGATATATTTTAACTTCATTTTTTACTAAATCATTAACTTACAAAAACTATTTTAAATCATTTGTTTAATTTTGTTAACATTTTTAAATAAATAATTTAAATAATTTTTGTCAATCTCTCAGAAAGGTTGATAAATCAATGTTTCCAACATTTGAAAAAGTTAGAGAATTGGCTCGAAAAAAGGGCTTATCTCTAAATCAAGTTGAAGAAAAATTGGGATATAGCAAAAATACACTTTATTCCTTAAAACGACAAAAAGTAAGTGCTGAGCGATTACAAGAAATTGCCGACTATTTCAATGTGTCCACAGACTATCTTCTCGGTCGTACGGATAACCCGAATATAGCTGGGGATTCGCACGTAAATGAACCAGATGACATCTATAAAATCATAGACCACGCTATGCTATTTGATGGGAAGCCTCTGACAGATGAAGATCGTAGAGCCATCAGAGGAATCATCTCAGGGTATATGAATAGCAAGGGAGATTAGAATGTCTCACAAAAATCAAATTGAAATTTACCAGTTTAATAGTCGTGCAAAATATTGGTTGGTCCGAGCTGAAGGTGGGAAATATTACGATGATTTTAAATGCAACCACTTCATCTCAATTCACCACAATCAGGTGAAGCTTGCTGACTTGCAGACAACTGACTTACTTCTCACAACAGAAAAAACCATTGAGCACTATAAGCAGCAGATAACAAGAGTATATAAAGACCAAAATCTATCAAAACACCAAATCACGTTTACCGCTAAACGACTCTATAGCTTTGTAGAGGATATGAGTATAGGGGATTACGTCGTAGTTCCATCATTTAAATCAAACTACTTCTTGATTGGACAAATCACAAGTGATGTCTATGAAAAAGATATACCGAAAGAGCAACTAACCCTAAATCACGGCTACGAACAGTCTACGGATATCAAACGTCGAGAAGTCAAGTGGATTAACGAAGTGCCACGAAGAAAAGTAAATCCAAAATTTCTATATAGCACGCTAACCGTCCATCATACCATCTTTAATATCACTGATTTATCAAAATATATCGATGGACTCATATCTCCACTTTACTTCAAAGAAGGGAAATTACACCTTCAGTTGAGAGTTAACACCAAACATCCAATTACGTCTAGTATGTGGAAAAATCTCTATTCTATTATCGATGAATATAAAAATCCTGAAATTAATGAGGAAATCGTTGCCACTTCTAACGTAGAGAGCCCAGGAGTTATAACTCTACAATCCATCAGTCAATTCATATCAGATAATCATTGGATGTTGAACTCAGGATTAATAGGTATTGGTCTCTTATTCGGAGATATTGATATCAAAGGCATCAAAGTAAAGGGACTCTTCCCATACTTGCAACAAAGAAAAACAGCCAGTTTGGAAGAACGCAAACTGACTGTAGAAGTTGAAACGATGGAAAAAGACGCCAAGTTGAAAGATGTACAGCGAGATGTTGAAATAGAAAAAGCTCGCAAAGAACTAGAATCATTAAGAAATGTGAGAGCATTTGAAATCACTGTTGACCCACCTAGTGTTCCTTACGAAAACGCACCCCAAACGCAAATGGATTCAAATGAGAATCAGGATGAGGGATAATTTTTATTACTAGAATAAAAATCAAAAAAGTAATGAAAATAATACCTCTGTCTAAAAAGAAAAGAGTGAGAGAAAAAATAGAATACGCCAGCAAATATCCCCAAAGGATTTGAACTAGTTTCATATGACTTCCTCCTCTCTATTTTTAATTTGATTTTAACAAAAACACGCTGATTAGTAAAGGAATTTAGCGAGAAAAATATGACAGAAAAAGAATTATTGGATCTCCATAAAGTTACTTTACGTGAATTTACCACTAAACAATGGCAAAGAAACGGATTCTACGACGAAATTAACCGAATTGTCTATATCATCAATGCTGATTTAAGTCCAGACGAAAGACGAAAAGTTCTTTTTCACGAACTCGGGCATCTAGAACACTACCGCAGTTTGTACCAAAATGCTCCACTATTATGTGAGAATGAGGCTAATCGCTATATGATCCAAAATCTAGTAGCCGAAGAAATAGCTACATATGGAGTTGAAAGTTTTAATAGTGTTCGATTTATGGAGCGATATCAATTAAAGACTGTAACTGATGAAATTATGGTCCGCACCGAATTTTATAAACAAGTTGAATCATTTTAATATTTTAAAGGAGTAAAATCTTATGGGATTTTTTGATAATGTTAAACAAGAGTCGTCATTCTCTACAGCTTCAGGCTCAAATGGACTACACTATGTCGTCCTTCAAGTTACTTTGAAAGAAAAATTCTTTGGTACTGGATCAGGGAACCTGACAGAACTGGAAGATGTAATTAATAAACAAGTAGCTAAAGGATATCGACTACATACTATTACTACAGCTAACGGTGGAAGTAAAGGGCTTGGAGGTGGAGACCGTATTCAAGCTACTATGGTTTTTGAAAAAATCATCTAATAAAAAAATCCCCACTCTCGCAAAGTTTGGCTGAGGAGTTCATGAGAACATACTGTATAGAGGGGTAGAAAATGGAAAAGTTTGAGAAAAATAATCTTGATAAATTGACAGTTTCAACAGATAAAATGAAACAACTGACTGTTGAAAATCCAAATCACTTCAAAACCTCTAGGCTCGGTCAAAGTATGACCAACTATAGCAATCAATTAGAGCGTGAAATTCAAGGAAAGCGTCGTAGGAATAGAGTATTCCCATACGGCACACTTGTCTATGTTGATTTTGGAATAAACTTTGGGTCAGAATTTTCTGCGCCTCATTATGCTATTACGCTTAGCAAAGAAGACAAAAAGAATAGAAACACTATAACGGTTATTCCTTTAACATCTAAACCTGGATACGACAATTTACCACTAGAGTTTAACTTAGCTGATGGTCTTAGCATACTAACTATGAACCTCATCAAAGCGGCTGAAGATAAGGTTAAAAATGAACTGGTGACACATTTTGGAGAATATGATGATTTTGACGAACTTATCGCAAAATTGGAGAAAGAAGGTCGATTAGATGGGAAAGAACGTGCAATAAACCTTGTTCAAAAACTCACAGATAATATTTTATTGGCTGGTGAACGTCTTGAAAAATATATATCTGACCTAGATAAAACAACCTATGCGAAACTAGATTCGATTACAACTATTGACAAAGTGAAGATTTTTAAGAAAAACAATCTTCTAGATGGAATTGGTGTTGCGCAAATACTTGAACCACAGATGAAAATTTTAAGCGATGAAATTAAAGCACGCTATCTTATTTGACAAAATAACGTATATTTGATAATATGTAGTTACTAACCTAGGAAAAATCCTAGAGCAAATAATCTGGTTGGCACAGGCTGCCACGCAGAAATGGTAACTATAAACTTAGTTGCCGTTTTTTGTTGAATCAAAAGGAAAAAATCCCCACACTCGCCATCGCCAAACTTTGAGTGTGAGGAACTTAAGGTATAAGAAACAACCATTCAAATGGTCGTTTTCTTATGCCCATTTTATCAGAAATGAGGTTAAAAATCAATGATTGGAAAATATCAAAAGAATGGAACTACTACTTATTACTTTAAAGCCTATCATGGATTAGATCCATTAACTGGCAAGAAGATTCAAACCTTCCGTCGTGGTTTTAAAACAGAACGTGAGGCAAGACTTGCTGAAGCAAAGTGCCTTACCGAGTATGAAAAAAAGACATTCAGAGCACAAAACACCACCACAACTACTTTTCTCCAAGTCTATGAGATTTGGAAGGATCATTATAAAAACACAGTCAAAGAATCAACCTACGTGAGCCAAACTAGCATTGCTGACCGTCATATCTTACCAATTTTTGGAAATAAAGCCATAAACAAGATCACCATGACGATGTGCCAAACCCAAGTGAATAAGTGGGCAGATGAATATAAGAGATTTTTTGGAATCATCAGCATAGCAAATCAAATCTTTGACTACGCTATATCCATGGAACTGATTGAAACGAATCCAATGAGAAAGACACTGAAGCCTAAACGACAAAAAAATAATACAGATGAACTTGAAAAGTTCTACAACAAAGAAGAACTACAAGAGTTTTTTAAAATCGTTAAAGGATTCAACGATGCCGAAATGCTGATGTATTTTAGATTGCTAGCCTTTACCGGAATGCGAAAGAACGACATTAGCGCTCTAAGATGGTCCGATATTGACTTGAAAACTGGACAGATTTCTGTCAAGCAAACTCTAGCAAAGGGTGAAGATAATAAACTAATTTTTCAGACTCCAAAAACCAAAAAGAATGCTCGGACTATTACTCTGGATCAAAAAACGATTGAAGCTTTAAAAGATTGGCACATGTATAGTACAAAGGGACTTCTTTTTAAAAATGAGAATGGCGAGCCTAAAAGTATTGTCCATGTCAATAATATGTTGAACAAGATTTGGAGGAAGTATCCTGATTTCAAGCGAATCACTCCTCATGGTTTCAGACACACACACTGCTCACTACTTTTCGAAGCCGGTGCTACTATCAAGGAAGGTCCAGGAAAGACTCGATCATGAGAATATTCAAACCACTATGGATATCTATGCTCATGTCACTCAAAAAGCAAAGGATGAAGTGGCTGACAAGTTCGCTTCCTACATTGGTTTTTAAAATATGGGTATCAGTATGGGTATTAAAACAAAAAAATAGGCTCTCCGAAAACCCGGAAAGCCTGATTTTATGCTACTTCTAGCTTCCTCGCCTTTTCATTTTAAGGCTCGGGATAAAAAGGTTCACTAGACCTTTTTATTTTGCGATTGGGTAAACAGAAACTTGTTTTTTATCGCGACCTTTACGTTCAAAGCGTACTACGCCTTCAACTTTAGCGAACAAAGTATCGTCTCCACCACGTCCAACGTTTACACCTGGGTAGATGTGTGTACCGCGTTGACGGTAAAGGATTGATCCACCTGTTACAGTTTGTCCGTCAGCTGCTTTAGCTCCAAGACGTTTCGCTTGTGAATCACGTCCGTTTGATGTAGAACCTCCACCTTTTTTGTGGGCGAAAAGTTGCAAGTTGTTAAGAGTCATTTTTAACATAATGTTTTCCTCCGTGTTAGTTTTCTGTGATAACTCTGGTTTGGACGAACTCAGAAGAGTTCTCCGATAAGTTTGCCATACCTAAGAAAAATGATTCGAAGAATAACTGCGTCATTTCTCTCTGGTGTGAAGGAAGATCCGCTGGTATTTCAACCTTTAGATAGCCACCTTCATCTTCGTTTAATTCTAAGATTGGTTCATAGCCTGCAAATTTCTCAATGGAATTGACAAAGTTAATGGCAAGCGTAGAAACCGATGCACACACGACATCTAAGCCGTATTCGCCACTTTCGGCGTGTCCAGTAATTTCCGCACTCCTCAGCTCGCCATCTTCGGCTCTCTCAAAGACTGCTTGTATCATGTGTTCTCCTTAAAATTAAGCGTTGATCGCGTTGATGACAACTTTGGTATATGGTTGACGGTGACCTTGTTTGCGGTGGCTACCTTTTTTAGGTTTGTACTTGTAAGTAACAACTTTCTTTTGTTTTCCTTGTTTTTCAACAGTTCCAACTACAGTAGCTCCAGCAACAAGTGGAGTTCCGACAACAGTGTTTTCACCACCAACAAGAACAATTTCGTTAAAAGTAACTTCTTGACCAGCTTCAACGTTCAATTTTTCAACGTAAACTGCTTGACCAACTTCAACTTTAACTTGTTTTCCGCCAGTTTTGATAATTGCGTATGTGCTCATTATGCACCTCCTATGATTTTTAGGGTTTCCCCGTATTTTTGTGAAGACTCGCCTAGCATCGTGGGACGAACCACTTAAAAGAAGAGCTCTAAGTATAACAAAGTTTAAATTTTGTATACGATGAGCAACGATGTTCGTGCGGTTGCACAGGACTGTGCATAGTCAACTCTTCGATTATAGCATATCTTCTTTTTTCTTACAAGTAAAATCAATTAAAATTAAGTTTTTTCTTTCCCTTTTTTCTCCAAGAAGCAAAAAGCATGCTGAAGTAAAAGATACTCATCATAAGAGGAATACCTAGAATTGTCTTTTCCTGATAATAAATCGTCAAATAAGCTGAAAAAATAACTCCGAAGACAAAACTGCTAAGTAAGCTAACAAAAATCAAGCCCTCTCGTAGGAAAGGCGTATGCTTGGTCCGGAAATAATCACCAAAAGCCAACATGGTACGTTTAATATTCCCAGTCATAAAAGCATTATTATAGGCAATCCCTGATACTTCTCCAAAAGCAGTTGTCACCAGTCCCATACAGAAGGCCAATGGCGGTACGAGATAGATATTCTCTACAGTTTGCGGCACAAAGCCAATAATTAGGGACAAGACTGCAAGTGGAATTACGGACAAAATTGGCTTTTTAACAATTCTCAATTTTTCCTTATAAACAGTTAATAAAAGGACTCCCATCATAAAAGCTAGCAAGGTCATTACTTTGGCACTGGCAT
This sequence comes from Streptococcus sp. V913, assembly GCF_054353455.1. Classification (NCBI taxonomy): domain Bacteria; kingdom Bacillati; phylum Bacillota; class Bacilli; order Lactobacillales; family Streptococcaceae; genus Streptococcus; species Streptococcus sp. V913. Next base: position 301,263 of record NZ_JBTHHX010000002.1, on the reverse strand, counting down.
CTGACACATTGTGTTGAATGAGTCCTACTGATAGAAAAACCACATTCCCAGTCTGTCCTGCCACAAGGGTATTTCCTCGCACGATAAAGGTGTAGGCATCTACATATCCTGCACAAAAAGTCAAAAAAAGCGCTAGTCTCTTAGACTGACGTGATATTTTTCTTATTGGTAATAATCTCATTTTTTCCCCCTTTTCATTTCATCTACTTATCTAAATATTGTACCACTTTCTCCTAAAAATGCGTAGTCCATTTGAAAATTTTTACCATCTGTTGGATAGTCCTTCTTTTCTATGATATAATGAAGGAAGGAATTGAAGTCGGAAAAGGAGTATTTATGCTTAAATTAGGTGTCATCGGAACAGGGGCTATCAGCCATCACTTCATAGAGGCAGCCCATACCAGTGGCCAATACCAGCTGGTTGCTGTCTACTCTAGAAAACTAGAAACTGCCGCAACCTTTGCTTCTCGTTATCAAGATATCAAACTCTTTGATCAATTAGAAGACTTCTTTAAGTCTTCCTTTGATGTAGTCTATATCGCCAGTCCAAACTCCTTGCATTTTGTACAAGCCAAGGTTGCCTTGTCTACTGGTAAGCACGTCATTCTTGAAAAACCAGCTGTCACTCAGCCACAAGAATGGCTTAATCTGATTCAAACGGCTGAGAAAAATCACTGTTTTATCTTTGAGGCAGCTCGTAATTACCACGAGGAAGCCTTTACCACTATCAAAAACTTTTTAGCAGACAAGCAAGTGCTGGGAGCAGATTTCAACTATGCCAAGTATTCTTCCAAGATGCCGGATTTGTTGGCTGGGGAGACGCCAAATGTCTTTTCAGATCGTTTTGCTGGTGGAGCCCTTATGGATTTGGGGATTTATCCTATCTATGCCGCTGTTCGTCTCTTTGGGAAGGCTCAGGACGCGACTTATCAGGCTCAACAGCTTGACAATAGCATTGACCTAAATGGCGACGGTATCCTCTTCTACCCTGACTTTCAAGTTCACATTAAAGCTGGGAAAAACATCACTTCCAATCTTCCTTGCGAGATTTATACAGTAGATGGAACCTTGACCCTTAACACGATTGAGCATGTCCGCTCAGCTATTTTTACCGACCACCGAGGAAATCAAGTCCAGCTCCCTATCCAACAGGCTCCTCATACGATGACTGAGGAAGTCGCTGCATTTGCACACATGATCCAGCAACCAGACCAGACACTTTACCAGAACTGGCTGGATGATGCAGGTTCTGTTCATGACCTATTATATACCATGCGCCAGACTGCTGGCATTAGATTTGAGGCAGAAAAATGAAAACCAAACTACCGACTGAATGGCAAGAACTAAGTGACCAACTCGGTTTCCAAGAATTCACCCCCATTCAAACTCAACTATTTGAACCTATTCTTGCTGGAGAAAACCTCCTAGGAGTGAGCCCAACAGGAACTGGTAAGACCCTCGCTTACCTCCTGCCAAGCCTTCTCAGGCTACAAAAGAAAAAAGCCCAGCAACTCTTGATTCTAGCACCAAATACGGAACTTGCTGGACAGATTTTTGATGTATGTAAAACGTGGGCAGAGGCTATCGGCTTGACTGCTCAGCTCTTCTTATCAGGTTCGAGTCAGAAACGTCAGATTGAACGCCTAAAAAAAGGACCAGAAATTCTGATTGGAACTCCTGGCCGTATCTTTGAGTTGATTAAATTGAAAAAAATCAAGATGATGAATGTGGAAACCATCATTCTGGATGAATTTGACCAATTGCTTGATGATTCTCAGATTCACTTTGTCGAGAAAATCACTCACTACGCACCTCGTGACCACCAACTCATCTACATGAGTGCGACGACCAAGTTTGACCAAGAAAAGATTGCTACCAACACGCGCACCATTGATCTTTCTGATCAAAAGTTGGACAACATTCAACACTTCTACATGCAGGTGGACCAACGCCATCGTGTGGATATGCTACGAAAGCTGGCTCATGTAGAGGATTTCCGTGGTCTGGTCTTCTTTAACAGCTTGTCAGATCTAGGAAGTGCAGAAGAAAAACTGCAATATCGAGATGTCTTGGCTGTTTCCCTCGCTAGTGATGTCAATGTCAAGTTTAGAAAAGTTATCTTGGAAAAGTTTAAGGACAAGCAACTAACTCTTCTTCTTGCAACAGACCTTCTGGCTCGTGGAATTGATATCGATAGTCTAGAATGTGTCATAAACTTTGATATTCCCAGAGATATCGAAACTTACACTCACCGCGCTGGTCGTACAGGTCGCATGGGTAAAGAGGGCTATGTTATCACTCTCGTAACCCATCCTGAAGAACTTAAAAAACTCAAGAAATTCGCAAGTGTAGGTGAAATTGTCCTAAAAAACCAAGAACTCTATATCAAATAAGGTTGGCTCACACCAACCTTTTTCTTATCCCCAAGTAATTTCCAATTGATAGCTGGCAAAAGGGTGTCCCTCTGGATTTTGTAGTTGATAGGCTAGCTCAATCTTTTGTCCATCCAGTTTGTAGTGACTTGTTTGAATGATGAACTCCTGCATCCCCATTGGAGTAGGAATATAGGCCAAACTATCACTATCCTTTAGAAAACGCATGATGGTCTTGGGAGTGGAAAAACGGCTCATCACCAGTTCTTCTTGATGAAACTTGAGAACCACTTTTTCCTTTTCCTCATTATAAAAGAGTAAATAGCTATAATCCCCTTTTTTACGCACTTCCACGTCATAGAGTTGGTCGATGACTTCCAACTGTTCATCAAGCTGAATCCTATTTCGCATTCGAATCTTCACATCAAATCCTCTTTCTTGTCTCTTGTCCTACTATTTTACCAAAAAGAGCAGGATTTTGCTATAATGGTCATATGAACGAAAAAGTATTCCGTGACCCAGTTCACAACTACATCCATGTAAACAACCAGGTCATCTATGACTTGATCAATACAAAAGAATTTCAACGTCTGCGTCGTATCAAACAGCTAGGGACTTCCAGCTATACTTTCCATGGTGGGGAGCACAGTCGCTTTTCCCATTGTTTGGGTGTCTATGAGATCGCTCGTCGTATCACGGAGATTTTTGAAGAAAAATATCCTGAAGAATGGGATCCTGCTGAGTCTCTCTTAACCATGACCGCTGCGCTCCTTCATGACCTCGGGCATGGTGCCTACTCCCATACTTTTGAGCATCTCTTTGATACAGATCATGAAGCCATTACCCAGGAAATCATCCAAAGTCCTGAGACAGAGATTCACCAAGTCCTGCTACAAGTAGCGCCAGATTTCCCGGAAAAGGTAGCCAGTGTTATCGACCATACCTATCCTAACAAGCAGGTCGTTCAGCTCATTTCTAGTCAGATTGATGCAGACCGTATGGATTATCTCTTGCGCGACTCTTATTTTACAGGAGCATCTTATGGGGAATTTGACCTGACTCGAATCCTCCGAGTGATTCGTCCTGTTGAAAATGGTATCGCCTTTCAGCGCAATGGCATGCATGCCATCGAAGACTATGTTCTCAGTCGCTACCAGATGTATATGCAGGTTTATTTCCACCCAGCAACACGCGCCATGGAAGTTCTCCTACAGAATCTCCTCAAACGCGCTAAGGAACTCTTTCCTGAGGACAAGGACTTCTTTTCACGAACTTCTCCACACCTTCTTCCTTTCTTTGAAAAAAATGTGACCTTGTCTGACTATCTAGCTCTTGATGATGGCGTGATGAATACCTACTTTCAGCTCTGGATGACCAGTCCTGACAAGATTCTCGCAGATTTGTCGCAACGCTTTGTCAACCGCAAGGTCTTTAAATCCATTACTTTTTCACAAGAAGACCAAGACCAACTCGCAACCATGAGACAACTGGTTGAAGAAATCGGTTTTGATCCAGACTACTATACTGCTATTCATAAGAATTTTGACCTCCCTTATGATATCTATCGTCCCGAATCTGAAAATCCACGAACACAGATTGAGATTCTACAGAAAAATGGAGAACTGGCAGAACTCTCTAGCTTATCTCCTATCGTTCAATCCCTTGCTGGCAGTCGCCACGGAGACAATCGTTTCTATTTTCCGAAAGAAATGTTGGACCAAAACAGCATCTTCGCAAGCATTACCCAGCAATTTTTACACTTGATTGAGAACGATCATTTTACCCCAAATAAAAACTAGAAGAGGAAATTTATGAGTATTAAACTAATCGCCGTCGATATCGATGGTACCCTAGTCAACAGTAAAAGAGAAATCACTCCTGAAGTCTTTTCTGCCATCCAAGACGCCAAACAAGCCGGTGTCAAAATCGTGATTGCAACAGGTCGTCCCATCGCAGGTGTTGCCAAACTTCTGGACGACTTGCAGTTGAGAGATGAGGGTGACTATGTGGTGACCTTCAACGGTGGCCTTGTCCAAGAAACTGCTACTGGCCATGAGATTATCAGCGAATCCTTGACCTATGAGGATTATTTGGATATGGAATTTCTCAGCCGTAAGCTCGGTGTCCACATGCACGCTATTACCAAGGATGGTATCTATACTGCCAATCGCAATATCGGAAAATACACGGTACACGAATCAACCCTCGTCAGCATGCCAATCTTCTATCGTACACCTGAAGAAATGGCTGATAAAGAAATCGTCAAATGTATGTTTATCGATGAACCAGAAATTCTGGATGCTGCGATTGAAAAAATCCCAGCAGAATTTTACGAACGCTACTCTATCAACAAATCTGCTCCTTTCTACCTAGAACTACTTAAAAAGAATGTAGACAAGGGCTCAGCCATCACTCACTTAGCTGAAAAACTCGGATTAACCAAAGATGAAACTATGGCGATTGGTGACGAAGAAAATGACCGTGCCATGCTGGAAGTCGTGGGTAATCCCGTTGTTATGGAAAATGGAAATCCAGAACTCAAAAAAATCGCCAAATACATCACTAAAACAAATGACGAATCTGGCGTAGCCCATGCTATCCGTACATGGGTATTGTAAAGTATGATAAAATACGAAAACCGCTCAGCAGAGCGGTTTTTTCTATTTCATCTTAGAATTAGCAACAATTTCAAAAAATCAATCAGTTTTCTTTGATAACTCTATTGAGTAATTCGTCCAGCCAACTAGATTATCATCAAACGATTCTATCGCAAATAAAAGCAAATTTCTTGCAAATTCTTGAGTGATTAAATCTTTCGGTATTACAACACTGTTATTTTTTCTATCACAATAAATTGCTTTTTCTCTTAAATCTTTTAATTCACCAGAATAAATAAATCGAAAAATTTTTCCAAATTTTCATTAGAAATTGCATTTTTAATCCTTTCGCCCATACAAATAGTGTAGCTCGCTCCTACAATTTGTTTGGACTTATGAACTCTTAATTTGTCTTTTCTCACATAAGAATCTGAACCTTTAATAAATATTCCCATTTGAATTTTTCCAACCTCTTCTAGCACACTAATGGCTAAAAAAGAGGAGGAGGTGTATGAATTATTTATATATAAAACATATGAATCCGAAATCAACTGAACAACATGATCTAAACATTTATTCAACTCTTCATTTGAAGAAATATAAAAATTGCTAGTTCCGTTTAAGATAACTTTTACCTTATCAAAAGAACAATCTTTATTAACCATTAGTACTCCAAAGTTTATAATTCGTGATAATATGTTAAACTGATTCTAGCGATTTCTTATCGAACCTATGTCGGTACTTCATATAATTCTTGTAATTAGAAGTTAATTTGGGGCGAAATACCTCAAACCCTAGTAAAATCAATAGTTTATATGCCCCCTGCAGGAATCGAACCTGCAACTACTCCTTAGGAGGGAGTTGTTATATCCATTGAACTAAGGGAGCTAGAGAAAAACTCTGCTGGGTAAGCAGAGTTTTTTAGTCGAATTAACGACGGATTTCTTTGATACGAGCTGCTTTACCTTGAAGAGCACGCAAGTAGTACAATTTCGCACGACGTACTTTACCATAACGAACAACTTCGATCTTTTCAACACGTGGAGTGTGGATTGGGAAGATACGCTCAACACCTACACCGTTAGAGATTTTACGAACTGTGTAGTTTTCTGAGATGCCAGCACCTTTACGTGCGATAACAACACCTTCAAAAATCTGGATACGTTCACGGTTACCTTCGACAACTTTCGCGTGTACACGAACAGTGTCACCAGGACGGAATGATGGGATATCTGTACGAAGTTGACCTTCAGTCAAACTTTGGATTAATGGATTCATTTTATTCTCCTATCTTTGTCAATCTTGAGGAACCTTCCTCAGCGGATAAACTGTATTTTTGTGCGTCCATTACGCACAAGATACAGTTTACCAAATTTCCACCTAAAAGTAAAGAAATTTATAGCAAAATTCCTAAAAAAATCGCAACAAAACCGCCTATGTAAGTTAAGAGGAAATAGCTATAAAATACCTTCTTGTCACTTAACAGTCTTTGCAGCTCGTCATTTAGAGTTGAAAAGGTCGTCAACCCACCACAGAAACCTGTCGCTAGGACGGCATAAACTTCCTTGGACTCCACATGGTTGTAGAGCAAGCCAATCAAAAAGCAACCGAGAAGATTGGCTATGAGAGTTCCTAGGGGCAATTTTGAGGATTGATTATATCGGGAAAAGAAATACCGCACTAGGGCTCCAAAGCCACAGACGATTGCAAGATAGACGATTACCATTTCTTCCTCCCTAGATAATAAGCCAAGAGCAGGCCTCCACCAATACTAAAAATCAAATATAGGACTAAACTAAGATAACGCCCAGTATCGAGCAATTTCACAGCATCCAAGAGCAGGCTAGAAAAGGTTGTTAAACCACCACAAAAGCCTGTACCCAGCGCCAGAACCAAACCTTTACTACTTCCCTTATAGACCAGATAGCCTTTTACCAGATAGACCAAGCAGAAAATGCCCAGATAGTTGACAAGGAGGGTACTCCAAGGAAAGTCTGGACTAGCTGGTAACCAAGTGGAAATGAGATAGCGGACAAGGCCTCCCACCATTGCAGCCAGAAAAATTCCGAGCGGATAGAATTGTTCTCTTTTCATTTGATGTTTTGATCCTGATAATCACGCGAACGTTTGAGAATGTCTGAAAAAGTCGCAACAATGGTCTCCCGATAGCGCTTATCTTCTACTCGATTTTTGACTTTCTCAAAAATAACTTCTTCTCTCTTAGAATCTAAGATTGGCTTACCTGATGCTTTCTTATAAGCGACAACCCCTTCAACTAAGTGCATTCGTTCTTCTAGGAGCTTGACGATTTGGTCGTCGATTTGATCAATTTCTTGGCGAATAATATCTAAGTTCATACAGTCTCCTCCTTTATTTGAATTATTGTATCAAAAAGCCACCAAATAGGCTAGTAAAATCTAGTTTAACTACTAAAAACTGCACCAACTCCTTCCAGTCAGTGCAGTTTGATTCTTATCCTACTTTTGCAGCCAATTCTTCTGCGAATTGTTCCAAACGTTCGATGTCTTCTTCCTCAGCAGAAAGATCTACTTTAACACACTCTGAACCTTTTTCTGCTCCTGTCGCTACAAAAACGCGATCAAAGTCATCGACAGCCTTACAGAATTCGTCGTAGAAGGTATCACCTGATCCAACAACCCCGTAGATTTTACCGTTCAAGTTGAGATCTGCTAGGTCTTCGTAGAAGTCCATCATCTCATCTGGCAACTCTCCATCTCCGTAGGTATAGGTCGCAACGATTGCGATATCCGCTTCCAAGAAGTCTGAAGCGTCAACAGTCGTACATTCATCCACATCGACATCCAAGCCCAAGTCACGTAATTTGTCTGCTACAATATCTGCAATTTCTTCGGTATTACCGGTCATACTGGCAAATACAATTTTTGCTAATGCCATATCGTCCTCCTCAATTTATCTTTCTCCATTATATCATATCTTTTTCATTTTAAAAATAAAAATTCTTGTGCTACAATGAAATGAGAAAGAATTGAGGTTATTTATGGAAATTTGCCAGCAAATATTTGAGAAAATCAAAGAATACGATACCATTATCATTCATCGTCATATGAAACCAGATCCTGATGCCATAGGGAGTCAAGTGGGCTTGAAAGCTCTTCTCACACACCATTTTCCAGAAAAGACTATCAAAGCAGTCGGTTTTAACGAACCAACTCTAACCTGGATGGCGGAAATGGATACTATCCAAGACAGTGACTACCACGAAGCCCTTGCTATTATTTGTGATACAGCAAATCGTCCTCGTATCGATGATAAACGCTATGAACAAGCTGCTTTCACCATCAAAATCGATCACCATCCCAATGATGATATCTATGGTGACCTATCTTGGGTGGATACAAGTTCAAGCAGTGCCAGTGAGATGATTACTCTATTTGCTCAAGAAAATCAGCTGGCTTTGTCTAGTGAAGCGGCACGACTTCTCTATGCAGGAATTGTCGGGGACACGGGCCGTTTTCTCTACCCGTCAACTAGTGCTCGTACCTTTAGAATAGCTGCCCAGCTCCGAGAAGTTGATTTTGACTTTGCTGGATTGTCTCGTCAAATGGATACCATGAGCTTCAAGATTGCAAAATTGCAAGGCTATGTCTATGATCACTTAGAAGTTGATGAGAATGGGGCTGCACGCGTTCTGCTTACTCAAGACATCTTGGAAAAATATAAGGTTACGGATGCTGAAACGGCTGCGATTGTCGGAGCACCTGGTCGAATTGATACTGTTAAGGCTTGGGCTATCTTTGTTGAGCAAGCTGACGGTCACTTCCGTGTGCGTATGCGCAGTAAAATCACCCCTATCAATGAAATTGCCAAAGAACACGACGGAGGAGGACATCCATTAGCTAGTGGCGCCAATTCCTATAGTCTAGAAGAAAACGAAATCATCTATCAAAAGTTAAAAAACTTGCTTAAAAACTGATAAAATACTTGCCAAACTTATCAGAATCTGATAGACTAGTAAGGTAACAATCTATGGCTCACAAAGAGACCATGGCAGAAAGGAAATATTGCAAAATGAAAAAAGATATCCATCCAGAATATCGCCCAGTTGTCTTCATGGACACAACTACTGGTTACAAATTCCTTAGCGGTTCAACAAAACGCTCTAACGAAACTGTTGAGTTCGAAGGCGAAACTTACCCATTGATCCGTGTGGAAATATCATCAGACTCACACCCATTCTACACTGGACGTCAAAAGTTCACTCAAGCAGATGGACGTGTGGATCGTTTCAACAAAAAATACGGTCTCAAATAATCATAAAAAGAACAGTTTCAACTGTTCTTTTTTTGTTTCTTATTTTCATGAACCAACCGCTACTATTATTTCTTTATCAATCCTCAAGCTGATGCCGAGACCTGATTTAAACAAGTTTAAAAAATATCGAAAAGAAGCTTGATATTGAGAATGGTCAAGATGATTGAAACTGCGTAACCTAGGATTGTGTTCCACTTGGCATTGGTGAATTCTCCCATCAGTGACTTTTTAGAGGTTAGATAAATCAAGGGGAAAATTGAAAACGGAAGAGCAATTGAAAGAAAGACCTGTGAATAGACCAATAACTGATCCAAGGTTTTTTCTTGATACCCAAATAAAACGGCGACTATAATCACAGGTAGCAAGGCAAAAATACGGGTACCGATACGGATAAGCCACTGAGGCAATCTTAGATGTAAGAAACCTTCCATGACAATCTGTCCTGTCAAAGTGCCTGTAATGGTCGAATTTTGACCACTTGCTAAGAGGGCTAGAGCAAATAAAGTTGACAAGGTTGAGCTGGCTATCGCTCCTGCTATTGTCGAATCCTGTAAAGCATTGTACATTTGGGAGAAAGCTGAAATTTCAGATGCATGACCAAAAAAGAGGGAGGCACCTAAAATGAGCAGCAAGGAATTGACAATAAAGGCTAGGGACAACTGAAGATTTGAATCCCAGGTCATAAAACGCACGGCTTTTCGAACATCCTTCTTATCTTTGTGATTGATTTTCCTTGTTTGGGATAGAGAGGAATGGAGATAGAGATTATGGGGCATGACTGTCGCTCCTACAATCCCCAGAGCCAAGGTCAATTGACTTTCATGACCCGGTAACGGTGTTTCAAATAAAGTTGAAGTTGGCAAATAACCACCAATGATCCCCTGGATACTTGGATTGGATAAGGCCACAAGATAGGTAAAGATGGCTAATATGGTTAAAATAAGGGTCGTAACAATAGCTTCAATTTTTTTGAAACCAAATTTCATCAACAACAACAAAAGAAACACATCTAAAACGGTTAAGAGGATAGCAATCATAATCGGTATTTTAAACAAAAGATTTAAGGCAATCGCTGAACCTAGAACCTCAGCCAAGTCTGTCGCCATTAAAGCTAATTCTAAAATCACCCACAAACTATAGCGAAGCCACTTGGGAGCATGATGAGCTGTTGCCTGTGCTAGGTCCATCCTAGTCACGATACCGAGCTTCCCAGCCATCTGTTGTAGCTGCATAGCAATGATGGATGAAATTAAAATAACAAATAAAAGGCTGTACTTGTAGGAGGCACCACCAACCACACTGGTGATCCAATTTCCAGGATCCATGTAGCCAACTGCCACAAGTGCACCAGGTCCTAAGAATGCTTTTAGATTTTGCCAAAAATGATTGTTATTTGGAGTCTCAATAGATTGATTGATCTCAGAAAGAGAGACTTTTTCATAAGAGGACATAGGGATTTCCCACTTTCTAATCTGTCTTTACATATTTCTTAATAGAATATTTTTTTGAAAGAATGATGAAAATAGTTTACCTATTTCCAATTCACCCTTATTATATCACATTTTAGAATGATTCCTAATAAAAGAAATGATAGTTGAAATAGGCAATATCAGTATTGTAAAAGCCAGCGTTTTTTGACGCTGGCTTTAAAACTGTAAAAATTCTTTCTCAACTAGATCGCTTCTGTGACAAAACTACGGCTTTCAAGCACCTTAAGCATGGCATTAGCAGTATCTAGGGCTGTAAAGAGTGGCACACCGTGTTCAATGGCTGAACGACGGATTTGCTCACCATCTTCGTCAGCAGTTCGTTTGGTTCCGACAGTATTGATGATCGCTTGGATTTTTCCTTTACGGACATAGCTTGGGATATCCTGTTCATCGTCACCAATCTTACCAACAGGTTGGGCTTCGAGTCCATGACTGGCAAAGAAGGTTGCTGTCCCTTCTGTTGCGAGGATACCATAGCCGATATTTTGGAAACGACGAGCCAAGTCCAAGGCCTCTTCTTTGGCATCATCAGCGATGGTAAAGACCACATTTCCAAAGGTTGGCAAGTGAAGATAAGAAGCTTCAAAAGCCTTGTACAAAGCTTTTTCAAGAGTCGTATCAGAACCCATAACTTCACCTGTTGACTTCATTTCAGGACCTAGTAAGCTGTCTACCTTAGCTAGTTTCGTAAAAGAGAAGACAGGCGCCTTGATATGAACGCGAGTGCTTTCTGGATAAAGGCCATCTTGGTAGCCAAGTTCTTCAAGACTTTGACCAAGAATGAGCTTAGTCGCTACCTGAGCCATAGGAATATTAGTTACCTTAGAAAGGAATGGCACCGTACGGCTGGCACGTGGATTGACCTCAATAACATAGACTTTTTCGTCCTTGATGACAAACTGGATGTTCATCATCCCAAGACAATTAAGACCGATTGCTAGGCGTTTGGTATAGTCTGCGATGGTTTCCTGCACCTTTTGAGACAAGGTTTGTGGTGGGTAAACGGCCATTGAGTCACCTGAGTGGACACCGGCACGTTCGATATGCTCCATGATACCAGGAATAAGGACATTTTCACCGTCTGAAATGGCATCAACTTCACACTCTTGCCCAACAATGTAAGAGTCAACAAGAACTGGGTGGTCTGGACTAGCCTTAACAGCTGTACGCATGTAAGAACGGAGGTCTTCTTCGTTTTCAACGATTTCCATGGCACGTCCACCCAAGACATAAGATGGGCGAACGAGTACTGGGAAGCCAATCTTGCGAGCTGCAAGTACTGCTTCTTCTTCATTGGTTGCTGTCTGTCCTGGTGGCTGTGGAATATCCAAGTCTTTAAGGGCTTGCTCGAAGAGATCGCGGTCTTCGGCACGGTCTAAGTCAGCGACTTGCGTACCAAGGATAGTCACCCCTGCTTTTGCCAAAGGCTCCGCAAGGTTGATGGCTGTTTGACCACCGAACTGAACGATAACCCCTTTTGGTTGCTCCAAGTCAATAACATTCATAACATCTTCAAAAGTTAATGGCTCAAAGTAGAGCTTATCAGATACCGAGAAGTCTGTAGAAACGGTCTCTGGGTTTGAGTTCATGATGATGGCTTCGTAACCAGCTGCTTGGATAGCCTTAACAGAGTGAACGGTTGCGTAGTCAAACTCAACCCCTTGACCGATACGGATTGGACCTGAACCTAGGACAAGAACGGATTCCTTTTCAGATTTGATAGACTCATTTTCCCAGCCATAGGTTGAATAGAAATATGGCGTTTCAGAGTCGAACTCGGCTGCACAGGTATCGACCATCTTGTAAACTGGGACAATCTTATTTTCCAAGCGAAGTTGGCGAACTTGGTCAGCTGTCGTTTTCCAAAGCTCCGCAATCTTACGGTCTGAGAAACCATTGAGTTTGGCTGTTTTCAAAACGTCTAAATCTTGTGGATGGGCACCCAATTCCTGCTCAATTTCAAAGATGTGCAAGAGTTTATCAAGATAGAAGATATCAATCTTGGTCAATTCAGCAATTTCTTCTGGAGTATAGCCACGGCGAATGGCTTCTGATACGTAGAAGAGACGGTCATCTTGGGCTTTAACAACTTTTTCAATCAAGGCATCATCAGAAACTGCTGCAAGTTCAGGCATTTCATTGTGGTGAACGCCAATTTCAAGTGAACGACAGGCCTTGAGAAGTGACTCCTCGATGTTACGACCGATAGCCATGACTTCACCAGTGGCCTTCATCTGGGTACCAAGACGGCGCTCACCTTTTTCAAACTTGTCAAATGGGAAACGTGGAATCTTAGCAACGACGTAGTCAAGGGCTGGCTCAAACATGGCATAGGTTGAACCTGTAACTGGGTTGATGACCTCATCCAAGGTCAAACCGACAGCAATCTTGGCAGCCAATTTAGCAATTGGATAACCCGTCGCCTTAGAAGCAAGGGCTGACGAACGCGATACACGAGGGTTTACTTCGATAACATAGTACTTGAAGCTATGGGGGTCAAGGGCCAGCTGAACGTTACACCCACCTTCAATCTTGAGGGCGCGAATAATGCTCAAGCTCGCGTCACGTAGCATTTGGTTTTCATAGTCTGACATGGTTTGCGCAGGGGCGAATACGATGGAATCCCCTGTGTGAATCCCCACTGGGTCAAAGTTTTCCATGTTACAAACAACGAGGGCATTGTCAGCTGAATCGCGCATGACTTCGTACTCGATTTCTTTGAAACCTGCGATTGAACGTTCAATCAAACATTGGGTAACAGGTGACAATTTCAACCCATTTTCAGCGATTTCACGTAGTTCTTCCTCGTTGGCACACATACCACCACCAGTACCACCTAGGGTAAAGGCTGGACGGACAATGACTGGGTATCCAATTGTCGCTGCAAAGGCAACTGCTTCTTCTACTGTGTTGACAATTTCAGATTCAGGGATGGGTTGCTCAAGCTCTTCCATCAATTGTTTAAAGAGGTCACGGTCCTCAGCTTGGTCGATGGCCGATAATTTAGTACCCAGAAGTTCGACACCAAGCTCATCTAGAATACCGTTTTTAGACAATTCCATGGCCATATTGAGCCCTGTCTGACCTCCAAGAGTTGGAAGCAAAGCATCTGGACGTTCCTTACGGAGAATACGTGTCACAAACTCGAGTGTAATCGGTTCGATGTAGACCTTGTCCGCAATCTCCTTGTCCGTCATGATGGTGGCAGGGTTTGAGTTTACCAAGACAACTTCATAACCTTCTTCTTTCAAAGACAAGCAGGCCTGGGTCCCCGCGTAGTCAAACTCAGCAGCCTGACCAATAATAATCGGACCAGAACCAATCACCATAATTTTTTGAATATCAGTACGTTTAGGCATTTATAAGATATTAAGGGCGTCAAGCGGACAAAGCTAAAATAGGAGTTATGACGAAGAACTATCAGTTCTAGGAATAACTATCTTTTTAGCACCGTCCGTAGCCCGTATTCAGTTCAGCAAATACGGACCACCCTTCTCCTTTCTATTCGGCAACTCTCGGGTTGCCATTAAATAAATTCTCCGACGATTTTTTAGAGAAACGATATTTTTCGATAAAAAATCTAGTGCAGGGAGTTTTTAGTTCGCTCGATAGCGACTAAAAGAAACGCCCTGCCTTTCTATTCGTCGCCTCACAGAGCGACATTAAATAAGATATAAAGGACGAATAGAAAGCGATTGAATTTTAGGAAACCAAGGAAGGATTGACAATCCAAGTCGGTTTCTCTAAATTCCGAGCTTTCCGTCCGTGTTCAGTTACATAAATTCTCCGACGAGATTTTACTCGTTCTTAGTTTGATTGTTTAAAGGCTTCCATCATCTCGATAAATTCATCAAATAGGTAGCTTGCGTCGTGTGGACCAGGAGCTGCGTCTGGGTGGAATTGTACAGAAAAACCTGGTTGGTATCTGTGGTGAACTCCTTCAACTGATTTATCATTGATTTCTTCGTGGGTAATGATCAAATGATCTGGCAAGTCCTCACGGCTAACTGCATAACCGTGGTTCTGGCTGGTGAAGTCTATACGGCCTGTAGCAATCTCACGTACCGCGTGGTTAAATCCGCGGTGACCAAATTTCATCTTGTAGGTCTTAGCCCCATTTGCCATGGCAAAGAGTTGGTGTCCCATACAAATTCCGAAAATTGGAATTTTCCCTTGCACACCACGAATCATGTCCAGTGCTTCTGGAACATCTTCTGGGTTACCTGGACCATTTGACAACATAACTCCATCAGGATTGAGGTGGAGAATTTCTTCTGCTGTTGTTGAATAAGGAACAACCGTCACGTTACAGTTGCGTTTCGAAAGTTCACGTAAGATTGAGTGCTTAAGACCAAAATCCACTAGCACCACGCTCAAACCAACTCCAGGAGCTGGATATGATGTTTTAGTAGAAACCTGCTTGATATTGTCTGTCGGCAGGACTGTTGCTTGAAGCTGGTCCGTCACATGGTCCATACTATCTCCAACATGGGTCAAGGTTGCACGCATAGTACCATGCTTACGGATAATCTTAGTAAGGGCACGCGTATCAATCCCTGAAATACCAGGAATTTTCTTGGCTTTCAAAAATTCATCCAGCGTCATTTGGTTGCGCCAGTTGCTTGCTCGACGCGCCTCTTCGAAAACGACAACTCCTTTACAAGTTGGAATGATGGATTCGTAATCATCACGATTAATTCCATAATTTCCCACCAAAGGATAAGTGAAGGTCAAGATTTGTCCATTATAAGACTGGTCTGTAATGGATTCTTGGTAACCAGTCATCCCTGTGTTAAAGACGATTTCGCCTGTTACATCAATATCTGCTCCGAAGGCCTTGCCTTCAAAAACTGTGCCATCTTCTAATACTAGAAGTCTTTTTGTCATATTTTCACCTCTCGTGGACGCTCACTGGCGTCTTTTAACGTCTTGTGTTTTAGTTGGCGTTTCTACTCGCCAATACGGATTCTAAGATTGCCATTCGAACAAAGACACCGTTGGTCATTTGTTGGACAATGCGTGATTTTGGCGCTTCAACCAAGTGGTCAGCAATTTCCACATCTCGATTAACTGGAGCAGGATGCATAATGATTGCTGTTTCTTTTAAGCGATTATAGCGCTCTTGGTTCAAGCCGTGTTGAGCATGGTAATCTTCTTTTGAAAAAACGGCTCCACTTTCGTGGCGTTCATGTTGAACTCGGAGTAAAATCAAAACATCCACCTGATCAACAATCTCATCAATAGTTACAAACTGTCCATAGTCCGCAAACTCTTGACTTCTCCATTCCTCAGGCCCTGCAAAAAAGAGTTCAGCACCCAAGCGTTTCAAAATCTGCATATTGGATTTGGCAACACGTGAGTGGTCCAAGTCACCTGCAATAGCAACCTTGAGACCCTCAAAGTGACCAAATTCCTCATAAATGGTCATCAAATCAAGCAGGCTCTGGCTAGGGTGTTGACCTGAACCATCTCCACCATTGATAATGGAAGTCGTAATGGTTGGACTCGCAATCAGTTCTTTGTAATAATCGACCTCTGGGTGGCGAATCACGCAGACATCTACACCAAGCGCAGACAAGGTTAAGATGGTATCATAAAGTGTCTCACCCTTGTTTACTGAGCTGGTCTTCACATCAAAGTCAAGTCGCTCCAGCCCTAGCTTAATCTCTGCCACTTCAAAAGATTTATGCGTCCGTGTAGAATCCTCAAAGAAAAGATTGGAAACAATCGGATGGTCTTCATAAGGGAGCTGGGCTCCGTTTTTAAACTCAATCCCTCGTTTGATCAATTTCATCACTTGATCAACAGTGAGGTCTTCCATGGAAACCACATGGTTCAATGCTTGTTGATTTTCTGACATGGCTACTCCTTCAGCTTTCTAAGCTTCTTCAGTAATCAGAACTCTGTCTTGGCCATCAAGTTCTGTCATCTCTACGATGATTTCTTCAGAACGACTGGTTGGGATATTTTTCCCGACGTAATCTGGACGAATTGGCAATTCTCTATGTCCACGATCGACTAGAACTGCTAAACTCACTCGCGCAGGACGACCATGACCAACAATATTATCAATAGCGGCACGGATGGTACGGCCTGTATAGAGTACATCATCCACCAAGATAACTTCACGGTCAGTCACATCAACAGAAATCAAAGAAGTATCTTCTCCGCTTTTAACATCGTCACGGAAAGGTTTAGTGTCCAATTCCACAACAGGAACTGTGATGTTTTCCAACTGCTCCAAGCGCTCTTTGATACGATGAGCGATGAAAACACCACGCGTTTTTATCCCAGCTAAGATAATTTTATTCAAATCTTTATTGCGCTCGATAATCTCATAAGTAATTCGCGTAATCGCTCGTTTGACAGTCAATTCGTCTACAACTTCTTTTGTCTTCATGACAAACCTCCAAAAAGAAAAGTCTCCTTCTGCAAGGAGACTTGAAATGTATAGCCAAGCGAGCCCTACTGTAAACAGTATAGACTTCACCCTTCTACTTTATCGCGCTCCTTGCCTGCCTCACGGGACAGGTTTAAAGGACTATTTAGTTATCATTTACTATAGCACAAAGCACCCTTAAAATCAAGCAAAAACTTTTTCAGAGTCCGCTTAAACATTGCTAAAATCATATAACTGGGGATAGTGGTCACATTCTGGATTTTTAGGATGACAGATAGCTCGTCCAAAGTAAATCATGGCCTGGTGGGCTGCTAACCATTCTTCTGGTGGCAGAACGTCCATGACACGTTTTTCTACTTCAAGTGGCGTAGCTGATTTTTTAACGATATCGTGATGCTTACAGATACGCTCCACATGAGTGTCCACTGCAAAAGCAGGAATTCCAAAGCCCACACTCAATACTACATTTGCTGTTTTACGACCAACACCAGCTAGACTTTCTAATTCCTCTCGAGTCTGAGGCACTTGACCATCAAAATCGTCTAGTAACTGTTGGGCACATTTTTTAAGGAATTTAGCCTTATTTCGATACAGTCCCAGACGAGAAATGTGTGAAGCAATTTCACTTTCAGTCGCGACAGACATGGCTTGTGGTGTTGGAAAGGCAGCGAAGAGACCTGGTGTGGCCTTATTTACCGCTGCATCTGTCGTCTGAGCTGACAACATCACCGCAACCAAGAGTTCAAAATGATTGGTAAAATCAAGACTAGGCTTAGCATCTGGAAAAAGGGCAATGATTTCCTCTATGACATGACGGGCACGTTTCTTGGATAAAACCATCTACTCGTCTCCATTAAATAGTCCTTGCAAGCCAGCAAATGGACTGTTTTCTTCTTTCTTGACTGCTTGTTGGGCTTGGTATTCTTCCTCAGTCATGATTTGCCAGTCATTTCCTGACACAAAACCTTGGCCCGCCTCTTCTTCTGCCGTCAAGACTTTGATAGGAATATTGAGCAGAATATTATCTGCTACGCTCTCAGCAAGGTCAATTTCCCCATTTTCGATAGGCAAGACTAAGTCATCGTCTAGAACTTCCTGGTCCAGTTGGTTGGTCTCTCCTTCCATGAAAACTTCTGTGACTGGATAAGATTCATCTAACTCAACTGGCTCCATACTACGACTTGAAGCAAGAACAATGGTATATGACAACTGATAGTCTAAGAAATACAGACGGTCTTCGTACTGCACCTTCCCAACAGCAAGGATATCTTTGACATCTAAAATTTCTTGATTTCGTTTACGCAAGTCTGCTGCCAGGTCTAAAGCTTGTTCAAAGTGTAGACCTTCAGGCTGCTTACTAATTTCTTGAATATGTAACTTCATATTTCCTCCATAAAGATGTACTCACTTGATTATACCATGAAAAGGCTATAAGTCAGCCTCCCAAACTTTGATATTAAAATTTCATTTTTTAACATATTTACTATGGCATATTTTCTGATTAGTGCTATACTATAGGCAAGAATACATCAGAGCAAGGAGGATGCTCATATGGAAGACAAAGCACTCATCACTGAAGCTTACCAACTACTTTCCGAGTTAAATCAAAGTTTCCAAAATTGCAAACAAGGTACAGCCGATGATTTTCGTCTACAAGAACTGCTGAACACCACTCTTAAGGAACTAAAAAAAGCGGAAAAGATTGACAACAGTATCTTAATCGACCTTGAGAAATTTTACCAACGTACCAGTCTACTGATTGGACTGGGTAGCCTAAAACTGAATGATCAAGCTCGTGCTGCTTGGCGCAACTATGACAAGTTCCACTACGAACATGTCAAACACGTACTGACTCTCTATGGACCTGTTTTCGGATTCTGATACTTTTCGAAAATCTCTTCAAACCACGTCAGTTTCGCCTTGCCGTTAGTATGGGTTACTGACTTCGTCAGCTCTATCTGCAACCTCAAAGCTGTGCTTTGAGCAGTCTTTGGATCGCTTCCTAGTTTGCCCTTTGATTTTCATTGAGTATAAAAACTAGAATTTCCTGTTTTCTATTGACAAAATTTCCTGAAAAGTATAGGATAGAGGTACTAATACTCGGAGGTAAGGGAGACATGAACAACTAAGTCTATCAAATAAAGAACCTTTATTTAGTAGATCTTGTTTTTGTCTCTTTTTGTGTGCTCTTTTTATACTAGATTTTCTAGTATCTTGTCCCCATTGAAATTCAAAAAACTAGAAAGCTATTCTCCTCTTGGGTTGGGTTAGGCAACTCCAAGCTAGTTTGACGAGTTTTTCAACGAAGATAATAGAGTTTTGACAGTGACTTTGGGCTCTACTAGGTAAAGTAGAGCTTTTTGTTATGCACTATGGACATTCTAGAAAGGGCGACAATATGATAAAAATCAATCATCTAACCATCACACAAAACAAAGATCTACGAGATCTTGTATCTGACCTAACCATGACTATCCAAGACGGAGAAAAGGTTGCTATTATTGGTGAAGAAGGAAATGGCAAATCAACCTTACTACGAGCTTTAATGGGGGAAGCATTGCCTGATTTCACTATCAAGGGAGTCATCCAGTCTGACCTTCAGTCACTGGCCTACATTCCTCAAAAGTTACCTGAGGAGCTAAAAAGTAGAACTCTACACGATTACTTCTTTTTGGATTCTGCTGATTTAGACTACAGCATTCTTTATCGTTTGGCGGAGGAGTTGCACTTTGATAGCGACCGTTTTGCTAGCGACCAAGAAATTGGCAGTCTATCAGGTGGCGAAGCTTTGAAAATTCAGCTCATCCACGAGTTAGCAAAGCCTTTTGAGATTCTATTTTTAGATGAACCTTCAAATGACCTAGACCTTGAGACGGTTGATTGGCTAAAAAGTCAGATTCAAAAAACCAGGCAAACTGTTATTTTCATTTCCCACGATGAAGACTTTCTTTCTCAAACGGCAGATACTATTGTCCACTTGCGACTGGTCAAGCACCGGAAAGAAGCAGAAACGCTAGTCGAGCATTTAGACTATGATCTCTATAGTGAGCAGAGAAAGGCTAGTTTTGCAAGACAAAGTCAGCAAGCTGCTAACGACCAACGAGCCTATGACAAAACCATGGAAAAACATCGCCGAGTTAAGCAAAATGTAGAAACTGCACTTTGAGCTACCAGAAACAGTACTGTTGGGCGCCTATTGGCTAAAAAGATGAAAAATGTACTCTCTCAAGAAAAACGCTTTGAAAAGGAAGCCCAGTCCATGACCCAAAAGCCGCTTGACGAGGAACAAATCGAACTTTTCTTTTCAGACATCCAACCATTACCGGCTTCTAAAGTATTAATCCAACTGGAAAAAGAAAATTTATCCATTGGCCAGCGCGTTTTAGCTCAGGAGTTACGACTAACGGTCCGTGGCCAAGATAAAATCGGTATCATCGGGCCAAATGGTGTTGGAAAATCAACTATGTTAGTCAAGTTGCAGCAACTGCTCAGCGTCAAAAGAGAAATTTCCCTTGGTTTTATGCCACAAGATTACCACAAAAAACTGCAATTAGATTTATCTCCAGTAGCCTATCTCAGCCAAACTGGGGAAAAAGAGGAACTACAGAAAATCCAATCTCACCTAGCCAGTCTCAATTTCAGCTATCCAGAGATGCAGCACCAAATTCGCTCCTTATCTGGTGGGCAACAGGGTAAACTCCTACTTTTAGATTTAGTGTTGCGCAAACCAAATTTTCTCCTTCTGGATGAGCCGACAAGAAATTTTTCTCCCACTTCTCAACCCGAAATCAGAAAACTCTTTGCCTCCTATCCAGGCGGTCTGATCACTGTTTCACATGACAGACGTTTCTTAAAAGAAGTCTGTACGATACTCTATCGTTTAACAGAACAGGGCTTGGAAGTTGTTGATTTACAAGATTTATAAATGTTGAACATAGCAAAAATCCAGAGACGACCTCTGGATTTTTTTACATGCGTTTCAAGCGTTCGATTCGTTCTGAGATAGGTGGGTGGGTGTAAAATAGTTTTTGAAGTCCGCCACCTTTCTTGGGATCATTGATATAAAGAGCGCTGCTGGCATCATCGACATGGTGATGCATTGGCTCGCTATTGTCCAACTTGCGCAGTGCATTGATCATCCCTTGAGGATTGCGAGTCAGCTCCACACTGGATGCATCCACCAGAAATTCCCTCTGACGAGAAATGGCTAATTGCACCAAGGTTGCAGCGAGAGGTGCTAGAACAATGGCTAAAAGCGAGATAACAAGCATGATAATCTCCAAACCATTTCCATCACGATCATTATCACTCCGTCTGCGACCAGCGCCTCCCCACCACATCATCCGTCCTGCCATACTAGACAGAAGGGTAATGGCACTGGCGAGGGCGACAGCAATGGTCGAAATGCGGATATCGTAGTTTCGGATATGACTGACTTCATGACCCATAACAGCTTCTAGCTCCTCACGATTCATGATAGCCAGAAGACCCGACGTTGCTGCGACTGCTGCATTCTGCGGGTTGGAACCTGTTGCAAAGGCATTTAAAGAAGAATCCTCAATGATGAAAACACGTGGCATGGGAATCTGAGCGACCATGGCCATATCTTCCACTACATGGTAGAGGTCTGGTGCTGTTTGCTCATCAACCTCACGCGCCCCATTCATAGACATGACAATCTCTGTCGATTGAAAGATCATGGTCAGAGCGTAGATAAGACCGATAATCAAGGCAATTATCATACCCCCAAGACCTGAACGCATAAAGAGATAGCCAACCGCATAACCAACCAAGGCTAAGAGTAAGAAGAAAACCAGCAACAAAATCCAGGTTTTTCGTTTATTGCTCGCAATTTGATCAAACAACATCTTAGTCACCTAAACCACTAAAGTCAACTTTAGGAACTGCCTTTTCCTCTTCAGGTGTTTGAAGGAAGTCTGCAGCTTTAAAGCCAAATAGTCCTGCGATGATATTACTTGGGAAAGTTTCAATTTTTACATTGTAGTTGCTGACAACACTGTTGTAGAGTTGGCGTGAGTAGGAGATTTTATTTTCTGTATTGGTCAACTCTTCTTGTAGCTTGATAAAGTTAGCGCTAGCTTTCAAGTCTGGGTAATTCTCTGCTACTGCAAAGATACCAGAAATCTGGCGTGTAAGGGCATCACTGGCCTTCATCACTTCAGCTGGTGAAGTTGCTGCGGCTACCTGTCTACGAAGTTCTGTCACCTTTTCCAAGGTAGAACCTTCATATTTGGCATAGCCTTTGACTGTTTCAACCAAGTTAGGGAGGAGATCATTACGACGCTTCAACTGAACATCGATCTGGCTCCAAGCCTCCTTGGTCTGCATACGATTTTTAACCAAACCGTTATAGCTAACAATCACAAAAATAACAATCAGAGCCAAAACTCCAAGAATAATCCAAGTCATAATCTTATTCCTTTCTGCTTTTAGATTACTACCAGTATATCAAAATTTTAATGAATATGGTAAAATAAGATGATACTAGAGAAGGAAACTACTATGAAACCAGAAACATTTTACAGCCTACTAGCTGAGCAAAATCTTCCACTTTCTGACCAGCAAAAGAACCAATTTGAACGGTATTTTGAACTCTTGGTCGAGTGGAATGAGAAGATTAATTTGACCGCTATTACGGATAAAGAAGAAGTCTACCTTAAGCACTTTTATGATTCGATTGCACCTATTCTGCAAGGTTTGATTTCAAATGAAACTATCAAACTTCTTGATATCGGGGCTGGAGCAGGATTTCCAAGCCTTCCTATGAAAATCCTCTATCCTCAGTTAGATGTGACCATCATTGATTCGCTAAATAAGCGCATCAACTTCCTCCAACTATTGGCTCAAGAGCTGGATTTGGAAGGCGTTCACTTCTACCATGGACGGGCAGAAGACTTTGCTCAAGACAAGAACTTCCGTGCCCAGTTTGATATGGTGACAGCTCGTGCAGTTGCCCGTATGCAAGTCTTATCTGAGTTGACCATTCCCTACCTTAAAGTTGGTGGAAAACTACTGGCGCTCAAGGCCAGCAATGCTCCTGAGGAATTGTTAGAAGCCAAGAACGCTCTCAACCTCCTCTTTAGCAAGGTAGAGGACAACCTCAACTATGCCCTGCCAAATGGAGATCCGCGCTACATAACAGTCGTCGAAAAGAAAAAAGAAACACCTAACAAGTACCCAAGAAAGGCAGGCATGCCAAACAAACGCCCACTTTAATTTTTTTAGTAAAAAAATGATTTACAAAATCAGCCTCGCTTTATTATTTCTGGGCTCGGGAAAAATTCGTTTACAAAACGGACCTCGCTCTCCCATTTCCAGGCTCGGGAAAAATTCGTTTACAAAACGAATTTTTTCTGCTATACTATCCTAAGCAAAGGTTTTTAATGTCATCCTGTGAGGTGACGAAGGCGCAGATTTATATAAATTTTTAAAAGATAACTATTTTTTAAAAAGTCTTACTCTGAGGGCCTATTGCTATAAAATAATGGGCTCTTTTTTGGTGCCCAAAAGTGAGGTTTTTATGAAACAGGAATCAACTGTTGACTTGTTACTAGACGTTGATCAACGTCCTTCTGCTGGTAAAGGTATTCTTCTCAGCTTCCAGCACGTATTTGCCATGTTTGGTGCAACCATTCTCGTTCCCTTAATTTTGGGAATGCCTGTATCCGTTGCCCTCTTTGCATCTGGTATTGGAACACTTATCTACATGATTTCTACTGGCTTTAAGGTTCCAGTTTATCTAGGTTCTTCATTCGCCTTTATCACGGCTATGTCTCTAGCCATGAAAGAAATGGGGGGCGATGTATCTGCCGCTCAAACTGGAGTTATCCTGACTGGTTTGGTCTATGTCCTTGTAGCAGCAAGTGTTCGTTTTGCAGGTACGAAATGGATTGACAAACTCTTGCCACCAATTATTATCGGACCTATGATTATCGTTATCGGTCTCGGACTTGCTGGTTCAGCTGTAACGAATGCTGGACTTGTAGCAGATGGAAACTGGAAAAATGCCCTTGTAGCTGTTGTTACATTCCTTATTGCAGCTTTTATCAATACAAAAGGAAAAGGGTTCCTCCGTATCATTCCTTTCCTCTTTGCCATCATTGGTGGTTATATCTTCGCTATGATGCTTGGTTTGGTTGACTTTACCCCAGTCCTTCAAGCTAACTGGTTTGAAATTCCTGGTTTCTACTTGCCATTTAGTACAGGTGGAGCCTTTAAAGAGTACAACTTGTACTTCGGTCCTGAAACAATCGCAATCTTGCCTATCGCTATCGTAACAATTTCAGAACACATCGGAGACCACACAGTTTTGAGCCAAATCTGTAGCCGTCAATTCCTGAAAGAACCAGGACTTCACCGTACTCTTCTCGGTGACGGTATCGCGACATCTGTATCAGCCTTCCTCGGTGGACCAGCTAATACGACTTACGGCGAAAATACAGGGGTTATCGGGATGACTCGTATCGCTTCTGTCTCTGTTATCCGTAACGCGGCCTTCATCGCCATTGCTCTTAGCTTCCTTGGTAAATTCACTGCCTTGATTTCAACCATTCCAAATGCTGTGCTTGGTGGCATGTCCATCCTTCTCTACGGAGTTATCGCCAGCAACGGTTTGAAAGTTTTGATTAAAGAGCGCGTTGACTTCAGTCAAATGCGTAACCTCATCATCGCAAGTGCCATGTTGGTGCTTGGACTTGGTGGGGCTATCCTCAAACTTGGTCCCGTTACACTTTCAGGTACTGCTCTATCAGCTATGACAGGAATTATCTTGAACTTGATTTTGCCACACGAAAATAAAGACTAATCATCCATACACAAAAAATCCACTCGATTGAGTGGATTTTTTATTACTTACTCTTTATTTTCCAGCAGTAAATCTTTCAAAGAAATAATGGTCACGGCTAGTAAAATCATGGCCATACCGACAAAATCAATCGCATAAAACTGTTCCTCCATAATCAGAAAGGCAAAGAAAACGGCTGAAATTGGCTCTATAGAAGCTAATAAACTAGACTTAACAGGGCCTATCAGACTAGCTCCTTTTAGAAAAGCTGTATAGGCAAAGACCGTTCCAATGATGATAATCCCAGCAAATGCAAAGAGAAAATCTAAGCTAGTCGGTATGCTGGCCTGTAAAACTCCTGTGAAAGGAATAGCCACTACACCAGAAATAACCATCCCGACACCAATCACCAAAATACTGCCCCACTTCTTAATCAAAGCAATGGGAAGGATGATATAGAGGGCATAGGTTAGGGCAGAAAAGAGGCCCCAGAAAAGACCAGCAGGTGTGACAGACAACTGGTCAAGTTCCCCATGCGTCGCGATAAGAAACGTTCCTCCAATTGCTAAACCAATCGAAATAATCTCAGCCAGAGTAGGCGCCACCTTGTCCTTGATACAAGTATAAACCAAGATCCCAACGGGGCATACATACTGGAGAACTGTCGCCGTGCCAGCATTGGTTTCCTGAATGGCAGAAAGATAGGCAAACTGGTTTAAGAAAAGTCCAAACAGGGCAAACAACAGCAGAGATAAAAGGCTTTTTCTGTCTTTTAAAAAAGCATAGAGTTTATCCTTTGCAGTCATATAGGATAAGACTTCCAGTGCCAAACCTGCAATGATAAGTCGCAAATTGGTCAAGACTAGAGCAGAGATCCCGTGTGCCATCAGGTATTGACCACTGGTTCCAGACAAGCCCCAAGCAATCCCTGCCACTACTGTATACAGAGTTCCTTTTACGGTTTTTGACATGCTTCTCCCTACTCCTCTTGACGAATCATTTCCATCACTTGATTTCGATCGACTATCCACTTGGCACGCTCATCCTTTTCATACGTTCGATTGGACAGAAAGATGGCAGCTTCCTGCTTCTCCCGATTCCACATAATAAAGGTACCTGTATAACCCGTATGGTCGAGCCAAGCTCCTTCCAGATTCCAGGCTAGGGAACGCTCCTTATCATCTAAAGGAGAAAAATTTCGGCTCAAATCTACAGCAAACTCATCTTTCAAGTAATGTTCCAGAAAGATCTGTAAATCCTTAACAGTCGAAAACAAACCAGCACTTCCAGCGTGTTTGCCCAAAAGACGAGCTTTGGGGTCGTGAATATTGCCTGCCTCTACTCCCCTGACTGTTGGTACAGCTCGCTCAACAGGGCCAAACATCGTTTCTTTCATTCCCCATGGTTCCAAAACTTGCTCTTTTATAATCTGATTCAGATCTTGATTAAAGACTTTTTCCAAAAGAAAACCTAAGAGTAAAAAGTGAACATCCGAGTATAGAAAAGCAGGCTGATCTCGTCTGTTGAGGTGAAACATAGCTTCTTTCAATTCAGGAGCTGTCAAGAGGTCACGATCAGGAATAAAGGGGTCTAAGTCTGTAGCATGGGTCAGAAGCTGTCGTATAGTGATATCTGGGTAATCGCATTCAGGAAAAAAATCCGTCACTGGTCGATCGATGTCTAGTTTCCCCTGTTGCCACAAGAAGATTAGAACCGTCCCCACTCCCACAACCTTACTCACACTGGCTAAGTCATAGACTAGCCCTAAATCTGTTTTCAAACCTTTCTCAGGATCACTCAATCCTAGGAAAGATTCTCTCCATTCTCCATCCTTAAAATACGCAAAAGAGGCTCCGGGATAGACCCCTGCCTCGATTTGATCTTCTATTTTTTTTAGAATTTTTGTCCACTTCATGCTTCTTCAAACCACAATTCGATGTTATTGGTATCCTTACCAAGGAAGAATTTTTCAGACTTTGGAATAAAATAGTCTGTGCCTTCAAATTTCTGACGAAGACCAGTCAACTCTAGATCCTTTACCAAAAATTTCAGCATAGACAAGTCCCAGGTAACATTGTTTTCAACAGCCAAATCTGGACCATGCCCTTGAGTAAAGGTAATGGCATTAGTCGCCAATTCTGAATCTAGTAAACTCTCCCTGTCCTCAGGCAGACGGAGTTCAACGGAAACTTCAAATTGACTCAAGTATTTTATACCTGTATTTGAATAAAATTCAGGAACAGTTTCCAGTGGAACCAAATCTCTTACATCATTTTCCGCATGAACAAGAATCACATCCTCTTCAGGAGAGACAATCTCAAAAGCATATCCACGGTTTCCTTTAAATAGACGAGGAAGAGACTTCATTTGAGAAAGAAGGGCCTCGATTTCAGAAGGATTTTCAACCTTTATTAATAGTCTGGCTAGCTTTTTAAGCCCTTCAACTCTGCGAGTTCGCATGCTTGGAGCCTCTTCTAAAATCAATTTCTCCGTACCCGTCTGGTCGCCTAATGAAAGAAAGGCAGACTCTTCCAGCAAAGGTTTCATCCCCAGAGTTTCAATGTAAAATCTTTCATTTAATTTTCGATTATTAACTTTCAAAGTCGGAACGATCCGAACAATCTCATTCACATTCATAAATTCCTCCAACTCTTTTATTTTAAAGGATTTTCGAATATTTTACAAGCCATATCTATTTTATTTAGAAATTTTACAAGAAAAAAACTGGGATTCCCCAGTTTCATTTCTTATAGGTAAAGTAGTTTGAATAGTGCTACTGCTGCAATTCCCGCTGCAATTGGAGCTACAACCGGAACCCATGCATACCACCATTTTGAATCACCCTTGTGTTGACCAAGCACTGATTTTGGAAGGAGTTCGTGAAGAAGACGTGGTCCAAAGTCACGAGCCGGGTTCAAACCAGGTCCAGTAGGTCCACCGAGTGAAGTTACCAAGGCCATTACTAGGAAACCAAGTCCTAAATGAGCTACTGAAAGACCTGCCGCTGTGTGTGGTGCTATTTGAGCTTTGATAGCTAATTCAGAGAAGTCAACTGTTTGATTAGCCTGCGTTGCCATTTGCTTCATGTATTGCATTACTTCTGCACCAAAAAAGTTTTTAGTCATTCCTAGGGCTGCAAAGAACAGAATAAACGAGCCGACAAACTCATTGATAAAACCATTTACACTTGCTGCGAAACGTGATTCTTTTGTACCTTGGTCAACATTAGAAATAGTTGAGAAAGTTCCCAAGATATTATTTGGATTTTCTGTTTTCAAGTAGTAAGGACGATGAGTTGCCACAACCATAGCTTGACCAAAAATCGCTCCCAAAACTTGTGCTAGGATGTAGAATGGCACTTGTTCCCAAGGGAAAAGTCCACTCACAGCAAGTCCTAGTGTGAAGGCTGGGTTGATGTGGTTACCAGATACATTACCAAACATCAAGGCTGGGATCATAACCCCCATACCGTAACCAACCGCGATAACGAGCCAGCCACTTTGGTGACCTTTCGTACCTTTAAGTTCAACGTTAGCAACTGCACCATTACCAAGAATGACCAAAATAGCAGTTCCCAAGAATTCAGTGGCATATTTAATAGCCCATGTAAAATCCATTTGATAGATTCTCCTTCAATTTTTTTAGACAATCCTTATTCTATCAATTTTTAGGCCTTTTAGCAACAGATTTTCTAAAAGAATCTCTGGAAAACGCTTTATTTAACTTATCTTTAAGAAAAGGACAAAAGGAGTCAAACTCCTTTTGTCCTAATCGTTATTCTTGACGCTTACCAAAGTCTACAATCATCTGCTCCATCTCTTGGCGACTCGGAGTGGTCAGCATATAAAGGTAGTCCCCTTGTAGCTCTGCAAAGGCTGCTGGCATGATTTTTTTGACCTTGAATTGCTGGCTGTACTTAGCAAGCAAGTCTTCTTCTGAATAGACATAGTTTGCATTGGCACGACGTGATGTAGCTAAACAGTATTGTGGTTCAAACTCTGATGCTGGGAACTCTTCTCCTGCGACAATAGCTGCATAGCCACGATAGAGGTCCAAAGAGTGAGCAAAGTTATAAACATCAATGGTAAAGCCACCTGCAGGACGGTTATTGTACTCAATGGCAATGTAGTCGTCCCCGTCGCGGAAGAACTCGATATGGAAAAAGCGTTCTCTCATTCCAAATTCTTTGACGATGGCCTCGCCATACTTGCGCAGTTTGGGATCCATATCCTTAAGCACATAGTAGGAATTGTCCATCTTATAAATCATGAGATCAAGTGGTGTATGGGCGTAGTCAAAAGTCGTTGAAAAGACGATATTACCATCCTTGTCCACAAGTCCGTCAAAGGTACAGATTTCGCTAGAAGTGACAAATTTCTCAAAGAAATAAGCGGTCGAATGATCCCATTCTTGCTTGAACCGGTCCACATCTTCCTGACTTTCCAGCTTAAAGGTTGCTGCCGCCCCCACCCCATTATCAGGTTTGGCAATCAATGGTAAACCGATCTCCTCCACAGCCTGAGCTACATCGGTCTCTGTTTTAATCACTGCTCCTGGAACAACAGGTACTCCTGCCTTTTGGAAATGTTTTTTCATTTCAGACTTAAACTTGGTCTTTTTGAGGTCATCTGGTTTGGCACCAAAAACATTGAATTGCTCACGAAGGGCTGCATCCAGCTCTAACCAGTATTCATTGTGCGATTCGATGCGGTCGATTGGTCCGTGTTTGTAAATAAGAAAAGCAACCGCGCGTTTGACTTCGTCTATATTTTCAAGATTGTCTACACGGAAATACTCGGTCAGGCTATTGCGCAGAGGCTCATCCAGTTGCTCATAAGGCTCCTGACCAATACCCAAGACTGTGATGCCTTTATTAGCTAGCTCGATGGTAAACTGTTGAAAGTTTTGTGGATAGTAGGGTGAAATAACAAGATAATTCATAGGCAACTCCTTTTATAGATTCATGTGACCAAGGAAATAAGGCATTTGTTTACGCCACCAATCCCAGTCATGGGCAACATCATGTCCCCACTCAGCAAACCAGGCAGGGATTTGTTTCTTGTCAAAGGCTTCTTTCAGTTTGTAGAAGGACGGCAGACCATCTTGTTCCCAAGCACCGAGGCCCGTACAGACGACAATCTCCGCCTGACGGTAACGATCGATAAACCAGCCGTCATTCTGATTCCAAATATAATCTACTGGCGAGTTCTGGTAAATAGCATCATCATTGTAGTAATCGCCGACAAAGAAACGTGCGTCGTAAACACCACTGAGGGCAATCACCTTGGTAAAGACATCTGGATGCTGGAGGAAGAAATTGAGTGCATGGTAGCCTCCCATCGAGCAACCTGTCGTCATCATGCCATCAAACCAACCTGTCTTATGCTTGATAAAAGGAATGGCCTCCTCAATCACATAGCGTTCGTAAGCACGGTGCATCTCTGCTTGGTCATGACCATTTTTCCAAGTAGCCAACCAGCTCTCGCTGTCCACACTGGATAGAGTAAAGAACTGAACACGGCCTTCCTCGATAAAGGAAGCACAGGCATCAATCATGCCAAAATCATAGTATTCATTGTGACTGCCACCAGATGAAGCAAAAACCACAACTGGAATCCCAGCGTGTCCATAACGGTTGAGGTACATTTCACGGTTGAGGTTACCACTCCAGTGGCTAAGATGTTCAATATGCATTGGCTTTCTCCTTTCTTAACTTACCATTTCTCTGCAAAAAAACGGAGACAGTCTGGTAAATTTTCCGACCAAGGGATTTCACTATGGATAGCACCAGACTGAACTTTCAAGACAAGATTATCCAAGTGTACTCCACCTGCAATCAAATCATGGTAATAGCGAAGCGATGAGTCGATATAGGCTTGCTTGATATTGCCAGCCATCAGGGTCTTGTCCGTATCATCCGCTTCTTCCGTTCCAACATAGATAAAAATGCGTTGTTCAGGCGATAGTTTCTTGCGCTCGATATAGCGGTTAAAGGCTTCTTGGTGAAGCCAGTTAGCAGATGAGAAGACACCTAGACAACCAATTCGGTCTTGGTATTCCAGTCCGATAAACTGGGTAATATTGCCTCCTAGAGACGAACCAATCATAGCAGTATGCTGGCGATCAGCTTTGGTACGATAGGTTTCATCGATAAAAGGCTTGACCACCTCCATGACAAACTCAGCATACTCCACACCCTTACCGCCAAACTGCTGACCTGGTATAGGAGATTCTTGGAACTTCCAAGCTGCATACTCATTCATCCGTCCCATTCCATCATTATCAATAGCAACAACAATCATGCGACTGATGTCTGGATTTCGTTTAATGGCTGGGATTATCTTCCAAGAGTGTCCGATATAAGACTCCTTGCTGTAAAAGACATTTTGCCCATCATGAAAGTAAATAACAGGGTAAAAACGGTCTGTGTCTTTCTCATAGTCCTTTGGCAGGAGCACACGCACACGACGCTCTTTTCCAGTATAAGGAACCTTGAGTTTGTGTTCTTTCATTTTTAAATAAAAGTAGGAATGATTCATTGTCAGAAAACTCTCTATATTCAAAATTTTATTTTATTATACCATAAAAATTGAAAAAAAGTCAGTTTTGCTTCCATTTTTGGATTAAAAACTAACTTTTTCATTTATTTTTCTGAATTCTTCTGGATTTTCTGATTAGAGGAGATTGTCAATTAACTCATCGACAGCATCTTTTTCAGCTTGAGGTGTAATCTCAGTAATCATGATTCCTGCCACTGCTCGCTCAACCAAACCTTCAACATCCATGCGTGCTTCATACTGCTCCGCATTCTTAATTTTAGGATTGGTCTTAGGACGATCAGGTGCAAAAATAGTACAGCAGTCCTCAAACGGCTGGATAGAAATTTCAAAAGTATCAATTTCCTGGGCGATGTCAATGATTTCCAACTTGTCCATAGTGACCACAGGTCGGATGATAGGAGTGTTGGTCACAGCGTTGATAGCCTGCATGCTCTCCAGGGTTTGGCTTGCCACCTGACCAAGACTTTCCCCATTGATGATAACTAAACCATTTCTCACCTCACGAATACGGTCGGTAATGCGCATCATAAAACGACGGGTTAAGGTCATAAGGTAGGCTTCTGGCGCCTTAGCCTTGATTTCCTCTTGAATCTCTGTGAAAGGCACCTCGATAAACTGGATATTGCCCCCAAACTTGGTCAATTTACGAGTCAAATCTTGGGCTTTCTTAAGGGCACCAGGACTCGTGTATGGCGGACTGGCAAAGTGAACCGCCTCAATATCTACCCCTCGTTTAAGGGCTAGATAACCTGCTACAGGCGAGTCAATTCCTCCTGACAACATGAGCATCCCCTTACCAGAAGTCCCCACAGGCAAGCCACCTGCTCCACGAATAGTTTCATAGGAAAGATAGGCCGCCTCCTCACGAATCTCCACCTGAAGATTGATATCAGGATTTTTCATTTGAACTTGGACATTTGGAATTGCCTCAAATACAGCTCCACCAAGTGTTTGGTTGAGTTCACGACTATCGAGCTCAAAGTTGTGATCGCTACGCTTACTAGAAATCTTAAAGGTCATGCCTTCCTTGTAGATATCTGTCATAATCTCTTGGACAGAAGACTTCAGAACTTCTACAGATTTTTCAACCTTATATACTGGAGAAAAATTCTGAATCCCGAAGACTTGTTTAAGAGATTCTGCAACTGCTGTGTAGTCGGCTCCATTGAGGTAAACGTGGGCACGGTCGCGATCAGCAGTTACCTTAACTTGGGGATAGATGGACAAAACGCCCGAAATATTATTGCGAAGTTTATTGATGAAACGCATACGGTTTTTGCCCTTAGTTGACAACTCTCCGTAGCGAATCATAATTTCTGAATACTGCATGAATGCTCCTATCTTACTTTTCTAGTTTGATTGTAAATTAATTTTAGCTTGGTCAAAAACTGCTCAACCTGACTCATATCATTTTCAAGGTCTAGGCTAAGACGCACAGCTGACTGGGCCTTATCTTTGTCCACTCCCATGGCAATCAAGGTTCCCGCAGGTTTTCCAGCCTTGGATGAACAAGCAGAGGTTGTGGAGATGAAAATATCATAGTCTTCAAAGGCGTGAACAATGACTTCACCACGAACACCCTTGATTCCAAAAGTCAGGATATGAGGGGCAAAGTCTTCCTCATCTGAAAAGACAAAAATATCTGGATAATCCAGAAGCGCTTGGCGAATGACTGATTTCATCTGCCCTGCCTTATTAGTAAAGATATCTAACTTTTCCATAGACAAACGGAGGGCCTTGGCTGTCGCTGCAATCCCTGCCACATTTTCAGTTGTCGAACGATAATCACGCTCTTGACCACCACCTGTCAAAAGAGGCGTAATTTTCTTACCAGACTTGATATAGACAAAGCCAACACCTCGGACACCATGAAATTTATGACTTGAGAAGGTGGCAAAATCTACACGATCTGTCAGATATTTTTCAGTCGGAATCTTAGCGAGTGCCTGAACTGCATCAACGTGGAAGGAAATAGTTGGCTTGTCTGCCAACAGTTCTGAGATGGCCTCAATAGGTTGAATAGATCCAATTTCGTTGTTTACTGCCATAATGGAGACGAGGGTCGTATCAGGTCGTATCAAAGCTCCTAGAGCCTCAACATCCACAAACCCTTTCTCATCAACTGGAGCAAAATCCACCTCAAAACCCTGACTTTTCAGCCAGAGGGCTGACTCCTTGACTGCTGGATGTTCAATGGCTGATACGATGATGTGCTTGCCAAACTGGGCTTTTTCAAGGGCCACACCTTTGATGACCCAGTTATCCCCTTCTGTTCCTCCAGAAGTAAAGAAGATTTCATCACTCTTCTTGCCAATTAAATCTGCAATTTGCTGCCGGGAAGCATCTAAAATTCGTGTCGCCTGGTCTCCCAAACGATGGAGGCTAGAAGGATTTCCTACAATTTTCGAAGCGACCTGCGTATAGGTTTCAAGTGCTTCAGGATAAGGCTTGGTCGTTGCCGAATTATCAAAGTAGATCATGTTTTCTCACGCTTTCTAAAATCACTTCTTCTATTGTATCATGAAACAGAGCTTGCGACAAGAAAGGGCAAGTCCTCTTTTTTTAAGATTTTTTTAAAGAAATGAGGTATAATAAATCATAATTAAAGGAGAGTATCATGTCTAACTATCATAGAACTTCAAAACCAAAAACTGAGCATATCAAAAAAGGGTTTACTGTCTTTCAAAAAACGATTGCTACCGTCGGTAGTATCCTTGGCCTAATCACCGCTACTATCACTATCATGAACGCCATGGATAATAGCAAAAACAATAAAAAAGAACCGACGACAAGCCAGACGACAACCATTGTCAAAGAAATCCAAAAGGAATCCCCTCAGGAAAACACTAGTCCCAATAAGGAAAATAACACTTCTCAAGAAAAAACACAACAAGAAGAAACGCCAAAATCCAGCGTCAAGGAAGAGAAAAAAGAAGAGCAGAAAACAGCAACTCAGGACTCTACTACACCTGCTCCAACTAAACCTAGCGCTGAAAATGAAAAACAGCCCAATACTCCAACTTCAGAAAATAAAAGCAATCAATAGCCAGTAAAATAGCTTCTTTCCAAATTTGGAAAGAAGCTATTTTTTTATTGTTGCAATACTTTTCGTGGTTTGGTTCCCTCAGCTGGACCGATGACACCTGCCATTTCGAGTTCTTCCATAAGGCGGGTCGCACGGTTAAATCCAACCGACAAACGACGCTGAATCATCGAAGCGCTAGCTTTCTGGGTTTCGATAACCAAAGCCTTGGCTTCTTCAAAAAGCGGATCGCCACCAGCTTCACCATCAGAAAAATCTCCTTCATTTTCAGAAACCTCACCTGGATCAAAACTCTCATCGTAGTCCGCATCCGCCTGAGCCTTGATGAAGTTCACGATGCGTCCAACATCATCATCCGAGATAAAGGATCCTTGCAGACGGACTGGGTGATTTTCATCGATTGGTTTAAAGAGCATGTCTCCTCGACCAAGCAGTTTTTCTGCTCCATTCTCATCCAAGATGGTTCGTGAATCTGTACCTGATGAAACTGCAAAAGCCACACGAGAGGGGACATTGGCTTTGATGAGACCAGAGATGACATCAACCGATGGACGTTGCGTTGCGAGAATCATGTGAATTCCTGCGGCACGCGCCTTCTGTCCGAGACGAATGATGGCGTCTTCTACTTCCTTGCTAGCCACCATCATGAGGTCTGCCAACTCATCCACAATGACAACAATCAAAGGCAGTGGTACTTGTTTGTACTCAGACTGGGCATTGAATTCCTCGACCTTGGCATTGTAACCAGCGATATTTCGTACACCAACCTTAGCGAAGAGTTCATAACGGTTTTCCATCTCATCCACAACCTTTTGCAGAGCCTTGCTGGCCTTGCGTGGATTAGTCACAACTGGAATCAAGAGGTGAGGAATGTCATTGTAAACCGATAACTCAACCATCTTAGGATCGACCATCATAAACTTGACCTGGTCGGGTCTTGCTTTCATGAGAATGCTAGCGATAATACCATTAACTGCGACTGACTTCCCTGATCCTGTCGAACCTGCAACGAGTAGGTGGGGCATCTTGGAAAGGTCAAAGGTGCGAGCAGTTCCATTAACCGCCTTCCCTAAAGGAATTTCGAGGAGATTTTCTGGCTTAGTCTGAGACTGTTCCCAGAGTTCACGGAAGGAGACGGTTGCAATCTCAGAGTTAGGCACTTCGATTCCGACTAGGGATTTACCAGGAATCGGAGCCTCAATCCGAACATCCTTGGCTGCTAGAGCTAGCGCTAAGTCGTCTGCCAGATTGGAAATGCGGTTAACCCGTACACCAACGGCTGGCTTGACTTCATACTTGGTTACTGATGGGCCGATTTCAGCCCGTTCAACCGTTACCTTGATACCAAAGCTGGCAAAGGTTTCTTCTAAGATTTTGATATTTTCTCGAACAATCTTCTTTTCCTTGGACTGATCTTTGGGTTTATCTGGCGCGAAGAGTTGCAAGCTTGGTAGCTTGTATTCAAGGGCTTCCTTAGCAGAAAAATCAACCTGCACCTCTTCATCCTCAAGGTCTTCTTCCACATCTGGAACGTCAAAATCAGCTTGAGAGAGGATAATCTCCGGTTCACTCCATTCTTTTTCAGGAATTTGTGGAAGATCATAGTCTGGAACTTCTGGTAAGATTTCTCCAGTTTCAGGATCTACAGGAGGAAGCGGTAGTGCATCCTGTTCTTCTTGTTCTCTCTTGATTCTGGCTGCTTCTTCAGCTTCTTGACGAGCCTTCTCTTCTTCTCTCTTGATGAAGCGTTCCTGTTTTCTCTGTTCCTGTTTTTCCATGAAGGATCTGAACTGAGCTCCAATAAAGGCTACAACATCATAAATAGACCAAGGACTGACCAAGAGAGCCCCAACTAGAATCAAAAGAACTCCAATAAAGTACGATCCGATATTGGAGAAAAGAAAGGATATGGGGATATAAAGTCCAACACCTAGCAGACCTCCACCAGCAAAGCTAGTCACTCGGATACCAGTCAGATCCGTCATAACTTGAGCCAAGGTCCCTTTTAGAACTGACTGCTCCAAACCAAACTTCCAGACAAGATAGGCCTCAAAAATCAAGAGCAAGCCAGCGAAGATACAGAGAAATCCTGACAGAAGCCCCTCTTGCTTGCGTATCCATTTAAAAAGAAAAAGATAGATGAGGAGACCACCTATAGCCACA
This sequence comes from Streptococcus sp. V913, assembly GCF_054353455.1. NCBI lineage: Bacteria > Bacillati > Bacillota > Bacilli > Lactobacillales > Streptococcaceae > Streptococcus > Streptococcus sp. V913. The sequence goes on along the minus strand of NZ_JBTHHX010000002.1, from coordinate 264,541 downwards.
TAAGCTAAACTTCCGACTAACAGTCGAATGAGATTATAAAGGGTGACACCCGCAGCACCAAGCTTGAGAGCTGCAATAATCAACAATAAGGCAATTCCTAAGGAAATCAACATCCTCTGGATAGCCTGTTTTCTTTCGAGTTCTGCTTTAGACGGTCTCCGTCTTGTTTTACTTGTATTTTTGTTTGCCATGCTTCTATTATACCATATTTCACAGCCATTTCGAAAAGAGAAAAAGATTGCACCAAATGGTAACAATCTTTCTATTCTAATACTTTTTATGCTTGTGGTTTACGAAGGTAACCATAAACCACACCACTTACAATTGCGCCTACCAAGACAGAGGCAAGGTAAAGAAGGGCATTTGAAGTTAGGGCGATAACGAAGATTCCTCCGTGTGGTGCCATGAGTTTGATACCTGCAAGACCAACGAGTCCACCTGCTACTGCCGATCCAAGGATAAAGCTTGGGATCGCACGAGCTGGGTCTGCGGCACCAAATGGGATCGCTCCTTCAGTGATAAATGACAAGCCCATGATGATGTTTGTCAAACCAGAGTTGCGTTCTTCTTTGGTAAATTTATCTTTGAAAAGAAGGGTTGCGACAAAGATAGCAAGTGGTGGAACCATTCCTCCAGCCATAACTGCTGCCATAGCTACAGAACCACCTGAAGAAACAGTCGCTGCAAGCGTACCTGTACCAAAGACATAGGCAGCTTTGTTGACTGGTCCACCCATGTCGACAGCCATCATTCCACCAAGAACGATACCGAGAAGGACCGCTGAGCCTCCTCCAAGTCCGCCAAGGAAGTCATTCATAGCAGTGTTGATTGCTGCCATTGGAATGTTGACAGCCAGCATGACAAATCCTGTCAAAATAGTTCCAAGAAGTGGCAAGAGAAGGATTGATTTAGCACCTTCAAGTGAACGAGGAACTTTAACGTATTTCTTGATAGCAAGAACCAAGGCTCCTGCGATAAATCCACCAACAAGGGCACCTAGGAAACCAGATGATACACCTGCAAGAGTTGAAGTCGCTTCACCACCTGCTGCATAAGGGATTCTACCAAAGGCAAAACCTTCTTTGGCAATAGCACCAGCCACAAAACCAGCTACCAAACCTGGTTTTTCAGCAATAGAGTAGGCTACATAACCAGCAAAGACTGGAAGCATCAAGCCAAAGGCAGCCCCACCGATTTTCATGAACATGGAAGCTAGCTCATGGTAGGATCCGAGATTGCCAAGACTATCCTGTGGCACACCAAAAGCTCCGTCGATCAAGAAAGCAAGGGCAATCATGATACCACCACCGATAACGAATGGTAACATTTGAGATACACCACTCATTAAGTGTTTGTAGAAGGCACCACCTATACTTTGTTTTTCATTAGAAGCTGTTGCAGCTTTTGCTCCATGAGCAGCATGGTAAACTTCAGCATCTCCTGATAGGGCCAAGTTGATCAGCTCTTCTGTCTTACGGATACCGTCTGCAACTGGACGATTAACCAAAGGTTTGCCATCAAAGCGGTCCATCTCAACAGCCTTGTCTGCAGCGATGATAACAGCTTTGGCCTTACGGATGTCCTCTGCTGTCAGTTGATTTCCAACACCGCTGGCACCATTAGTCTCAACCTTGATCCCAACACCCATTTCAGCAGCTACTTTTTGAAGGGCTTCTTGAGCCATGTATGTGTGGGCAATACCTGTTGTACAAGCTGTAACAGCTACGATAAAGTCGCCAGAGTCATTTGCAGGTGTTTGAACAGGCTCCTCAGCTTTTTCTGAAGCTTGGTCAAAAAGTTCGATAACTTGATCTGCAGATGTTACTTGACGAAGTTTGTCAGCGAAACCATCTTTCATCAAGTATTGAGACAATTCTGCCAAGGCTGCTAAGTGAGTATCATTTGCACCTTCTGGAGCAGCAATCATGAAGAAGAGGTCTGTTGGTTGCCCATCCAAGCTCTCATAGTCAACACCCTTGTTTGACTTGGCAAAGAGAACTGTTGCTTCTTTGACAGCAGAGTTTTTACTGTGAGGCATAGCGATTCCATCACCCAAACCAGTAGAAGTTAGAGCTTCACGCGCTAAGATTCCTTCTTTAAAGATTTCAAAATCCGTCACATAACCGTGATCTACCAAGCTATGAATCATCTCTTCGATAGCTGCTGTTTTTTCAGTCGCCTGCAAATCCAGCAACATGACATCTTTTCTCAATAGGTCTTGAATTTTCATCGTTTTTCTACCTCAACTTTTTCATAAGTTTCTTTTATAAATGCTGCAGTTGCCAAGTCATCAGAGAAAGTAGTTGCTGTCCCACAAGCCACTCCCCATTTGAAGGCTTCTACTGCATCTTTTGATTTGACAAATTCACCGGTAAATCCAGCAACCATAGAGTCGCCAGCTCCCACTGAATTTTTCACTGTTCCCTTGATGGGTTTAGCGAAGTAAGCTCCTTCAGATGTGACAAGGAGGGCACCGTCCCCAGCCATAGAGATAATGACGTTTTGAGCACCTTTAGTCAGCAATTCTCGAGCATAGTTCTCGATTTCATCTAAACTTTCGAGTTTCACTCCAAAGATAGCTCCAAGTTCGTGATTGTTTGGTTTAACCAAAAGTGGCTGGTAGTCTAAACTATCAATCAAGGTCTGTCCTTCAAAGTCACAAACGACTTGCGCACCAGTCTGGCGTGTCAATGCAATCAAATCCTTATAGATAACATTGCCTAGGTTCTTAGCACTCGAACCCGCAAACACAACCGTATCTTCTGTTGTCAAACTAGATAAAATAGCTTTCAATTCTTCTAGCTGAGCTGGTTCCACATTAGGACCAGTACCGTTGATTTCTGTTTCTTGGTCTGCTTTGATTTTAACATTGATACGAGTATCTTCTGCTACTTGGACAAAACGAGTTTCGATTTCTTCCTCTGAAAGGGTATCTGTGATAAATTTACCAGTAAATCCACCGATAAATCCAGTCGCAGTATTAGGAATATCCAAGCGTTTCAAGACACGACTGACATTAATTCCTTTCCCACCAGCAAACTTATCATCACTGTCCATACGATTGACACTACCAACTTGAACTTGGTCCAAGCGCACGATATAGTCAATGGATGGATTGAGTGTGACTGTATAAATCATACTTCTATTACCTCCGTTTTCTTCTTAATGGCCTGCAAGAGCTCATCCCCTTGACTTGTAATGACAATAGCGCGTTTAAGTGGTGCTACCTTGGCAAAGCAAGTTTGTCCAATCTTAGACGAATCGACCAAGACATAGGTTTGTTTGGCATTCTCTAAAATAGCGCGCTTAACGGCTCCCTCCTCCATATCAGGAGTCGTATAATAACCATCGTCTACACCATTTATCCCGATAAAGGCACGGTCAAAGTGCAATTGATTGATTTGGTTAAGAGCAACACCACCGATACATGCATCTGTTGCCATCTTGACACTTCCTCCAACCATGACAGTTGGAATCTGTTTTTCAACCAACTGAGCGGCATGGTGAATAGAGTTGGTCACAACTGTAACATTCTTATTGATCAATTCATGAATCAAAAAAGCAGTTGTTGTTCCAGCATCGATAAAGATGACATCTTGTTCCTTGATGAGAGAGGCTGCTTTCTGAGCCAGCAACTTCTTTTCTTGAAGGTTTTTGACAGATTTTTCTTGAATGGTTTCTTCTTCCTGCAAGGAATGGGGCAATTCTGCTCCACCATGCACGCGACGAAGCTTGTTTTCAGCCTCCAACTCATCCAAATCTCTTCGTACTGTCGATTCTGATGTTTCTAATAGACTAACCAATTTTTCTAGGGAAACTACATGATGTTGATTTAACTCCTCTAAAATCAGTTGCTTCCGCTCAGTTTTTAACACCAAATCACCTCCTGTTATCGTTTACACTATTCATTCTAACACAATCTCTATCAAAGTCAAGCATTTTTTATCATTTTCTTTCAAAATCTATCATTTTTCTTATTTCCAAAATTTTTATTGCAAGATAAGTGGCATTATGGTAGACTATTTGAGTAAGTATTGGAAGATTACTCAAGAGGCTTAAGAGGCCGTGTTGGAAACGCGGTAGGCGTATAACAGCGTGCGTGGGTTCGAATCCCATGTCTTCCGTAGAAAAGAAAAATTATTTTTTTAGATACAACAAATGTTGTATCTTTTTTTGTATCCCTTTTTAAAAAAAGAATACCAAAGGAAAAAATAAAAAACGTTGATTTAACAACGTTTTTCCAATGTTGGTGAAAGAAGAATGGAGCCGGTGGGAGTCGAACCCACGTCCAAACATCTGCCAACATATTTGTCTACAACCATAGGTTATGTATTGTTTTAACAGTCCCTCGACACATAACTCAAGCCTAGGAACTGCGAGTCTATTAATCTCTTATCAAACCACTAGACAATGCTTGATCGTATCTCGCTAATCATAAGACCTGTCATTGAACACGAGCAATCCAAATCGGGTCACGCCTGCTGGTTTTTAGGCAGCTAGAGCGTAAGAAGTGTTATTTTTTGCAGTTATATTTAACTGAGCGTTTACGTCGCCACACGGGTTGCAAAATATGCCTCATAATGCCTGTCGAATCCGTAACGACCCCAAAAGACGATAGAACCATTATAACCTATCTTCATAAAAAATGCAAAATCAAGCCACCTCTTTAGAAAAGATACTCTTTTAAGGCTTCTGATAAGACTTGATAACCGGCTACACTTAGATGGAGGCCATCTGTTGTATAGTCTTTTTTGAGTTGTCCTTCTGTATCTGTCAAACTATCATAAACAGGCACAAAATCTACTTGCATATAGGCGGATGCTAGAGCCTCATAGGCTTGATTCCATTCTCTAATCTTTTCATTGGTTCGGATATAAACGGTCTGCTTGTATTTCTCTCCCTCATTGACTGGCAAAATGGAAAGGAGCTTTATTTGTGATAGCGGATAATCTCGGGCAATCGATTGGATTACACGCTCGAGATTATCCAAGGCTTCATTCATGGGAATATCTTTTCCAATATCATTTGTCCCAATTAGGAGAACAATTTGATCGACAGCATCACCATACAGATGGGCATCCAGATTCTCTAATAAAAGTCTCGTCTGGTATCCTCGGATGCCACGATTGACAATCGTCTTGGCCGTCCCAAACAACTCTTGCAGAGGGTAATATTCCACAATCGAATCACCAATAAAGATGATATCTGGCTCTAGGACAGAAATTTGATTCAATCCACGATACTTGGTTTGAATCTTCTCCTGCTCTTTTAGGAGCCAATTTTCTAATAACTGTACTGCCACCTTATCCCTCTTTCTCTAACCAATTTTCTAGGACCTGATAAACACCCGCTTGGCTGTTAGCTGGTGCTAGGGCAGTCGCAACTGCCTTGGCCTCATCATCTGCATTTTCCATCGCATAAGCAATACCAGCCAACTCTAACATTTCGACATCATTTTCACTGTCACCAAAAGCCATGACTTGTTCCGATTGCAAATTCCAGCGCTTGAGTAATTCTTCCAATCCCCAAGCCTTGTGAACACCAGCCTGTAGGATATCAATACAACCATAACCACTGGAAACAGCTCTTACATGCCCATCAAAGAGATCATTGATTTCCCGCAAAACAGAACTCGAACGTTCTTCACCAACGACCATGCTCATCTTTAGAACTCCTCCAAAGAGGTCTGAGTTTAGCTCATACACAAAATTGGTCCTTTGGTAAAGTTTTTCAATCATCTCTGGAGTCATAAATTTATCAAGGTCTGTAAAAACAGTGCCTTTCTTGACAAAACTCCCATTCATACTAGTGACGACGAACTGATCTCGACACTCCCTCCCTTTAAAATGAACTAAAGCCTTGTCAACCATAGCATCATCCCAGGTCTGAGCTTGAATCAGTTTATTGTTTTCAAAAATACGCGCCCCATTTGCAACTACTAGGATCACTCGTTCAGCCAAGTGTCCCAATAGTTCTCTCATACGATGAATTTCATTCCCCGTCGCAATGACAAAACGGATATCCCTTTGATCCAGCTGATCTAAAATCTTTTCCAAGCGGGGCAGATCTAGCTGACCTCTCGAGTCTAGCAAGGTTCCATCCATGTCTGTTGCAATTAATTTAATCGTCATCATATCTCCTTTAGGGTGAGCACCTACCACTTCAACCCTACATGTTCATTCATTTCTTTATAGGCCGTGTCAATGCGTTCCTTGGTCGCCTCATCCAACTTGTCACGGTAACTGCCTCCCTCGATGAAGTCCTCTATGATATAGGTCTGATAGAGGAAGAGCGGATAACCTTCTGGAGAGTAAGTTCCTTTGGGTGTTCGATTGACCCAAGTAGGATGCGCTTTGGCAGTTTCAATCCTAGTCTTGCCATCTTTTTTCTTAATGGTCACATCCATGAGGACACCGCGCTCCGTCCACTTGGCATTTTCCTCATCTTGCATGGTTTCAATGCGTTGATTTGAGAGGAAATTTCCCATGGAATAGATGATCAATTTTTTGTCACCATCTTTTTCAACTGTCTCAGCAGGTTCAACGACGTGAGGGTGCCCTCCAAAGATAATATCAGCTCCCCAGTCAATCATCTTGTGGTACAGTGTTTTCTGTTCTTCCGTCGGTTCTAGCTGGTACTCAATTCCCATCTGAGGCATGATGACAGTGATATCCGCCTCTTGCTCAGCTCGTTCGATTTCCGCCTTCATCTTATCTTCATTCAGGTCAGAAAGATAGCGATTATAGTCCTCTTGTGAGATATACTGCTCAATGCCATTAAAACCGTAAGAATAGGCCAAAAGAGCTACCTTGATACCATTGACTTCCTTGATAACTAGTGGAGCTTGGTCACGGGATTCATGTGTGTAGACTCCTATGGGTGTCATCCCTGCCTTTTCGATAGCTTCTGCTGTCGAAACCACTCCCTCTATCTGAGAATCCAAGATGTGATTGTGAGCCAAGTCTAGAACTTGATAGCCTGCATCTTTGATCGCATCCATGACTTCTCCAGGTGCATTAAAGAGAGGATAGCCTGCCAAGTAGTGGTCTTTGTTCACCGTTCCTTCAAAGTCACCAAGCACTAAATCCGCTTGCTTGAGCCATGGTTTTACATATTCAAAATTTTCGTGGAAATCGTAGCTACCGTCTTCTTTCAGAGCTGTTCGGTAGATAGGAATATGGTAGAGAAGGTCACCATTTGCCATGATACGGGCTGTCGTTTCATCAGACTGATTTTCCTTGGATTGACCAGACGTCTGAGCAGAATCAAGAGTTTGACCACTCGGACTTGTTTCCTTGTTCCCCTGTACTGCTTGGCCCAACAAGTTCAGCCCCATAGACAAGGTAACTGCAAGCAATAACACAATAATAAACTGGGCATTGGTCCAGGATTTATAATTCCGAAAGAACCCAATACTTCTCTCCAACAATCCATAAAGAGAACCATGAGACCGTCTATCTTGCCGCTTTTCCATCTTTATCCCCCCCTTGCTTTTACTGCAAGCCTTTTCTTTTATTATACCACAGACAAAAGAGGAATACCGTTTATTATATTATTTTTTAGGAACTTCTGTGACTTTCTTTCTCGTCTATTTTGTGTTATCATGTAGAGGTAATGAAAGGAGAGAAAATGTCTGCTATAGAACGTATTACAAAAGCTGCTCATTTAATTAATATGAACGATATTATCCGTGAGGGGAACCCAACTTTACGCGCGGTTGCTAAGGAGGTCACTTTCCCACTGTCTGACCAGGAAATCATCCTTGGAGAAAAGATGATGCAATTCCTCAAAAATTCTCAGGATCCTGTTATGGCTGAAAAGATGGGACTCCGCGGTGGGGTTGGATTGGCCGCTCCTCAGTTAGATATCTCAAAACGCATTATCGCTGTTTTAGTGCCAAATATTGTGAAAGAAGGTGAAACTCCTCAGGAAGCCTACGACCTGCAAGCTGTTATGTACAATCCAAAAATCGTCTCTCACTCTGTTCAGGACGCCGCCCTCGGTGAAGGAGAAGGGTGCCTATCTGTTGACCGTAACGTGCCAGGCTATGTTGTTCGTCATGCCCGCGTCACTGTTGATTACTTTGACAAGGACGGAGAAAAACACCGCATCAAGCTTAAAGGATACAACTCTATCGTTGTCCAACATGAAATTGACCACATCAACGGAATCATGTTCTACGATCGTATCAATGAGAAAGACCCATTTGCTATCAAAGATGGACTCCTCATCCTCGAATAAAGAAAATCCCGTTGCAAGACGGGGTTTTGTGTTATAATAGAGGCATGAAAACAAATGATATTGTCTATGGCGTCCACGCCGTTACTGAAGCCCTCCTTGCAAATACAGGAAACAAACTCTACCTCCAAGAAGATCTAAGGGGAAAGAATGTTGAGAAAGTCAAGGAACTGGCTACTGAGAAAAAGGTCTCCATCTCTTGGACTTCAAAAAAATCCCTCTCTGAAATGACCGAAGGCGCTGTCCATCAAGGCTTTGTCCTAAGAGTCTCTGAATTTGCCTATAGCGAGCTGGATCACATCCTTGCAAAAATACGCCAAAAAGAAAATCCTTTGCTATTGATTCTGGACGGGTTAACTGATCCTCACAACTTAGGTTCTATCTTAAGGACTGCTGATGCGACCAATGTTTCAGGTGTCATCATTCCCAAGCACCGTGCTGTCGGAGTGACTCCTGTCGTTGCCAAAACGGCCACAGGTGCTATTGAGCACGTTCCAATTGCCCGAGTGACCAACCTGAGCCAAACTCTTGACAAACTCAAGGATGAAGGCTTCTGGACCTTTGGAACAGATATGAACGGCACCCCTTGCCACAAGTGGAATACAAAAGGGAAAATCGCCCTCATCATCGGAAATGAAGGAAAAGGTATCTCTAGCAACATCAAAAAACAGGTCGATGAGATGATTACCATTCCGATGAATGGACATGTTCAAAGCCTCAATGCCAGTGTTGCTGCAGCCATTCTCATGTACGAAGTTTTCCGAAATCGACTATAAAAAAGTTTCCAATCAAGTGATTGGAAACTTTTTTATGATTATACTCAATGAAAATCAAAGAGCAAACTAGGAAGCTAGCTGTAGACAGTACTTGAGTACGGCAAGGCGAAGCTGACGTGGTTTGAAGAGATTTTCGAAGTGTATTAACTATGTTCTGTGATAAATTTATAGGCTTCTTGACCAGCGATAGCCCCATCTCCAACTGCTGTTGTTACTTGGCGAAGATCTTTTTGGCGAACATCCCCAACTGCAAAGATACCGTCAACTCCAGTTTTCATGTGGTTATCTGTCACAATCCAGCCAGTCTGGTCTTGAATATTCAATTCTTTAACAAAATCGCTAACGGGATCCAAACCAACATAGATAAAGACACCTCCGAAGGCTTGTTCTGTCACTTGACCTGTTTTTACATTTTCAAATACGACAGATTCTACTCGGTTTTCACCTTTGATTTCCTTGACAACAGAATCCCAGATAAAGTTGACTTTCTCATTAGCAAAAGCACGGTCTTGCAAGACCTTTTGAGCACGAAGTTGGTCACGACGGTGAACGATAGTAACAGTCTTGGCAAAGCGAGTCAAGAAGAGGGCTTCTTCTACCGCTGAATCTCCACCACCGACTACGAGCAAGTCTTGGTCACGGAAGAAAGCTCCATCACAGACTGCGCAGTAAGAAACACCACGACTATTCAGTTCTTCTTCTCCGGGAACTCCCAAGAGACGATGTTTTGACCCAGTTGCCACGATGACAGTACGAGTTTCATAAACTTGGTCATCAGTGATTACCTTCTTATAGTCCCCCTGGTCTTCAATATTTTCAACATAGCCATAAAGATGCTCCACTCCAAGATTTTCAAGTGGTTCAAACATTTTTTCAGCCAATTCAGGTCCACTGATGTTGGCATAACCTGGATAGTTTTCAATATCAGATGTGTTATTCATTTGCCCGCCTGGCAGACCACCTTCAATCAAAGCCACTTTCAGATTGCTACGAGCAGCATATAAGGCAGCGGTCATTCCCGCAGGTCCAGCACCGATAATAATCGTATCGTACATTTTGATTCCTTCTTTCTTGTTGTAACTATCTTTATTCTAACTCATTCTTGCTAATCACGCAAGGATTATGCCTTGAAAACCAAGAGCAAACTCATGACGGCAAAGGATAACACCGGAACGACCAAAACTCCAATCATAATCATATCATAGAGATGAGCTTGACGAGCCTTGGCTGTCTTGTCCACACCAGACATGGCTCTCAATCCAATCCAAATCCCCAAAAAAATTACAACCAGGATGGTCGTTAAGATCAAACTCTCGAAATATAAAGAAAACAGTTGCAGCAGCATGATCTCTCTCGTTTCTATCTTTTTTAAAGAGTAAACTCAGCTAGTCCAACTAACTGAGTTTTCCTTTTTCTATTATATCAAATATAAGTCCGTTTGTAACTAGCGAAGAATTCTTTTGTTCGTTCTTCTTTCGGATGATTGATGATTTCATCCGGTGTGCCAGACTCGATGATTTTCCCTTTATCTAGGAATAAAACCTTATCTGCCACTTGGGTTACAAAAGACATATCGTGACTTACCAAAATCATGGTCTGACCTGACTTGGCAGCGTCTGCAATAGACTTTTCTACTTCACCGACCAACTCTGGGTCAAGTGCTGAAGTGGGCTCATCCAAGAGCAAGACATCTGGTTTCATAGCAAGCGCACGCGCGAGGGCAACCCGTTGCTTTTGTCCACCTGATAAATGGCGAGGATAATGGTTTTCACGGTCAGAAAGACCAACCTTGGCCAACTCTTCCTTAGCGATTTTTGTTGCTTCATCGTCCGATAATTTTTTAACGACAACCAAACCTTCCTTGACATTGTCAAGAGCAGTTCGGCGTTCAAACAAATTAAACTGTTGGAAAACCATAGATAACTTGCGACGAAGGGTTAGGATCTCTTCTTGGCTAATCTGAGAAAAATCAACTTTAAAATTGTCAATCTGAATCGTTCCACTATCTGGAGTTTCAAGGTAGTTCAAACTACGAAGAAAGGTTGATTTCCCTGCTCCAGATGAACCAATCAAGGCTACTACTTCTCCCTTTTGGATATCCAAGTCCAGATGATCCAAGACAGTTTGACCTGAAAAGGATTTGCTTAAATTCGAAATCTTAATCATTAACGAAGGTCTCCTTTCACATCTGTAGTTATTGCATCCGGCGCTGAAATGGCCATTTTCTTCTCGATAAAGCGACCGAGGCTTTCGATTCCGATATTGACTACCCAGTAAACAAGAGCAACAGAGATGAATCGTTCAAAATAGCGATAATCCGCTCCACCCAAAATCTGAGCCTGGGCAAAAACTTCGACAACACCCGCACTAAAAGCTAGAGAAGTTCCCTTGGTCAAACCGATGAGGGAATTGATCAAGGTTGGAGTAGCTACAACCGCTGCATTAGGAATAATGACACGACGATAAACTTGCGCACGGGTCATCCCCAGACTGCGTGCCGCTTCAATCTCACCAGGATTGACAGAAAGGATGGCTGCACGAATGGTTTCGCTGGCATAAGCCGCCTCATTAAAGGCAAAGGCCACAATCGCAAAAAGCGCTGCTGGAATCGCATTGATATTGAAACCAGTCCCCCATTGTTGGTTGATAGCTTTCAGTGCCAAAGGAATTCCGTAGTAGGTCAACATAAGTTGAACTAGGATTGGAGTACCTTTTAAGAAGCTAACGAAAAAGGCCTGCAAGGGATATAAAATCTTAACACGATTGATCTTAACAATGGCAAAAATCAAGGCAAGTAGCAAACCAAAGAGTGCACCTCCAAGTGTCAACATCAAGGTTGTAGGCAGTTGTTGGACAATCCTTGGAATTCCATCAAAGACCGAACGCAAACTAAAGAGTTTACCGTCTGGAATCAGCTGCATCAAGCTCTGGTACCAATCTGATGCTAAAAGTGTTGTAACAGTCATAAAAACATCCTCTCCTGATAATGATTCATTCTACCATACTTCTGCTCGCAAGCAAATTATTTGCTACGGGTAAAGCAGACTTTGTCTACCTTCTAGTTTATCACACTTTAAACCGGAAAGGCTATATAATTTACCTATCAAGAAGATAGATAAAAACTATTTCAAGCCCAGTTCCCCGTAGGATTTTCTATAGCCAATTTGCTTAACAGCACCATTTTCTAATAAGATTGGACGTTTTAACAACATGCCATCACTAGCCAGAAGCTTGGCAGCTTCTTGGTTTGACAGACTTCCTACCTTATCTTTCAAGCCAAGTTCACGATATTTGATCCCGCTGGTATTGAAAAATTGTTTCAACTCGAAACCTGAAGTCTCTAACCAGTTTAAAATGACTTCTTGGCTGGGTGTTTCTTCTACAATATGGACGTCTTTGTAGTCAAGTCCGAGTTGGTCAAGTTCATTCTTTGCTTTCTTACAAGTTGAACATTTTGGGTATTCGATAAATTCTAACATTTTCTTTTCTTTCTATTCTTTATTTTCTTGAAAATCTGCGCCTTCATGCTCCAAGAGCCAAGCTTTCTTTTCCACTCCTGCAGCATAACCTGTCAGACGCTTGCCTGCTCCCAGCACACGATGACAGGGGACGAGGATGGACCAGGGATTACGCCCCACTGCTCCGCCAATAGCTTGGGCAGAGAGTACCTGCAAGTCTTGAGCTATTTGACCGTAAGTCATTGTTTGCCCATAAGGAATACTCTGTAAGTAGGTCCAGACTCGCTTTTCAAAATCCGTCCCAATGGGAGCCAAGGGCAAGAGAGACAAGTCTTGAACTCTCCCATCGAAATAAGCATTTAAATAGGAAATAACTTTGTCGAGGACAGGATGTTCCTTAACGATTTCTATCCCATCCGTATCAATACCTCTCTCAAAATGAGTTTGGTCCTGCACCCAAATTCCATGCAGATATTGCTCGTCAGCAACTAAGGACAAGGTTCCGATTGGCGACAAGTAGAGCATTTTTGCGTACTTTTTCTGCGTCATTATTTTAATTTCTGATAGGCCAAGCGTTCTCCATCCACTGGAACTTTCCCGACCTGTTGGAAGCCTAGCTTTTCAAAAATATGCTGCATGGCCTTGTTTTCTGCATGCGTATCTGAACGAAAATCTAGGTAATCAAATCCTTCAATCAAGCCTTCTAGGAAAGTCTGAGCAACTCCCTGCCCTTGAACATCTGTTGCCACGGCGATACGGTGAAAGACCAGATATTCTGGCTCTCTCCCTTGCCAATGTCCTTCATAAATCGCTTCATAGGCTTCCTCAGGGCTCTTGGTTACTGCAGCATAGGCTACTAGTTCTCCTTCTTCTAAGGCAACATAGGCTTGACCAGAGATAATATCATCAATAATGATATCAGCATTTGGATAGCCATTTTGCCACTGGTCACTTCCTGACTTGGCTAAGCATTTTTTGGCATCCTCCATCATCTGCATAATCATCTCTACTTCATTTGGAAAAGCTAAACGAATCTCCATATTTTCTCCTCTTTTCTGACTATTTTCTCTCATCATAGCATAATTTAGGGCTTTCTACAAGCAGTTGAAACTTGACTTTTGTTTTTTATTATTTTATAATCTAGTTATCAAAACTAGATAAAAAGGAGTTGGAAATGAATTCTATCTTTTCCTACCCAAAATGGGAAGAAATTCCAAACATTGACCTCTATCTGGATCAGGTTTTGCTTTATGTCAATCAAGTCTGCGCCCCTATCTCTCCGGATAAAGAAAAGGGCCTGACCGCATCTATGGTCAATAACTATGTCAAACATGGTTACCTGATAAAGCCTGACAAGAAGAAATACCAACGCAAACAGATTGCCCGTTTGATTGCTATCACTACTCTCAAATCTGTCTTTTCGATTCAAGAAATCGCTCAGACACTGAATACTCTACACACTTATGCAAGCTCAGACCAGCTCTACGATGCTTTTGTGGACTACATGAACCATGGGATCGATCCAGAGAATCCTATTATCCAAACCAGCTGTCAAACGGTTAAACTCTATCATCAAACTCTAGACTTAATCCTTAACAAAGAAGAGGAGGAAATCCAATGAATACCAGTCTAAAACTCAGTAAAAAGCTCAGTTTTGGAGAGGAAATTGCTAATAGTGTGACCCATGCTGTGGGTGCCGTTATCATGCTCATCCTACTCCCTATTTCATCCACCTATAGTTATGAAGCACACGGATTTTTATCATCTTTTGGTGTTTCAATCTTTGTTATCAGTCTCTTTCTCATGTTCCTCTCGTCAACCATTTACCACTCTATGGCCTATGGTTCGACCCACAAATACGTCTTGCGAATCATCGACCATTCTATGATTTACGTGGCTATCGCAGGCTCTTATACGCCGGTCGTATTGACTTTGATGAATAACTGGTTTGGCTATCTGATCATTGCCATTCAGTGGGGAACGACCATCTTCGGCATCCTCTATAAAATCTTTGCTAAAAAGGTCAATGAGAAATTCAGCCTTGCCCTTTACCTGATTATGGGCTGGTTGGTTCTGGCTATTATTCCTGCCATTATCAGTCAAACAACGCCAATCTTTTGGAGTCTCATGGTAACTGGCGGACTCTGTTATACAGTTGGAGCTGGATTTTACGCTAAGAAAAAACCTTATTTCCACATGATTTGGCATCTCTTTATCCTAGCAGCATCTGCACTCCAATATATCGCGATTGTTTATTACATGTAAAAAAGTTGAGAATCTTTTCTCAACTTTTTTCTTTACACATATTGATAAAATACTGGTGCAAGCGAGCATCATCTGTCAATTCTGGATGAAAAGAGGGTACCAGCATATTTTTTTCTTGCGCAGCAACGATTTGATTATCAACTGTTGCTAGAATTTCTACACCCTCTCCAACACTACTGATAATCGGACCACGGATAAAGGTCATCGAAATCTTGCCAACTCCCTTACATTCTGCCTCTGTATAAAAACTTCCTAGTTGGCGTCCATAGGCATTGCGCTGAACCACTATATTCATAGTTCCAAGATGACTTTCTTCCTGAGAAGTGATTTCCTTAGCCAGCAAAATCAAGCCCGCACAGGTCCCAAAAACGGGTAATCCAGATAGAATGGCTTCTCGGATGGGAAGTAGCATGTTCTGGTCGCGCAAGAGCTTGCCCATGGTTGTAGACTCACCGCCAGGTAATATCAAACCCACCAAGTCACTCTGATGTTGTTGAAAATCCTCTAAATTTCTGATTTCGACACTCTCGACTCCTAATTTATCTAACACTTTTGCATGTTCTGCAAAGGCACCTTGCAAGGCCAATATTCCAATTTTCATCTATTTTCCTCGCTCAGCCATGAGAATTTGGATTTTATTCTCATTGATACCAACCATGGCTTCCCCTAGGTCTTCAGAGATTTGAGCCAAAATTTGAGGATTTTGATAGTTGGTTACCGCTTTGACAATAGCACTTGCTCGTTTAACAGGGTCGCCTGATTTGAAAATACCTGAACCGACAAAGACCCCCTCTGCACCCAGTTGCATCATTAGCGCAGCATCTGCTGGTGTTGCAACACCTCCGGCTGCAAAGTTGACAACTGGTAATTTTCCATGTTCATGAACGTATTGGACCAATTCTACAGGGACTTGGAGTTCTTTTGCTGCCACATAAAGTTCATCTTCGCGTAGATTTTGAATACGGCGAATTTCTTGATTCATCATACGCATATGGCGAACGGCTTGGACGATATCTCCTGTACCCGGTTCTCCTTTTGTCCGAATCATGGAAGCTCCCTCAGCGATACGACGCAAGGCTTCACCCAAATCCTTAGCTCCACAGACAAAAGGAACTTGGAATTCTTTCTTGTCCACATGGAAACGATCGTCTGCTGGAGACAGCACTTCACTCTCATCGATATAGTCAATCTCAATAGCCTCTAAAATCTGAGCTTCAACAAAATGCCCGATTCTGACCTTGGCCATCACTGGAATACTGACCGCTTCTTGGATTTCCTTAATCATCTTTGGATCACTCATACGAGAAACTCCACCAGCTGCACGAATATCAGCTGGAATCCGTTCCAAGGCCATAACAGCTGCCGCACCAGCAGCCTCTGCGATACGAGCCTGTTCAGGGTTCTGAACGTCCATGATAACCCCACCTTTGAGCATCTGTGCCAAGTTTTTATTTAGTTCATAACGATTTTCAGTCATTTCTTAATCCTCATCATTTGTATTGGTAGCTACCATTTCATTTTAGGCCAGATTAGAATGAAGTACAAGATAGAAAAACAATAATTGTCTGGGTACAGATGGATTAAAAAAACTATCTGACCTTAACTTAAGGCCAGATAGCTCAGCTATTGTTATTTTTCAGCTGTAAGTGCAGCCATTGTGATGTAGTTGTATGGTTTGTTGAAGTGTGGCAAGAAGAATAGGTCTGTCAAGGCCAATTTATCGATTGTTACATGCTCTTGGATAGCAAGTGAGAACATATGGATTCCCATACTGATAGCAGCATCATGTGAAACCATTTGTGCACCAAGGATTTCGCGGCTGTCTTTATCAAAGACAATCTTGATGGCAACTTCGTGGTTGTCATGCTTCATAAATTCTGGTTTTTGAAGATCATTAAAGCCAGTTTCAGTTGCATTGTAACCTGCTGCTTTTGCTTTTTCAAGAGTCAAACCAGTTGAAACCATGTGAAGACCATAGATTGAAATACCGTTTGATCCTTGCACACCGATTCCTTCCAATTCATGTCCACAAGCATTGTAAGCACCAACGATACCAGTACGTACAGCGTTAGATGCAAGAGCGATGTAGCTAGTGTCTTTACGAGCATTGTCATAAACAGTCGCACAGTCACCTACTGCATAAACACCTGGAATTGATGTTTCTTGTTTCTTGTCTACAAGGAAGGCACCGTTGCGGAAGAGTTCAATCTTACCATCAGCAAGAGCTGTGTTAGGACGGAAACCAACTGCAAGAACAACCATATCCACATCAAATGTTTCTTTGTCTGTGACCAAGCGTTCTACTTTGCCATCACCTTGGATTGCTTTTACAGTTTGACCAAGCGCCAAGCGGATGTTGTGGTCTTCCAAGTTCTTCGCCATCATTTGAGTGAAGTCTTTGTCGTAGTAGCCGTTCAACACAGTGTCTACGATGTCAACAAGTACAACTTCTTTTCCAAGACGTTCAAAGGCTTCAGCAAGCTCAACACCGATGTAACCACCACCAACAACTGCGATGCGCTCAAGGTGCTTGCTCTTATCAGCAAGTTTATTGATAACTTCTTCAGCATTTTGGTACAACTTAACAAATTGAACATTTTCAAGAGTTGTCTTGAATTCGCGGTTACCTTTGACAATTTCAACACCTTCGATTGGAGGCAAGATTGGAGTTGAACCAGTCGCAAAGATCAATTTGTCATAAGATTCTTTGTGCTCTTTTCCTTCAACTTCTGCTGTAACAACCTTGTTGTCATAGTCGATTGAAAGAACAGGTGAGTTCATGTAGATTTTAGCACCTTTTGCTTCCAATTTTTCTTTATCAGAGTAGAAGAGACCTTCTGGACCATCAATTTGTTCCCCGATCCAAAGCGCCATTCCACAACCAAGGAATGAAATATTTGAGTTTTGGTCAAATACAACGATTTCATTTTCATGTCCAAAGTTGTCCAACATAGTATTGATACATGCTGTACCAGCGTGGTTTGCACCAACTACAACGATTTTACTCATAGAAAAATTCCTACCTTTAATTTAAAATTTACTTTTCTAGTATAACATTTATTGTTAGCGTTTACAAGGTATTTGCTTAGAATTCTATTATTTTAAGCAATTTTAAGCTTTATTATATTATTTTTTTGAGTTTCTAACCTTTTCTTATATTTTTTGAGCATATTACTTGACTTTTTGTTAAAATTTATTTGTGAAAACGCTGACTTTATGTTATGCTAGAAACATAGGAATAAAATGTAAGGGGTTCAATTATCAAAAAATTTAACCTAACTTGAATATTTCCTCTGAAGAAGAAGAAAGGAGTTGGTAGCTTGCCTCTTCGTTCACGTTCTGAACGACTAATGGGAACAATTATCACTATTTCATTAGTAGATGAACAGGCCGATTGCCTGCTTCAAGGAGCCTTTGATTTGCTCAAAGAGCTCGAGTACCGCTTCAACGCCAACAGTCAAGAATCCGAACTGATGGAAATCAATCACCAGGCTGGAATCACACCTGTTAAGGTTCATCCTGACCTATTTGAACTGATTGCTCTTGGACTGGAGCACAGCCTAGCTCCCTCTAGCCATCTAAATATCAGTATCGGTCCCTTGATTCAAACCTGGCGAATCGGATTTACAGATGCACGACTTCCAGAGTTAAACGAAATCGAAGCTGTCTTGCCCCTAGTTGACCCGCATTTTATCAAGTTGGATCCGACTAGCTCTACTGTTTTTTTAGAGAAGAAAGGAATGAAGCTTGATCTAGGTTGCTTAGCCAAGGGCTATAGTGCAGATAAGGTTGCCCAGTATTTAAAAGCACACGGTGTCACCTCTGCCTTGATCAATCTCGGAGGAAATATCCTCACCATCGGGAATAACCAAGCTAAAGAAGGGAAAGCCTGGCAGATTGGGATTCAAGATCCGCAAAATCCTCGTGGCAATCATCTCCTAACCATTCCTGCGTCTAACAAATCCGTTGTCACTTCAGGTATCTATGAACGCCACCTGACAGTAGATGGAAAAGACTATCACCATATCTTTGATAGTGAGACAGGATTCCCTGTCGAAACAGACCTCGCTAGCCTAACGATTATCTCAGATAAGTCCGTTGATGGTGAGATTTGGACAACCCGCCTATTTGGAGAACGTAGCGCTTCTATCCTCTGGCAAGTCGAAAGTATAGATGGGATTGAAGCCATCCTCATCGACAAAGAGGGACGCCTTGCATGTTCTTCAGGCCTTCAAAATTGTATTATGTAAAAAGAGAAAGGAAATCTCATGCTAAAACTTATTGCCATTGTTGGAACGAACTCTAAACGTTCTACAAATCGCCAATTGCTCCAATACATGCAAAAACACTTTGCTGATAAAGCTGAAATTGAACTCGTTGAAATCAAGGATATCCCTGTTTTCAACAAGCCAGCAGATAAGCAACTTCCAGATGAAATTCTTGAAATTGCTGCTAAAATTGAAGCATCTGACGGTGTGATTGTCGGTACTCCTGAGTACGACCACTCTATCCCTGCGGTTTTGATGAGCGCTCTTGCTTGGCTATCTTACGGTATCTACCCACTTTTGAACAAACCAATCATGATCACTGGTGCTTCCTATGGTACACTTGGTTCATCTCGTGCCCAATTGCAGCTTCGTCAAATCTTGAACGCTCCTGAAATTAAGGCAAATGTTCTACCAGATGAATTCTTGCTCTCACACTCTCTTCAAGCATTTAACCCAAGTGGCGACTTAGTTGACCTTGATGTCATCAAGAAATTGGATGCCATCTTTGATGACTTCCGTATCTTTGTGAAGATTACTGAAAAATTGCGCAATGCACAAGAATTGCTTCGCAAAGATGCAGAAGAATTTGACTGGGAAAATTTGTAAGATAGGAGACCGAAAGAATGAAATTTGTTGGACTTGTTGGATCAAACTACGATCAATCATATAACCGCAAACTCTTGGAATTTATTCGTCGCAATTTCAAATTCAAATTTGAATTAGAAGTTCTTGAAATCGATGAAGTTCCAATGTTTAACCAAGACGAAAAATGGGACGAAAGTTTCCAATTGCGCTTCTTGTATAACAAGATTACACGTGCTGATGGTGTCATTATCGCCACTCCTGAGCACAACCACACTATCTCAGCTTCTCTCAAATCTGTACTTGAATGGCTTTCATACGAAGTTCATCCATTTGAAAACAAGCCTGTTATGATTGTAGGTGCATCATACTACGACCAAGGAACATCACGTGCCCAAGTTCACCTCCGTAAAATCCTTGATGCTCCAGGTGTCAATGCCTACACGCTTCCAGGTAACGAATTCCTTCTTGGTAAAGCTAAGGAAGCTTTTGATAACGACGGAAATATCACCAACGAAGGCACTGTTAAATTCCTTGAAACTTGCTTAGATAACTTTGTAAAATACGTAGGAGTCGTTTCGAAATTGAAAAAACCAAAACCAATCGAACCAGAAGACTTGGATTGTGGAAAACCAATCGCTACAACCATCACAGAAGTTGATCCTGACGATCCAGAATGGGTAGAAAAAGTTGCTGCAATCACTGGAGCTGTTTCTGGTGATACCTATGTCAAACTGGACCATGGTATCCTGACAGTTAACCAAATTGATATGTTCTTGAAAGCTATGCCATTTGAATTGACATACGCTGACGATAACAACCAATTCCTCTACTACAATAACGCTCACCAAGATCCAGACACCATGTTTGCCAAACGTGTACCACCTCAATCAGGTAACCGTATGTCGACTGTTCATGGATCTCTTCCACCAGCACGTATGAAGAATGTAGAGTGGGTTATCGGAACACTTCGTAACGGAAACCAAGAATACGTCCGTACGATCGTTCCAGGTTCTCCTGCAGGTGTCATCAACACCCACAACTACCAAGCGATGTACTATCCTGATGGATCATACGCTGGAATAAATGAAATTGTCTTTAACTTCCAACCATGGCTTGACTGGTACCTAAAAGAAACGGGTCAACGTTTGGTTGGTGGTAGCGGACCATTTGCTCCTGCTGCTGGAAGTCATGGAGATGCCGATGCTACTTCTGGTGCTTCTGATTCAGGTGACGCTGGAGGCCACAGTGGTGGCGCAGACGCTACTTCTGGCGCAAGTAACTAAGAAACTAAAAAGGAGCCAAATGGCTCCTTTTTTTATTACAACAGAAAAAGGGCTTGTAAATCATCTACAGCCCCCTTTCATTTTATGAGTTAGGATCATCTAAACTACGACCATGTAAACCTTTTTCACGTTGTACTTGGCGTAGTTTTTCTGGCGTTACGTCATTTCCTTCCTCGTCTACAATTTTAATTCCTTCAATATGGTGACGAACAGCACGACGATAGCCTTCAATGTATTCCTCACGAAGTTTAGCTTGTTCTACTTTTTCAGCAGAAGTTAAGCCTTCTGTTTTTTTCTTTTTAGCGAGCTCGTTGATACGAGCGATTTTTTTTGAATCCATGTTTATCTCCTTTGTAAAAAGATACAGTTTATTTAATAGAGAGTCTACTTGGTATTGATTTGGTTAAAGCGTGCAAGCTTAGCTGCTTTCTTGGTTAATTGCGACAAGATGGCCAATCGATTTTGACGAATATCTTGATCATCGGTCATTACCATAGTATTCTCAAAGAAAGCATCAATAATTGGTCTAAGCGCAAAGAGTTGTTCTAATTGCTGACTTGCAGTCCCTGATAAAACGAGTGACTCTACTGCTTCCACCAAGGCTTTCTCTTCTTCATTTTCAAAAAGAGCAAAATCAACTGTTTCAGATCCTTCAGCTTTCTCAGCCAAGTTGAAAGCACGTGAGAGAGATTCGACAGACGGTTTGAAGTTTTCTTCCTTGCTTGCTTCGACAAGAGCACTTGCTGCTTCCAACATATCCGCCACGACAAAGTTCGAGCTTGCAAGAACCGCTTCCTTAATATCTTTCGGAGTAGAACCCATCATCTTATCAACACGAGCCTTGATAAAGTCCATGACCTCTGCTTTATTTGCATAAGTCAAGCTGTCAAATTTCAAAGCATAAAGGCTATCAATCAACTCATCCATAGCAATGTGCCAACCAAAAGCATCCAAAATACGAACTACACCTTGCGTTGCACGACGAAGGGCATAAGGGTCATTAGAACCTGATGGAATCAAGCCCACTGAGAAGAAACTCAAAATCGTATCCAATTTGTCTGCAATGGCTAGAATGGCTCCGATCTTGCTCTCTGGGAGAGCTCCATCCGCTGATGTAGGCATGTAGTGTTCACGAATGGCAGCCGAAACTGCTGGAGTTTCCCCAGCAAGAAGGGCATATTTCTCACCCATAATTCCTTGGAGTTCATCAAACTCACCAACCATCCCTGTCAACAAGTCAAACTTATAAATGGATGCTGCGCGGGCAAGATCAATCGTTTCATCCACTGATAAACCAGCTTTTTCCGCCAAAAGGACGGCAATCTGACCTGTACGAATCATGTGTTCACGAAGGGAACC
This sequence comes from Streptococcus sp. V913, assembly GCF_054353455.1. Lineage (NCBI taxonomy): Bacteria > Bacillati > Bacillota > Bacilli > Lactobacillales > Streptococcaceae > Streptococcus > Streptococcus sp. V913. Next base: position 242,309 of record NZ_JBTHHX010000002.1, on the reverse strand, counting down.
AATCTTTTCATGGAAGGTCACCTGGTTCAATTTTTCAACAAGATCTGAAATGACCAATTTTTGGTCTTCACGCCAGAAGAATTCTCCGTCTTCCAAGCGGGCAACTAAGACTTTTTCATTACCCTTGATGACATTTCCCAAATGCTCTGCGTTTCCATTACGAACAGAAATGAAGTTTGGTAAGAGTTTACCATCTTGATCGCGGACAACAAAGTAACGTTGGTGTTCCTTCATCGAAGTCACCAAGACTTCTTCTGGAACTTCAAGGTATTTGGCATCAAAACTACCCATAAAGGCAGTTGGATATTCAACCAAGTTCAAGACTTCGTTCAGCAAGTCCGCATCAATTTCGATACGTATACCATGTTTTGCCTCGATTTCTTTGATTTGATTAACAATCATTTGCTCACGTTCACGAGGATCCGCGATTACAAACTGTGCACGAAGGTCTTCTTCGTAGCTCAATGCTGACTGAATCTTAGTTTCTTGTCCCAAGAAACGATGACCACGGCTCACACGACCCCCCTTGATATCAAGGAAATCCAAATCAAACTCTTGCTCGTCCAAGAGAACTGTCAAAGTGTGTACAGGGCGGATATACTCAAAAGTGTTGTTAGCCCAGTGCATGCTGACAGGGAAAGTCAAGGACTTCAAGACATCTACAACACCAGGAACAATGGCTTCAACTGGTTTACCCACTTCTTCCTTGGTAACATAGACATACTCTTCACCCTTGATTTCACGGAATTCAATATCTTCAACTGTCAAGCCTTTCCCACGGACAAATCCTTGAGCTGCTTTGGTGAAGTTTCCATCACCATCCAAGGCAATTTTCTTTGCTGGTCCCTTGAAATCTTCTGTCAAATCAGACTGTTTGTCTGCAAGACCAGTCACACGAACAGCCAAACGACGTGGTGTGGAGAAGGTTTGAATGGCTTCAAAAGACAGGCGGTTTTCCTTGAGGAAGGCTGCCATTTTTTCACCTAGTTGTTTTTCGCTTGGAGTTACTACGTAGGCTGGTAACTCTTCAAGACCGAGTTCTACTAATAAGTTTTTTGTCATGTTTTTTCCTTTACATTTTCTTCAGTCTTTTTTGATATGCACCTTAGGTACTGGGGACGTCGCTAACTAACTTTGTGAGTCTGAATGGAAATCTAATGCAAAATTGAACAAGATTTCCAACAGTCTCATCAAAGTGGATTTAGCTGACTGATTTTTGAACCTAAGGTTTCAAAAATCCCCACATAACAGTACAGCGGTGCATATCCCTCTAGCAAGTCTTCGACTTGCCTCTAACGATTTTAGAGCACAGTATTACTCACTATTCTGCGTCTTCAGCTAAGAGTTTAGCTCGTGTTGCTTCATCCAAAAGTGGGTATCCTAGGCGTTTGCGTTCTGCGACAAAGGTTTTGGCTACGACACGGGCTAAGTTACGGATACGAGCGATATAGCCTGCACGCTCTGTTACAGATACGGCACCACGCGCGTCAAGCAGATTAAAGGTATGTGAACATTTGAGAACATAGTCATAGGCAGGGTGAACCAAGCCTTCTTCCAAGGCACGACCAGCTTCCTTTTCAAACTTATCAAAGTTTTCAAGCAACATTTCTTGATCAGAAATTTCAAAGGAATATTTTGAATGCTCGTACTCAGGCTGGATGAAGATTTCTCCGTATTTTACACCATCGGCCCACTCGATATCATAGACAGAGTCCACTTCTTGGATGTAAGAAGCCAAACGCTCCAAACCATAGGTAACTTCCGCAGTCACAGGACCAGTTGCCAATCCACCAACTTGTTGGAAATAGGTGAACTGAGTGATTTCCATACCATCAAGCCAAACTTCCCATCCAAGACCAGCTGAACCAGTAGAAGGGTTTTCCCAGTTGTCCTCAACGAAACGAATATCGTGCTCCAAAGGATTGATACCCAATTTTTCCAAAGACTCAAGGTAAAGCTCTTGGATATTTGATGGAGAAGGCTTCATAACCACTTGGAATTGGTGGTGTTGGTAAAGACGGTTAGGGTTTTCTCCGTAACGACCGTCAGCAGGACGACGTGATGGCTCTACATAAGCCGCATTCCATGGTTCAGGCCCGATAGCACGAAGGAAAGTGTAAGGACTCATTGTTCCCGCACCTTTTTCATTATCATAAGCCTGCATGAGCATACAACCTTGGTCATTCCAAAATTGTTGCAAAGTAAGGATGATTTCCTGGAAAGTCAATTTTTTAGACATTATTTACTCCTTTTTATAAATTCTTGTGACTTTGGATACAAAAAGAACCGTGTCTTTACTCCTAAGTCTGTGACCTAGGGGCGTCAGAAACGCGGTTCCACCCTAATTTATTACTTCATTGTTTTTTAAAATACGACAGAAAGCGCCAGTTTCTTACCTTGTCCTACTTGGCTCCCACTATCCCAAGCTCGCTTGAAGAACGCCATAAGACTTTCTTTCCTAGCTAGTATTATAGCAGATTTCCTAGCTAGTGTAAACCAAAAATGAGTCTGAAAACAAAGTTCCAGACTCATTTATCAGTAAAGCTTCAGAAACTCCTGTTTAAGGATGTCTTCTTGCTTTTGGTTTTTTGCCATGTAGATTTCTCTTGGCTTGTTTCAAGACTGTAATGGCATCTTTGACATCTTCTTGGCTCGCTCCTGGATCTTTAAGGAGTTCCTGTGCTTCTTTAAAGACTAGAAGATAAGCTGCTTTTTCTTTCTTATCTGCATAGATAAATCTCGCATTCTTTTCTTGGAAGAGACGTTCATCCTTGACCAGTTTCTTTAGACTAGAGAAGTCTGTGGCCTTGCCATTTAGTTTGCTTTTAGCTGTAGCTAGGGCAATGAGAGATTGGTCTATTTGATCCTGTTTGACTTTAGGGTCCACAGCTAGTAAGGCAATTTCTTGGAAGGCACGATCATAAGCTCGACGTACTTTTTCCTTGGCATTAGCATATCGTCCAGTTTTAGTCGTTGCGTAGTAAGCTTTCATAGCTTCTTTCAAGGCTGCCACGTTCAAATCTTTTCCATCCAAAGTCTTACCAGCAGCTTCAAGACTAGCGAGAACGCCATCAATCAATTCTTGCTTCAACTTGCTTGACAAGGCTGACTGCGCCACTTGGAAAGCTTGATCATAAGCTTTTCTCTTATCTGCACTACTATTAAAGTAACGAGACGTTTCTACCAGTTCTTTTTGTTGATTTACCGCAGCAATCAAGGCCAACTTAGACACAACAGATAGGCGCAAAGCATTATTTCGACCTGGCTGAACGAGCAAGGAAACGAGATCTTCAAGGAGTTCATATCCAGTTGGCAAGGTGACTTGTACAGTATAACGACCTGTAGCAACTTTCTTACCAAAGGCGTATTGACCGTATTTTTCAGCAGGAAGAGTGATACTTGTCCCATCTTCTCCTTTCAGAACTACTGTAGTTGTCTTTGGAACTGCTTGATTGAAGGAAACAGATACTGGTGCATACTCTAGGAGTTTTGCTAGGAAGGTAATGGTTTGGAAACTATTTTCTTCCGTCAGGTCAAACTCTTGGGACAAGGCACTGATAAATTTCAATTCTGTTCGGTCATAACTGAAAATTTCTGCTGTATAATGACCAAACTGTAAGAAATGAATCACTTTTGACTTGTCGACATCGACATATTGTCCCTTGCTATTTTTGATTCGATAGACATAGAGGGTATCAATATCTTGGTTTGTTTTCGCATCCTTCAAGGCGATTTTCACTCGACCACTATTTTGATCGCGCACAAGTTCGGCAAGCGAGATATAGTCGACATTTCCTGCATAGTCCTCAACAAGATAGTAAATATTAGCCTTGTCAACATCCTTAGGAAGTGTATAACTACCGTCAGCATTGGCCTTAATCAGATGGGTGTTCTCAAGCGCACGCGTTCCAGACTGGTCCTTTCCAGTTAGAACCATGGTCCCTTTCTTGTCAAATGGTGTGATATAGAAGACTTTTTCTGAAAGGATACCGCCTTGACCCACATCTTTTGGTTTGCGAGCTACGAATTCTTGATTTCCATCTTTAAAGCGAATATAACCACTTGTAATGACAGGTTTTTGAGTATCAATTTGAATTTTAAAGGTCGTGTATTGTTCTTTTGCTCCTGGAACGTCTGGTGTATAACTGATAACATAGTCATATAAACCATCCGCAACGGTATTACCATCAAAATCCTGGCCTCTCCAAGCAGTATTATCTAGAATATAACTCTTCAGATTTCTACTGTCACCATCAAAGTAATTCTTGCGAAGATCCTTTGCATCGCCCTCCCAAATAGGATGTTCATGCTTAGTATCCGTAGCCGCATAAACTGTTGCCCGAAGATTTACAAGATTTCTCAAAGCAACCGTTTTGTATTCAACTAGGTCTTTGTTTCCATCATCATTTGGAGAAATGGCAATACGGACATTCCCTTTTTCGTCCAACTGAAGAACATGCTTACCTTCAGCATTTTGTTCGATTCCAAGAACGGTAATTCGGCGTCCTTGGCGTTGACCTTTAGAAACAAGAAGATCATTTTGCAAGCTTGCTAGATAGGTCGCATCATTAGAGTAGTTAACGGCAGGATTTTCCTTGTCTACTTCCGTGTAAAATCCATTTTTCCCTTCTCGAACAAGGTTGTAAATTGGTTTTTCGACAGCAGGGAGATTTTGGAATTCACCTCGGAAGCCCATAAATGCAAGACTCACAACATCCCCATCATCTGCTGGATCTACAAATCGAACAAACCCTTCAAGGAAATAGCCATTTGGCATTTGTTTGCTGAGTTCAGCAGCAAATTTTCGAGCATCTACTTTAACAGTGACTGTTTGACTGCTGTGGGCTTTGACCGTCACTTCAGGCCAGACTGTCTCCGTTAGTTTTCGAGGTCGAAGGGTGAATTTCCCATCTTGGACTTCGTCTGTATTGGTATTCACTACCATCTTGAGAGTACGGTCAGTATCTGAAATATTGTGCACAGTGACCTTGAAAGTAAATTGATCTCCAACATTTCCTAAAGTCACACTTGGATAACCATTTTCACCCGTTACATAGAGATCTGTTGACACTGCAGCAGCTGTATCCACAATACCAGAACCTTGCTGACGAGGAGAGGTATAAGTGCCTGTATCCTTATTAACATGTGGTTTTGCAGTTGACATGATCAAGGCCTTGACAGTCTCTGATACTTGCTCAGGAGTCAATTCTGGATGGTGTTTTTGAAGGTATTCCTTAACCAGAACCGCAACACCTGTAACGTGAGGAGCTGCCATACTGGTTCCGCTGATACTACCATAGGTATTGTCATTAAAGGATGAGTAGATATTGCCACCAGGAGCTGTCACATCCGGTTTCAATTGTCCATCAGTAGTCACTCCCCAACTTGAAAAGTCAGATAGCTGATTGGCTACATCAGAAGGGCGATTATCCATCTTGTCATTAAAAACAATCTTGTATTTTCCTGATTTTAAGGCTTCACCATACTGTTTAGAAATAAATACAGAAGGAATTTTCTTTGCTTCATCATCAATAGCCATATTAATGTTTGCACCTTCTACATTATTGTAGATCAAAGCACCAACTGCATCGTGTTTTCGTGCATTTTTGATTTTCTCTGAAAAGTTCATAGCTCCACGCTGAATGAGGGCCAGTTTCCCAGTTAAATCCAACTTCGCAAAGTCTTCTTCACGACCTAACCCTGCTTCGACATATTCATACTCTTTTCCCTTTTCAAAGTCTTTATCTGCTTCAGGTTGACTATAATCAAATTTTCCGTTATGAAGGCTGGCATTTCCCTCTAGACCTTTGACTTCAAAAACCGCTGTCGTCAATGTTTTATTGTTGACAGAAGCAACTGAAATTGAGTCTTCAACAGTGGATGGATTTCCAACCAAGCCATAGTCTGGGTTTTCGGCTAGCGGTTTTGAATAACCATTTCCGAATGTATTGCTATTTCCTGCTGAGATAAGAACAGAAACTCCCTTGGCACGAGCCCGTTTGATAGCATCCACAATATCAGAACCAGCATCCACCATAGAACCAGTACTAGATCCCAAACTCATATTAATGGCATCTGCTCCCAAGGCAACTGCGTCATCAATCGCCTTTACATAAAGGGCCGAACTTGTCGTTTTTTGGCGATCTGAGAAGACACGCATAAACATGACTTGGGCTTCTGGTGCAACACCATAGACCTTTTCACCATTCGGTGCTTCTTTATCAGGATTTCCAGCAGCAATCCCTGTCACGTGCATCCCATGAGAAGTTCTTTCTGCTTCTTTGATCTTATCTGTTCCGTCAAAGTAGTCATAGGCATAGACAACCTTATCGCTATACCATTTACCGTAGTCGATTCCAGCAGCCTTTTTAGCTGCTTCGATAGCTTCCTTGTTTTTAAATTTTGCTTTTGATGGATCTGAAATTCGAAGAACCTCATGATTCAAATCAAGTCCAGAGTCAATAATGGCAACAACGGTCCCCGTCCCCTTGTAACCAGCCTTCCAAGTTTTTGGTACTGTGATGATATCATTGCTTGAAAGACTATTGGGTTTTGCAGACTCAGCTTTTTCTTGTTCTTTTTCAGTAGTTGCCGTTTCTCCAGTAGTTTTAGGAGCTGTCGTTGCTTGAGCCTCTTTGTTCTCTATGTTAGAAGCCTTCTCAGTAGCAGGCGCTGTACTGGTATCGACTGTTGTTTCTTTTTGGACGACACCTTGATTTTCTTCTTTTGCAACTGCGCTATCTTTTCCTGATTCTTGGGCTTCAGCAGTTTTATCAACCGGAGCATCTACCTTAGCATCTTGTTTACTAGCATCCTCTTTAGAAGTTTCAACTTCTTGTTTCTCTCCAACTACTGGTGCTATCCCATTAGTATTGGTTTGGTCAGTTGAAGAGTTTGAGTGTTTATCGTCTTTTAGCTCTGTCTTGATTGCCTCAGTTTGAGCTTGATTTTCACCTGTACTCTGCTCATTGGCACTGACTTGACTTGCTCCAAAAACCAAAGCAGTTCCCAATAAAACTGAAGCAAGACCAAATTTGTATTTCCTTAATGAAAAACGTTGTCGTCTATTCATAAATAATCTCCTTTTTCTTTAAAGTATACCTATTATAACGCAAATAATCCTAAATTTTCATAAAAATCTGAATTGTCACAAAAATGTAATATTTACGTATATATCTTGCTTATTTAATTTTATCGTTCGTGTTATTTGTTCTATTAAAGCAATATTTTCTAAACTTGTTCATTTATTTCAATTTATAAAACTATTTTATTATACAAATAATTTAGATTTTTTATACACAAAAAGACTAGGATTAAAAATTCCTAGTCTTCTTTATTTCAGTATAAATAGATTTCACAAACTAAAAATCCATCTCATCCACACGTGGTGCGCCAGAAGTCACCGAGATTTTCTTTAAGATTTCTCGTTCTTCTTTGCTGAGTTCAATCCCAAAACAGTCCAGATTGCTCTGAATGCGAGAGGCTGTCACTGACTTAGGTAGAGGTAAAAATCCTTCTGCCAAACTCCAAGCCAAGGCAATTTGAGCCACTGATTTCCCATGCTTAGTAGCAATTTCTTGGACTTCTTTCTGTTCAAACAACTCCCCTTGCCCAAAAGGCCCCCAAGCCTCTAAGAGAATTCCTTTCTCTTTACAGTAGTCAACCACTTCCTCTTGATAAACTCCTGGTGCCAAGCGTACCTGATTGACCGCCGGAATGACTCTTACTGTCTCAAGCAAAGCATCCAAATGATGGGGAAGGAAATTACTAACGCCGATAGCACGGATTTTGCCTTCTTTGTAAAGATCCTCCATCGCTCGCCAGACTTCAGCATTGCGAGTTTTCCATTCGTCATTTTCTCTTAGTGGTTTTGGATTTGGCCAATGAATAAGGTACAAATCTAGATAATCCAATCCCAGTTTTTCCATTGATTCTTCAAATGCATGGCGAGTTTCATCATAGCTGTGATTGGTATTCCAGAGTTTGGTCGTTACAAAGATTTCTTGGCGTGGAACACCGCTATCTCGAATAGCACGACCAACACTTTCCTCATTTTTATAGATAGCTGCAGTATCGATATGACGATAACCAGCCTTTAAGGCTTCTAAAACAGCTTGGTAGGCTACTTCTCCATTTTCAGCCTTCCATGTTCCAAATCCTAGAACAGGAATTGAAACTCCATTATTAAGGGTATATGATTTCATCGTTTTTCCTTTCTATGTGAAGAAAATCTAAAGAAACAAAGGCTGATTACCAGAACACTTGCTCCTTTAGATTTTGAAGATTATTGATCACGATCATAATAAATTTCGTGAGCTTTCAAGCGAGAATTGAGCAATTCGGGAACGGTCACAAATGTATACCCTTCACCCTTTAGATACTCAATGACACTTGGTAGAGAATTGACAGAAGGACCATGGATATCATGCATGAGAATGATAGAACCATTACGAACTTGGTGTTGAATTTCTGTCAAAATAGCAGCTTCATTCTTGCTCTTCCAGTCTAAACTATCCACATCCCACATGATAAAACTCAAGTCAAGACTATTTCGAATATCATCAGTGATGGCACCATAAGGTGGGCGCATCAGTTTAGAGCTTGATCCTAAAACTTGAGTTAACAAATCTTCTGTATCAGTGATTTGCTTTTTAGCATCTTCGAGAGATAATTTAGAAAGGACAGGATGATCCCAGCTATGATTTCCCACAACATGACCTTCCGATTTCATTCGTTTCAGAAGATCTTCATTTCCTGCTATGTTTTTTCCAAGTACAAAGAAGGTTGCCTTTACACCGTACTTAGCCAAGGTATCCAAAGCTTGTGGAGTTGTAGTCGGATTTGGACCATCATCAAAGGTCAAGGCAACAACCTTTTTATTTTTCTTAGCAAAGTAAGATTGGTAGAGTTCCGCATCCTTTTCTAATAGATAAGAGGACTCAATGACATCAAAGAAACTGGATATTGGTAAAGCAATTTCTTCAACAGTCTCTCCAGGATTAGCAGGATAAAGGATGATTTGACTATCTTTATAATCAAAACTCCAAGATGCCAAATCCTGATCTGTGAAGCTCTTTATAACTTGATCAATTTTTGCCTGGTCAAGTTTCTTATCTTCTAGAGTTGATTTGATTTGACTCAGTAAGAGTTCCTTAGCCTTGCTTGCATCTTTGAAGAGTTTACTGAGGTCAAAAGCTTTCCCATCTTCAGTCAAGAAAATTTTCCCTAAGGAAGTCTTTTCTTTTTCTTCAACCTTTGCTGCAGACAAATCGTAGACTTGCTTACTGATATTACGAGCAACAACTCCCTTAAGGACAGGATCCAGCTGCTCAGTATAATAAAAGACCAGATCCTCTTTATCTTCTAGATTTTCTTTGATATCTTGGTTGATTTTTTCTCTAACAGATGCAATGACTTCCTCTCCTTGCAGAGGGTAGTAGGCAATCACCTCAGCTTGCCCTTTTCGGAAATGGTCCTTCTGACTACCTGAGTTGAATTGCTGGTCCTTTTCGCTTTTTAACGCTTCAATTTTTTGTTCATAAGATTGCTTTTGTAGAACCTTGTAGCCAATGGCACTTCCCAAAAGAATCATAGCGATTCCTAAGATCCCAACAAAGGAAAGCAATAACCTTCTCTTTTTATCGTGAGAAACACGGTTCATATTTTTCTTCATATTTCCATCATATCAAATCAAGGCTATTATTTCAATGATAAACAAGAATTCTGACTTCTTTTTAGAAAGTTCCCTAAGATTCTATAATGAAAAGTAACACGATAATCAGCAGCAAGAATCTTATTGATTAATTATCCCAATTTGTAAAATTAAGCTAGACAGAAAAAGCCATCTATGTTAGGCTCAGATAAACACCACATTTGTCTGAAAGGAACTAACATAAATGACCTATACACATCTTATCACAAACGAGCTTGTTTAACCGCAGCAAGAGGTTTACGAGAGAGTAGGTCTTTATCGTTTGTGAAGTGTAGACGGTATTCACCTAAGATGTCGCCATTTTCAGCTTTCGCGATGACACGAACCGGCTCACCTTCACGAACACTTGGAACAACAGTCGCGAGACCATTGTTGCTAACACTTGCTGTTACTGCAGGAACTTTTCCATCTACAGACTCAAGGTAGTAGTCTTTCAAATCAGGGTTGAAGTTTGCCAAATCTTTACCGTCAACTTGGATTCTTGTCTGTCCTTGTTTAGCTGCCGCAACTTGTTTCGCAAAGATTTGTACTTCTGTGATAGATGTTCCTTTCTTGCTATCTAGTCGAACCATACGAATACGGACAGCATAGGTTTCAACCTTATCAAAGCTAAAGTGATTCATTTCTCCAGCCTTGAGTTGAGCAGGAGCTTTTAGATTTGTAACAGGTTTCCAGTTTGCAGGATCATTAAACACATGTTCTTCATTGCCTACAAAGCTAGGATTCTTAGGAGCTGTTGGAACGGTCTTACCTACATAATATTCAATCACATAAGACTTCGGTACACCAACTCCGTGGTCTTCGTGGAATCCGACACTTAGATTATCAACTGAACGTTTGCTCAAAATACCTGAATCTCCGAATAGGACACCAACTGAAGCTTCTGGATTAGTACGGTTCCAGTTTGTCCAACGGTTAGCTGGGCGGTCATTAAAGGAAATCAATTTATCGTTGACGTTTGAAACAGGATCAGTTGGATTTGAGTCTGAAGCAAAGGCAAGTGGCAATTCTGATCCGGTCCATTGGTCAGAAATATTTGCTCCCTTCTCAGTTTGAGCAGATACGCGAACATGAAGTTTAGTTGTTAATTGCGTACCTTCTAGGCGACCATTAACTGTAAAGACACCCTCCTCGGCGTATTGGTCTGGACGAATCGCATCCCAAGTAACCTTAGCTGATGAAACGTGACCATTTGAATCGTAGGTACGAACACTTTCTGGTAATTGTGGTGCTTCTGCGATTGGGGTTGTCACACTAACTTCTTCGACTGAAACGATACCTTCTACAGAGACTTTTGCACGCGCTTCAAGATCAAGACCTTCAACTTTACCTAGAACTTCAAAGGTTTGATAGTGATCAAGTTTTTCTTTTGGAATAGCTTGCCAAGTGACTTTGTGGGCTTTAGGGAAACCTTTGTCATACTCAACTGTTACTGTTGCTGGAAGGCTTGGTTCCTGATGCAAGTCTGTTACTACGTTTACTGGACGGATAGATTGGGCTACTTTTTTCTCAGTATTGGCCTGAATCGTGAGATCGATTTGACCTGTAACCCCCTCATATTCTGCTTTGAGAGTGACTGTTCCTGGCTTATGCAACTCAAGCATTCCTTTACGAACTGCGACTTCCCCTTCACCACTTGTAGAGAAGTTCACTTTATCTGCTGGTAAAACTGCTTGTGTTCCGTCTTGATAGTGGGCAAGGACAGACAATTTCACTGTTTGATCTTCTTTAAGACCGTCAGCTTTCTCTACTTGTAACCTCAAGTGGTCAATTTTTGGTGCTTCTTCAAGGAATTGAATTGCATAGGTTTGAAGAGGGCCACCATCTTTTGGTTGAACATAGATGCTTGCACGCATGCCGTTTGCTACGCTTGCTTGCACCACTGTAACAGCTGCATTTTCAGCACTTGCTACAACTTCTGGCAAGGATGCACCGTAAGCAAGAGTTCGATATTGCATTGGATTTTGAGTAGTAAGACCAGTGACAGATTCACCACCTACTGTTACATTTGGTGCTACAGGTGCTGCAACATCACCATCTTCTACTACAAGGGTAGCGTGAATAGTCTCACCACCCAGTTGGCCAGTCATTGGAATACGTGATCCTGCAACTGACAGTTTAGCTTTATCTGCTTCCGCAATCTCCCACTTATCAACTTCGTATTCTTGAACGCTTCCATCCGTAACAGCAATAGAAACGTATTTGTCAACAGCGCTCAAGTCTGTTCCTGGAGCAACACGCTTAACAGTTGGAAGCTCATTTGCAATTGCTAGAATTTCGACACGAGCCTCAACTTCACGTCCGTCTGCCATACCTTTAACAGTCACAACTCCTGCTTGGCTCACATCAACTGAAGACCAAGTTACTGGACGTTTTTCACGACTGCCATCACTGTAGATAAAACCGACTGTCTTCGGCATTTTTGGCTCTTTCTCAATAACAGTACGTACTTTTGGTACTTCTGTCCCGAGAACAGTCTTTTCTTGGTCTTCTTTTTTACCAGTAAAGACCGTTACTTGACTAGATTTCAAGAGATCAGAATGGGCTGTTAGTGTGAATTTACCTGCTTGTTCAGTTGATTTGACAATGGCAACCCCTTTACCGTTAAAGGCTCTGCGAATCCAAGAACCATCTGGTTGTGCTTTATAGCGTTCACGGCTGGCTTGTTCCCCATTATCGACACCGACGAGTTGACCTTGTCCATGCAATTGGAAGCGAACCAGATTATTTGCAGTTGGGACTACATTCCCTTCACTGTCAACGATTTCGTAGTAGATGTAGGTCAAGTCTTTTCCATCTGCTGCGATTGCGTGCTCTTCCTTGATGAGACGAACACCTGCTGGTTGACCTGCAGTGGTAATCTTGTCACGTGCAATTTCTTTACCAGCTTCATCACGAGCTACAGCTTCCAGAGTACCTGGTTGGTATGCAACCTTCCACTCAAGATAGAGTTCCTTAGCATTGGCACCTTCTTGGTAAGTGCGTCCATCGCTTGTTTGTTTTTTGTTGAAAGTCTTAACTCCGAGAGATTTTCCGTTCAAGAACAATTCAACACTTGCAGCATTAGAGTAAGCTCGAACTGGAATCTTACCTTGAGCATCTTCTACTTTAGAGGCCAAATCTCTATTTTCCCAGTTCCAGTGAGGAAGGAGGTGAACCATCGGTCTCTTCTTAGCAGAAACCCATTGGCTTTGGTAGAGGTAGAAGTCCTGTTTTGGAATACCGGCTGTATCGACAATACCAAAGTAAGAGCTCTTAACAGGAGTTTGGTTTTGGTTATGCCATGGCGTAGGTTCACCAATATAGTCTGTACCTGTCCAGATAAATTGTCCAGCATAGCCAGCATTGTCACGGTCAAAAGTCCATGAATCTGTTGCCGTTTTACCCCAGTTAACTCGGTCATTACCATAGTCAGACTGTTCGTAATGACGTTCAGGTCCGTTACTATGTTTCAATTCACGTTCAGGGCGATAGTAGCTACCGCGTGTACGGGTTGCTGAAGATGTCTCAGAACCGTAAATCAACCAGTTTGGATGTTTCGCACGAAGTTTCTTGTAGTTATCTTCTGAATAGTTAAAACCAACTGCATCTAATTCTTCGGCAATCTTCTCATGTCCACCACTACCATTACCGAAACGGAACTTATCTGCTCCCATGGTAACGTAACGAGTTTTATCAACATCCTTGATAACTTTGACCAAACGTTTTACAGTCGCTAGAGAATGAGCATCACCGTTGGCTTCACCAATTTCGTTTCCGATAGACCACATGAAGACAGCTGGGTTATTTTTATCTCTTTCGACCATGGTACGAAGATCGTAGTCAGACCATTTTTCACCTTTTCTAGCTTCTGGGTGAGTGGCATCTTTTTCAAAGAAACGTCCGTAATCATAAGGTTTCTTGCCACCATACCAGGTATCAAAGGCCTCTTCCTGAACCAGCAAACCAAGTTCTGCTGCGATTTGCAAGGTCTGTGGACTTGCAGGGTTATGAGTTGTACGGATGGCGTTAACCCCCATCTCCTTCATTTGTTTGAGACGGCGATATTCTGCTTTATAGTTTTCTTCTGCTCCAAGCGCTCCATGATCATGGTGCAAGGAAACACCATGGAATTTAATACGTTCACCATTCAAAGAGAAGCCTTCATTTGGCGTCCAGTGATAGTAACGGTAACCAAACAAATCCTTCTTAGCATCCACCAACTGACCGTCACGGTAAACACGCGTAATCAATTCGTACAAGGCAGGTTTGTCGTTTAAAACTGTCCAGAGTTTTGGTCTTTCAACTTCTAAAATCGCATCTAGGCTTGTTGATTCATGTGCTTTTAAGGTACGGCTCGCTGTACGAACCAAGCCCGTTACAGCCTGACCACCACATTTAACGATTTGATATTCTGCCACCAGTTCATGGTCTTTGTCATCTGTATTAACGATTTTGCTGGCTACATGAGTTTCAACCTTGCCATGTTGCTGTTCTTCAAGTTTTGGTGTTAAGATAGTTGTCCCATTCTTCTCAACATGAACTTTATCTGTCATTTGCAAGGTTACATCACGGTAGATACCACTACCAGAATACCAACGGCTACTTGGCTGTTTGTTGACAGCATGGACAGCAATCACATTCTCACGACCATCTTTGTGAAGGTATTTGGTGATATCGTATGAGAACTGGTTATAACCATTTGGATAATGCCCCACTAACTGGCCATTGACATAGACTTGAGAGTCCATGTAGACGCCATCAAAGGTCACACGAACATTTTTCTTGAGATCTTTTTCATCAAGTTTAAAGGTCTTGCGATACCAAGCTTCACCACCATTGAGCTGTCCACCCTCGTTTTGGGCAGGTGACTGATGGTCAAAATCGTTAAAGATACTCCAGTCGTGTGGGAGATCCAATTTTTGCCATGTTGATACGTCAGCATCTGATTTCACAGCTTCTTTAGGATTCGCATTGAGTTTAAAGTGCCAATTTTGATTAAAATTCACTTTTCTGTCTTCAATCATTTGATTTACTTCTTCATTTGTCGCAGCTTTCAAATCTTCCTTAACAGGCTTTTCTTGACTTGAAGCTTGTGATTCTACCTTTGGATCATTTTCCTCAGGTTTAGAAGATGCTTTTTCCTCTTTCAGAGTTATAGCTTCATCTTCTTTCACCTCTGGTTTACTTGCTTCAATGGGAGCTGCTTGGCTTTGATCCACACTTGCAGCCACGTTCTTCTCTGCTACTGCTTGATCCTGTTTTTCCTCCACTGCTGGACTTTCTTCCTTTGCTTGTTCTACAGTGTGCGCAATAGGAGTTTCATCCGCAAAAACAGGTGATGCTCCAACGACACTTCCTCAAAATAGAACAGTGTAGGTTCCAATCATGACAGAGCAAGCTCCTACAGCAAACTTACGAATACTGTAGACTCTTTTACGATTCCAAAAGCCTTTTTCCATAAAATCCTCCTTTAGTAACCGCTTCCATTTCTTTGTAAGCTTATTACTTTTTTCATAGCCTTTTATCCTTATTTTATAAAATAATATAGGAAATTTCAATACCCTAAACACAAAAATCATATTTTTGATTGTTTTTTCTAAAATTTGTAGAAGATTCAAAAAATGTGAATGTAGATTTAGGATTTTTTTACTAAAAAAGATAAAAAGTTTCATGATAAAAAGCTGTCCCCTTTATAGAAACAGCTATTATTAAAAATCAATCCTGAATTTTCCCTTCAATCACTGACTAGTTTTTCCTTTTGCCAGTAGCTTGACCATCTCATTTTTTCGTTCTTCTAGCTCTGCAATTTGATGAAGCAAAAGCTCCGAAAAATCACAATTAAGTCCCTCGATTTCACCGCTATTATACCAGTCTAGAGCAACTATGTGATTGTCCTTATCAAAGCAAAACATGACATCTCCGTCACCTACGATAGACAGAAATGGGATATAATCTACAAAGCCCAGAGCGTGTAATTCCTTTGTTTGAAGACGAATGTCTAAGAAGTCTGGGATACCATTTGCAATTCCAAAAACCTTAATACCTCGACAGAAAGTCCAAAAAGGGGCTACATCGTAAGCCTTGGCTCTTGGCCATAGCTCTTCCCTGACTTCCATAAAGAGGCCTCCCAAAGCTGACATGGTGAATTCTCTGAAATCTTCTGGCAGACGAATGCCATATTGGTTTTCAAAATCCTTTACATCTTCTTCCGATGGTTCATTGCCCATGCAGGCGACAACTTGATAAGTTTCCTTATCATAGTGACGAAAATATTCATAAACTTCATTGAGTGACATCATCCAACTCCTTATCCAAGATAGATATACTCGATAACTACATCACAAAGTTGGTGATCCTTATCATAGCCAAAGTAAACAGGATAATTTCCATCTCCAAAACCAGACTGAATCATTGGAATAGTCAGGTCTGTATCTGGGATTTTAAAGTTTATCCAATCACCGCCTTCTCGCTGATATAGGGGATGTTCTATGGCATTTTGAGCAAAAATTTCCGCAAAGAAATCATCATAAATGTTTTTTTCAGGATTTTCTTGATACCATTTTTCTTCAAAATCACAATAGGCATTTTTAGTCTCAACATCCACAATGGCTGCCAAGCCGGCATCGACTGAAAATCCAAAATAAGAATCTTCTTCAACCGAATCCAAGTTTTCAGTACCAGTTAAGGCTTCATAGTAAACAACTGGAAGCTTATCTGTAAATTGAACTCTTGTTGCAACATACCGATAGTGATCTTCTTCGATCTTGACTACTAAGGTTTTGAGAGGAAATGTTCCTTTGGGAACTGTCTCTAGATAGGGCTTTTCATTCCTACGGAGCCAGACCAAGGGATCCCTAACTAAAATTTCTCCACTTGGGAAGGTCACTTCCCCCATATCTAGGACAAAGACTTCCTTGCCGTCTATTTCTTTAGCCTCAAAACATGCTGCATAATTGACAGACGAGGTCAAAATATGCTTGATTTCTTGGTATTTTTGCAACCATTCTTCGGAAACTTGAAGTTTTTCCATCATTCTTCCCTTTCTCGTTTAAAACAAACCTGTACTGGAGTTAAAATCGATTTAAATCGAATCTAAATAAACCACAAATCCAGCTGGCAAGATAACTTGTTGCCCATCTTCAAACTGGCAATGACTCGCTAAATCAACAGAGTCTCTTTCTAAAACAAAATTCTCTTTAGACTGATTAAAGATTGCCTGAACTTCTTTTCCTTGGTAGTTCCAGCTCAAGGCAAGAACATCTGGTTTCACTTCTTGCAAGCAATATGAACCATGCTGAATCATACTTGCCACTTCCTTACGGACCTTGATTAATTTCTTCATGAAATTCAGCATATCATTGTCCTCAGACACACGGTCCCAAGGCATGACACGACGGCAGTCGGGATCTGGTCCACCTATTAATGCAAGCTCTGTTCCGTAATAGATACAAGGAGTCCCTTTTTGAAGGTAGAGGAAGGTTAAAGCAGCCTTGACATGTTGCACATTGCCTTTGGCAGTTGTGAGGATACGCTCTGTATCGTGAGAATCCAGAAGGTTAAACATCACTTCTGAGATTTGTTGCTTGTAGTACATTGACTGGCTATTGATTTCTGAAATAAACTGCTCTGTCTTTTTATGCTGACGCAAGAAATAATCCTTGATACTTTCAGAGAGCGGGTAGTTCATGACAGCATGGAACTCATCCCCTTTTAGCCAAGGTTGAGACGTATGCCAGATTTCACCTAAAATATACAAATCAGGCTTTTTAGCGAGAACTGCCTTTCTAAAATCTTTCCAGAACTGATGGTCAATTTCATTGGCAACGTCCAAACGCCAAGCATCGATATCAAAATTCTCAATCCAGTAGGTCGCAACACTGAGAAGATAGTCTTTGACTTCAGGATTTGCTGTATTTAACTTAGGCATATAGCTAGCAAAGGCAAAGGTATGATAAGGTAGTTCTCTCGCGTTTTTCAGTTTATCCTCTGTAATTGGGAATTCTTGAATATGGAACCAATCTTTATAAGGTGACTTTTCTCCATTTTTTAGAACATCCTGCCATTGGGCAGACTGGTCGCCAATATGATTAAATACCGCATCTAGCATGATCTTGATACCACGTTTGTGAGCTTCCTCGACTAGAGTAGCAAAGACTTCCTTGTCTCCAAAGTGACGGTCGATTTCAAAATAATCCGTCGTATCGTACTTATGATTGGTTGTAGCTTCAAAAATCGGACATAGATAAAGTCCAGTGATTCCCAAATCTTTTAGATAGTCTAGATGGTCGATAATCCCTTGTAAATCTCCACCAAAAAAGTCATCCCTATTAGGTGTAATGGCAGCATCCCACTCTCGAGCTGCATTTGGAGTTAGATTAGGATTTCCAGTAGCAAATCGTTCTGGGAAAATCTGATACCAAACGGTATTTGAAACCCAGCTAGGAACTTGACAACCGTCAATTTCGTGAATATAAGGAAGCTTAAAGCCATTGCCTTCAGCATCCAAGTTTTCTTGAGTATGTTCCACACAACCCTTATCACCGTAGAAAATACCCTGACCTTCCTCATCAAGGAGTTCAAAGAGATACTGAATCCGTGCAAAATCAACCGATACTGTAACCTGCCAATAATCAAATAAAGCATCCGAGGTTGCTTTAGTCATTTCTTTCTTGGCTTCATACTTATCCTCGATGAATATAAAGGGATCTCCATAATGTAAAATGACCTGCTGTACATCATTTTTCTTGGTTCTGATTCGGATATGTAGCTGACCTTCTTTATACAGATAAGCATACTCTGATTCTGGTCTATGATAAATGGCTGTCAATTCCATGTCTTGTCTCCTAAATAATCTATCATCAACAAAAACGCAAACGTTTTCATAATCGCTATTTCTAGTATACTATTTTAAGATTCGATTCGCAATACTTGGTCAAATTTGACAAGAAAACACCTCAAAATAAATACTGCAGACTAACCAAGAAATTTCAGCACCTATCTATAAAAAGCTCCTAAACTCAGCCTCACAGCCTAGTCAATCCGACAAAGGGCAAGTTCTTTTAATCCTCTGTCGTAAAGGAAGGTTAAACAAAAGTTGTCTGTCATATTTTGAAGCTTGTGTTTACTCATTCCTCTAGGCAAAGCTATATCGCACCATTCTCTCGTTGCCAGAGAAAATAGCTTTTGCTTACCCTTCCAGTCATCATTCTTAAATAAGGGGCTCAGGATAAGATAAGGCGAATCCGTAAAAATTCCATTGACACCAGTTTTTTTGCCTAAAGCCTTTAAATGTTCAGATTCTAATAACTTTTCGATAATACGACCATCACTAGAGATTTTAACAAGAGCATAATAGTCCATGCCCCATTTATTGACAGAGGTTTGGCTTTCTCCAGAGCTAAAGGCATAGAGCTCTTGCTTCCAACATTTCATACTATCGATTTTAGGACAAAAACTTGAGTTCGTGTCGTGGTGATTTAACTCTTTTTTATCAATATGCGAATAAGTGGTCCACTTCGCCTGCTTTTTTCTCGATCAAATTCTAAAAGGGCAAAGTTTCTTGCCTGATTTGTATAAACTTGATTTTCAAAACACACGGGTATCTGGTCGCTATCTGATACGATTTGAAAATATCTCTCTTGTGCCTTTTTAGGAAGTATACTTTGCGGATCCTTTATGGCAATGATTTCTGGATGAGAAAAATCACCAGTATAATAGACTATTTCCTTGCCAGCCTTGATGATGCCAATATTTTGTCCATCTGTAAAGAGTAGAGGCTCTTCCTCCCAAACATGGTCACAATACCAAGCATCTATCTCCTTCACACCCAAAGGAGATACTTCTAGCAGACAGTAGCGATTGCAAGCTTCTTTCTCACTGGTTAAGACCAAGGCTCGACCATCATGTAACATGACAGAATTGAAAACACTATTGTAGTCCTTGTCTAGTTCCCATTTATTCAATAGACTTAACTTTAACTTCCCCATTTTCTCTCTCCTAATCCATCACCACTCGTTGATGGCAAATAGAATGGCTGATCTAATATTTCTTAGCAATTGATCTGAAAGTTCATCGTATACTTGACCCAGTCCCTTGTCTTGTGCCAGCCATCCAGGTTCATCATTCCAGGAGCCCATTCCTCCAAAAACATCCGCTGCACTTGCAGCTCTAAATATGCTTAGATGTTGCAGTGGAATTTGAGGGTCTACCAGTCCTTTACCAGATTCTGGGTCTAGCAAAAAGTTTCTAGCAGAGTGAAAGACTTTGGCAAAGTTGTCACATTCAATTTTAATTGCTAGATTTTCTATACGAGTCAATATGTCCTTAAATTCTTCTATATTATTTTCATAGTGGGGAAGGTCTTGAAAAGGCCTTTCCCATTCATACTCAGTGTATGTAACATCCCAGCCCCTGCCTGCGGAAGCAGATTTCCAATTTGGTAGGAAAAAACTTGCCTTCCCATCTTTATAAAAACAGAGAATTGAACTCTGTGTCGTATTGGAGAAACCTAAAATACCTCTGTCATTTACTGAGATAGGGCAAAATAATTTTAAGTCCTTCAAACCTTTTTCCTTAAGATTTTCAAACCAATCAGATACAGATAGTTCTATAACTTCCCCTTTTTCTGACGGCAAAATTTGAAAGCTCAACTTATTTGTATATTTTTCAGGCTTATAGCATATTTCTTTACCACTTTTTAAAGCCTTCCTAGCTGCTGCCACGATACAGGCTATTTGGTACATTTGTCCATTCATATGATCTCATCCATTATCCCTTCAATCAGATTTGTAAGGCTTTCAGCCACATAGATCACCTGGTCAGGATCATGGATGTAGCAAATAACCTGACCTTCCTGACCCTCCTGGTCTGGATCAAAATCCAGCATAAGATAACAAGAGTCACAATACTGGGCAAAAGGAAGCCATTTTTTATTAAAAAGATAGAGCTTAATTCTACTATCACGCATATTTTTTAGATCTTGACTAGAAAAATAGTCAGAAAATTCTGTTAACAGAGCATCTCTATTTTGAAAGTACTTTTTACAAGTCTCAATTTCCTGTAGACTCATGAGAGAAAAAGTCAAATCTCTCTGGTCAATTACACAAGGTAAAATAGAGAGGTATTTACTCCCATCTTTATAGCTATAAAGCTCTTTGAAGTCACTAGGTAGACGAATGCCAAATATTTCCTCAAAGGTTTGAAGCTCTTCCTCGGAAGCACCAGAAATGTCCTGATAATCATCCAGATATCCTTCCTCTACAGGATCATCCAAATCCCAGTCTTCAAAATACTCACAAATATAAGTTTCTAATTTCTTAACTTGGTCAATTAGTTGCATCATTTCACCATGAGTTCTTTATTTTAACTAGCTTAAAATTTCTTTCAACGATTATAACTTGGTTCTTCTAGATGAATGGGGTTAGGATTTTGCTTAATCCAAGCAAGAGCAAATTGGCAGAGACGGTCCAGACTTGCTTCATCATCATTCTCTTTGCTGTGGATTTGCGCAATGACTTGCTTGATTTCTTCTAATTCTTGATCTGAAAGAGAGCTTCCTAAAGACAGGTATTGAGGGAGAGCTTGAAGCATTTTTCTATAGTTCCTGTCCCAGTTGGCCCCACCATTGCGATCCAGTTCATCACGAACTCTGCCTGGTATACGGATAACTTCCCCCTGAACAGTTTTGGCTGGCCCACTCGAAGGGATTAAGAAGGACCAAAGTTCCTCATATTGTTCCTCCCAGGATCCTTCTACTAGCTTAATCGGTGAAACTCCATCATGAGTTAGGCGTTTTTCTACAGGCTTAACATCAAATATCTCATAGAGCTTCGTTAAGCCTTTATCTGCAGCCTCTATGTAGTCAGGATGGATACCTTCTCTGTGAAATTCAAAATCCTTACCAATATTTTCAACCTTTTCTTTCATAGCAGAAGTTTTTTTAGCGCCCGCCTCTACCAACATGGTGGCAATTTCAGCTGTTTGGGCAATATAGATTCCCCGGCAGACCATCAAGACTGAAGCTAGAGGAGTTCTACCCATATCATTTTTGGCATTAACATCTGCTCCTTTGTCAATCAGAAGTTTGACTGTCTTAGGATGGAAAAACTCAGCTGCCACATGTAAAGGTGTCTCGCCATAGGTATTGGGTTTCCCAATGTCTGCACCCAATTCGAGCAATAGTTTTACAGTATCTCTTCCCATGGTTGCCTGACGATACAAAGGAGTCGCTCCATAATAATCAGGGATATTGATATCTAGGCCCTTTTCTACCAGCCAGATAACCAATTCATCCGGGACTCCTCCCATATGCAGAGGTGTACATAAGCTAAATCTTCCATCATGGGCGGTTAATTCACAACGATCATAGACTGCTTTAAGGGCTTCAATATTTCCTTCATCCATTAAATCCTTAAACTCTTTTGGTAATGTAACTCTTTCCTTTGCCATCTTTAGTTCCTTTCTTCTGATTCAGCATCTAGGGCAAGCCAATGAAGATTGTCAATATTTTTCAAAGTTCTGACTTTTCCATCATAATCATTTTTCAACTCAAGACCGTTTTGCTCAATAGATATATGATTGTACCAGTGGTCTAGGCTGGCGTATTCCCCCATATGAATATTGATGAGGATACTCGTTATGGGATTCCAAGTCCCTTTCTTAACTGTTTCTGCTAAGAGGTAGTAAGCATCTAAAAATATGAGATTTCTCCCATAAATCCAAAAGGGCAGATCAAGCCCCAACAAAGGCAACTTGGCAGAAAAAATCTCATCACCGTGTGGTGGAACGGTTTCATAATGAAATTCTATCTCACTGCCATAATAGGCAATCAGGGCTCCCTGACATCCGATATTTTGAGGAATCCCTTCCTCAGCTACAATAAATTCCATGACCTGCTCCTTCTATTTTCAATCATAAAACCCGACCAGACTCTGCCAAAATATCAAACTGGACGCATGACCTATTCTAGTCATCAAGCGGATGAAGTCACTTTCACACCCCTTCCAAACTGCAGATTGGGCCGTTCCCATGGCTCTAACAAATGCTAGAAAATCTGGTGTCAGCCATATTTTTTCATCATAGTTCATCTCTGCATCAAGAGCATAGACCGCCCCAGATTGACAATCCAGCAAAATAGTATAGGGATCTCCATTTGCAATGATGATCAGGCCTCTTTCTTGTAGAGTAGAGTAATCGTGGTATTCCAAATTTCGATTCATCAGCCAAGTAAGACTAGTGTCGTCCCCATATCCAAACTGGTAACTTAAAAAACCGATCTGCCCCCAGTTATAGGCCAGAATATACTTCCTAAAAATCGGATCCAAATCTTGGATTTGCAGTTGTTTTTTCAAACGATCCAGTTCAGACACAGGCACTTCAGTATGGCTCAGGACAATTCCTTCTCTTATCTCAGGGTCAAGCCCTTGTATTGCTTCCTCAATAATGGAAATAATTTGGTCAATTGTCAATAATTCTATTGTCAACCTCCGACTATAAATAGTCCATTTTCTAGAGCAAACTAGCTAGTTTAGGTCTTCTTTTTTCTGATGAATATTCTTATCTCTATTATACCGCAAAGCTATCTAATAGGGATAAACTACCAGTATTTTCAGGGATTATTTTTGATGAACAACTTCTCCTAATTAAAACAAAAAGCCCTTCCTCAAGGGAACAGCTTTCTCACTTATAATTAAAGATTCCCCCTGCCAACTTATCAGCTAGCTTGGGAAAGAGGGTATAAAACTTATGGGCTAGGTTCAACAAAACTGGGAGATTGAGTTCCCGTTTGTTTTTTCCTATACACTTAACAATCTTTTTAGCAACCGCATCTGGTTCTAAGAGAAATCGGTCAACCGAATTGAGGTAGGTCCCATCTGGGTCTGCCTGGTCAAAAAAGGCAGTACGAATCGGTCCTGGATTAACCGTCGTTACATAGACATCATGGGGCATGAGTTCGAGGCGCAGAGCATTTGAAAATCCAATAGCCGCAAACTTGGTCGCCGAGTAAAGACTGGACTTGCTAGTCGCTATCAAACCTGCCATACTGACGATATTGATGATATGGCCTTTTCGGCTTTCTTTCATACGAGCTGCAAGACGACGAGACAGATTCATCAGGGCAAAGGTATTAACCTCAAACATCTGGTGAATGTCTTGATCAGAGATCTTGTCAAACTCTTCAAAAATACCATAACCAGCATTGTTAATCAAGACATCAATCTTGCCATAACGGAGATAGAGGTCAGCGACCAGAGCTTCTAGGGCTGAGTCATCAGTAATGTCGATTTCAATCCATTCCACATTAGGATGATTCCCGTAGAGTTGTGCCAGTTTTTCCTTGTTTCTACCTAGCAAGATCAGTTGGTCATTTGGCAAGAGTTTGACCATTTCTTGGGCTAATCCACCGCTAGCTCCGGTAATGAGAATAGTACGCATACTTATCCTTTCTCAATCTTCTAGATTTCCACTTCTTCCAAGTCTTTAACCACATGGACATTCTCAAAAATACTAGCTGCATCTTTCTTAAGCTGGCTGATATCTTTTGAAAGGAAACGAGCACTGATATGATTGAGCAAGAGGCGCTTAGCACTGGCTTCTGCTGCTACTTGTGCTGCCTGCATATTGGTTGAGTGACCGTGATTGCGAGCAATTTTTTCATCTCCCTTTCCATAAGTCGACTCATGGACAAGGACATCGGCATTGACAGCTAAACGTACACTAGCATTGGTTTTTCGGGTATCTCCTAGAATAGTGATAATTTTGCCCGGACGTGGCGCTGAGATATAGTCAGCTGCCTTGATTTCAGTTCCATCTTCTAAAACAACATCCTGACCGTTTTTTATTTTTCCAAAAAGCGGGCCAAATGGAACACCAGCAGCCTTAAGTTTTTCAGCATCCAAGGTCCCTTCTAGGTCCTTTTGCATGACACGATAGCCAACACAGAAAATAGTGTGGTCCAGCTCCTCTGCATACACAGTGAATTTATCGGTCTCAAGGATTTTCCCTAGAGAATCTTGGCCAAACTCATGAAAATGAATGCGGTAAGGCAGACGAGAACCTGACACACGTAAACTAGTTAAGACAAAGGACTTGATCCCTTGCGGTCCATAGATGTCCAAATCTGTCTGCTCTTCATTGGCCTGAAAGGCACGGCTAGAAAGAAATCCTGGCAAGCCAAAGATATGGTCTCCATGCAGATGAGTGATAAAGATTTTGCTGACCTTCCGTGGTCGAATCGGGGTTTCTAGAATGCGATTTTGCGTTCCTTCACCACAGTCAAAGAGCCAAACTTCGTTAATCTCATCCAAGAGTTTCAGGGCGAGACTTGAGACGTTGCGGGCTTTAGAGGGCTGACCAGCTCCCGTTCCTAAAAATTGAATATCCATTTGATACTTTCTAATTAATCAATATATAACATGGCTGTGCGGTTTTCCGATCGGAAATAGCGCTTGCCAGAAAAAGCAACAGCTTCTTGTAATAAATCCTCTTGGCTATAACCTTTGAGACGTTTGCGACCATCAGCCAAGCTTTCCAAATCTGTCAAAGCTGTGAGACTCTCCACACTAACAACTTCTTCGTCTCCGGCATCCTTCATGTAAATCTTTCCAGACTCTTCAAAGACCAACTGATGAGGGAAAATTTGCGCAATCTCAAAAAGCAAGTCATTCGAGATTTCCTCTTCATTTTCAGAGAAAATCCTTCCCAGTCCTTCACTCTCGTAGCAAAATCCAAAAGATTTGCCAGATAAATTAAGACGAATGAAAGGCTTATTTTCAAAGGTGAAACTTGGCTCAGCATTGTAGAGATTCAATTCCTGGCTTAGTTCTACAAAATAATCCGTCGCAGCTTGAGGACTCTTTTTCTGGTAGAGTTCTGCAAAGTAAGCATTCACTACACTGGGCGGAGGGGTGATGAGAGCCAACTGCTCTTGTTCTGTTTTGCCAGCTAGAAGTTGATCCAGATAGACCTTATCCAGACTTGTATAGCCCCCATATTTTAGAGCCAAGGTTTTAATATCAGTCATAAAATTCCTCTAACCTCCATTTGTTTTTCTCCGAAATATAGCCTGTAATCGCTTCTCCATCATCTTGGTAGTCACGATCTTCAAGAATCGCTACACTTTCCAAATCATGAATCTTGTAGGACTTAGAAAAAGGCACCCGTAGAGTAAAGGATTCAAAAATATCCTTGATTTTCTCTAAAAATAAAGCCTGCAACTGCTCACGACTATCCTCAGACTTGGCAGAAATGAGGGTATAGGGCGTCTGAGTAGGCGTGAAATCCTCCACCAAATCCGCTTTATTATAAAGGGTCAGACGAGGAATATCCTCCATATTCAAGTCTTTCATGATAGACAGAACCGTTTTTTCATGCTCCTCGTGGTAAGGATTGCTGGCATCAATGACATGAACTAGAAGGTCTACATGCTTACTTTCTTCCAAGGTCGACTTAAAACTTGACACCAACTCAGTCGGCAAATCTTGGATAAAGCCAACAGTATCAGTCAAGGTAACCTGAAGATTGCCTCCCAGATGGATACTCTTAGTCGTCGCGTCCAGAGTCGCAAATAATTCATCTGCTTCATACTGGGTCTTGCTGGTCAAGGTGTTCATGATGGTTGATTTCCCAGCATTGGTATAACCAATCAAACCAATCTTAAAGGTACTTGACTCCAAGCGTTTTTCTCTGACTGTCGCTCGATTCTTCTCAACTACCTTAAGCTGACGCTCAATATCTGTGATTTGATTGCGAACACTACGTCGGTTCAGTTCCAACTGACTCTCACCTGGACCACGGGAACCAATTCCCCCTGCCTGACGGCTGAGCATAATTCCCTGACCAACCAAGCGAGGTAAGAGGTACTTAAGCTGGGCCAAATGCACTTGAAGTTTTCCTTCATGGCTTCGAGCTCGCATAGCAAAGATATCCAGAATCAACTGCATACGGTCAATCACCTTGACACCCAGAACTTCCTCTAGATTGACATTTTGCCGTTGTGTCAGACGGTTGTTGACGACGACAGTCGTAATTTCTTCCGCATCTACCATGAGTGCAATCTCTTCCAGCTTACCAGAGCCGACGAAGGTCTTGGAATCATATTTTTCACGTTTCTGTCTGTAGCTGTCAACTACAACAGCACCAGCTGTCTTAGCTAGACTGGCCAACTCTTCCATAGAGAGGTCAAAATTATCCATGCCCTGCAATTCCACACCTATGAGCAGGACTCGCTCCTCTTTTTTCTCCGTTTCAATCATTTAAAAACTCCTCTATCTGGCTTAAAATGCGGTCTTGAACTCCAGGCTCTCCTATCTGATAAAAGGTGACCTGCATGCGATTACGGAACCAGGTCAACTGACGCTTGGCAAAACGACGAGTCGCCTGCTTAAGACTCTCGCTCGCTTCCTCAAGAGTTTGCTCCCCACGGAAATAAGGAAAAAGTTCCTTGTAGCCAATGCCTTTAGCAGCCTGCACATCCAGGTAATGATCAAAGAGCCACTTAGCCTCATCCAAAAGACCAGCCTCAAACATCAGATCTACTCGGCGATTGATACGCTCATAAAGCTGACTGCGCTCATCGTCCAAGCAGATAATCAAAGGTTCATACAAGGTCTCTTGATTTTTCAAATCCTGACCAAAATGGGCAATTTCCAAGGCGCGCATGGCACGACGACGATTAAACTGGGGAATCTCAAGGCCTGCTTGCTTCACGAGATGGGCTAATTCCTCATCTGAATAAGGCTCCAAACTAGCCCGATAAGCTAAAATCTCCTCATGAGGTGTCTCTCCACCTAGATGGTATCCTTCCAGCAAACTCTGGATATAAAGCCCTGTACCTCCAGCGATAATAGCAAGCTTGCCACGGCTTTGAATATCCTCAATAGCCTTCTTAGCTTCTGAAACAAAATCAAAAGCCGAGTAAGACTCGGTCACCTCTCTGACATCAATCAAATGATGAGGAACAGCTGCTTGCTCCTCTGGGCTAGCCTTGGCCGTCCCAATATCCAACCCTCTGTACACTTGCTGACTGTCGCCACTGACCACCTCTCCACCAAAGCGCTTGGCCACTTCAATAGCAAGGGCTGTCTTCCCAACAGCAGTCGGTCCAACAATCACAATTATTTTTGTTTTCATCTTTTTTCCTTGAAAAATTCCCATTTTTTCGTTACTATTATTATATCACAAAAAGGTCAGTCAGAAAAATGCTACCACTTGAGGAGCCTGACTGTTCGGGAAGATAAAGGAGGAAGACTCATGGCTAAAGGATTCGCTAAAGGTCTTGTAACAGGTGTCGCAGGAACTGTCGCTGCCGTTGCAGGTGCAGTATACGCAATTAAAAAGAAAGTGATTGAGCCAGAAGAGCAAAAAGCAGCTTTCATCGAAGAAAACCGCAAAAAAGCAGCTCGCCGCCGCGTATCACATTAAGCAACAAAAGAAGTTGAGAAATCTCAACTTCTTTTTATTTTCTTAAATAGCCAAATCAAACTTCAGCTGTGGCTTAACCGGATCATAGTCAACCAACTCAAAGTCTTCCGCTTTGATATCAAAGAAATTAGTCCCATCAGGAACATTTAAAACCAAGCGTGGTTGGCAGTTTGACGGCTCACGACGGAGCAATTCCTCTGCTTGTTCAAACTGATTATCATAGATATGAAGGTTGTTGATAAAGTAGAAGAATTTTCCAACCTTCCAGCCGAAATGCTTGGCAATCATCATCTGAAGAGCCACATACTGCATAGCATTGATGTGGTGGGCCACCAACATATCATTCGAACGCTGGGTCAAAGTCGCATCCAGATAGATGTCTCCATCAACCCGACGGACATCAAACATGGTCTGAAAGGCGCATGGAAGAAGACCATCTGTCTCCTCAAAAGCTTGGTAATCCCAGAGCGAGATGATATTTCGACGGTTCCAAGGGTTGGCTTCCAACTGCTTGAGAATCTTGTTGATGATATCGTGCTTTTTAACCACTGCCCCATAGCGCTCACCGATGGTCCCCGTCTCTCCCACTTCCCAGTCATTCCAGTAGTGAACATTGTACTTGCTATTTAGCACTTCTAGGCTATTAGACTGATCTTGGTAGATCCAGAGCACTTCCTTGATGGCGGATTTGATAGCGATAGGACGCAAGGTTGTGATGGGGAATTCCCCCTTGGCCAAGTCATACTCAGCAAAGGCACCCGTTATGTACTTGGAGTTGGCAACAGTCCCATCCTTGTACTTGGGACGTGCTTGTTCAGAAAAGACGCCGTCTTTGAGGATTCGTTCAATATTCTCTTTAAAAATCGTATCTGCTTTTGTCATTTACTCTCACCTCATTTATAGTCTTAACTAGTATAGCATAAAAAAGAAAGGAGGAAAATCACTGGCTTTAAAGTAGTGTTTTTCTCCTTTTATTATCTTATTGCAATACAAGTGATGCTGCTCCGATAACTCCAGCGTCATTTCCTAGAGTCGCAAGAGCCAATTTTGTAGATGTACGTACTTGTGGGAAGGTATTTTCATCATAGACTTTTTGAACACCTTGTAGAAGGAATTCTCCCGCTGCTGACACCCCACCACCGATTACGATTGTTGATGGGTTTAGAATTGATCCGATGTTAGCACAAGCGATTCCCAAGTAACGTGAGAAGTTACGGTAAACAATCAAGGCAAGGTCGTCTCCTTCTTTTGCCAAGTCAAAAACAGTTTTAGCGGTTACTTCTTCTCCATCGTCGATCAAGCGTTTCAAGGTCGCATCGCCTTCGTATTCATCCGCATAGCGACGAGTCAAGTTGACAATCCCTGTTGCAGAAGCAACTGTCTCCAAACAGCCCTTCTTACCGCAAGTACATGCGATTGGTTGGTCAAAGTCAACAGTGATGTGACCAAGTTCTCCTGCTGCACCAGCAACACCGTGGAGAAGTTTCCCTTCTGCGACGATACCGCCACCAACACCGGTACCAAGTGTCATAAAGACAACGTCCGGTTGGTTGTCACCAGCACCCATCCAGCGCTCACCAAGAGCAGCTACGTTGGCATCATTATCGATGAAGAATGGAATACCCAAGGCTTTTTCAATCTTTTCTTTAACTGGTTGAAGGGTTTTCCAGTTGAGGTTGTAGGCACCGATAACAGTCCCTTTTTCACGGTCAACCACACCAGGTGAGCCCATACCAATGCCTCGGAAATCCGTAGCTGACAATCCAAGCAAGTCCAAACGATGTTGAATAGACTCAATCATATCATCTACAATATGGCTTCCTTCGTCTAAAATATTGGTCTTGATAGACCATTTTTCTTGGATTTCTCCTTCTTGAGTTAAAATTGCGAACTTAACAGATGTCCCACCAAGGTCAATCCCAATAATCTTTTGACTCATCGTCTTCTCCTTTTTAATTGAAAATGCTTACAGATATAGTATAACAGAATCGTCTGTTTTGTGCAAAGGTTTGCATTAACTTCCTAGAAATTATTCTGATTTATGGTTTCCAAAGGCCAGAACCATCTACGTAGTATCTGCCACCATCAACTCGCTCATTCATAGCCATCTTGCCATCTGATTTCAAATAGTAATTTCCTTGCCAAGTATTACGAGCGTATGAACCATCTGATTTTAGGTAGTACCATGCTTGATAACTGGTATCATAAACCCATTCACTTGATGCCATCTTACCATTTGACTTGAGATAATAGCTTCCTTGCCAAGCATTGCGGGCGTAAGCTCCGTCCTCTTTTAGATAATACCACGATTGATAATAGGAATCATATAGCCATTCACCTGCTGCCATCTTACCATTTGATTTAAGGTAGTAGCTTCCCTGCCAAGTATTTCTCGCATAAGAACCGTCGGATTTTAGATAGTACCAAGATTGATAGCTAGCATCATAAATCCACTCGCTGGCTGCCATCTTGCCATCTGACTTAAGGTAATAGCTACCTTGCCAAGTATTCCTAACTGCATGCCCATTTTCAGCAAAATAATACCAATAACCGTCCTGTTTGACCCATCCGCTAGCTGTGACATTGGATTGCGAACCCGACTGGCGTGGTTTAAAGACTCCCCGAGGTGCATTTGCACGTTCACAAGCTATCCCATCACCATCACGATCTAGTTTAGAAGAGTAACCTGGTTCTCCTCTATGAATATCAGAGTAACCATTTTCCCATGCTTCTCTACAACTAGAAAAATGAATATTTTCCTCTGCAGTAACTGGTTCGGTAAATAGCCCCCAAACTAGAAGGGTAGCAAAAGCCACTTCTAGCAAAACTTTTTTTTCATTATTCTCTCCTTTTTTGATATCGCTTTCGCTTTTATTTTACCAGACTTATTCCAGCAATTCAAGAAAACTTCTAGTCTTTTCTGCAAACTCCTTCGGTTTGTCAGTGTTCAGTGTGTGAGGACCGTCAGGAATAATCTGCAATTTAGAATCTGACATCAATTGATGAAGGCCTCTCATAGAACTGAGATTAGGCTTGTCTTGGCTACCACAAATTAGCAAGGTTGGATAGTAACAATTCTGTGCTACTTGGGTTAAATCAAGTGTTTTCAATTCCTCAGAAACACCAACCATGAGCGCTTTTTCTGCTCCCTGCTTTTCAAAAAAACTTTTTGGAAGTAGTTTGAAAATCATCAACTGGATTTTAAACAAGATATTGCTTGCTAGTTTCACTGGACAGCCTGACAAGACCAAACCTTGAAGATTTGGCAAATCGTAACTTGTTGAAAGCTCCAGTGCAAGAGTAGCACCGAGGGATAAACCGATTAAAACAAAAGGTTTCTTCTCCTCTGATAGGTATTTAGCTATCCGTTTTTTGGTTTCCTGATAAGAACTAACTCCCGCAGGAAACAATTCAAGGGCCTCAGAAGGATAGTCGACAAGTAGATTCTGAACTTCCTTCCAG
The DNA here is from genome assembly GCF_054353455.1 of Streptococcus sp. V913. Taxonomy (NCBI): domain Bacteria; kingdom Bacillati; phylum Bacillota; class Bacilli; order Lactobacillales; family Streptococcaceae; genus Streptococcus; species Streptococcus sp. V913. Next base: position 210,733 of record NZ_JBTHHX010000002.1, on the reverse strand, counting down.
CTTGCGGCTGTCTGACCTAAGCCATGTAAAAATATCAATTTCATTTATTTCTCCTTCAATAACAACTCATACAAACCTCTGACTGCGTTACAGCCATAGACAGCTTCTGCTTGGTTCAAGTCTGCCAAAGTCAAGACTTTTTCATCTACCTGTCCTATTTCTAGCAAATGCTGGCGGTAAATCCCTGGCAAAATTCCTAGACTGGTAGGCGGTGTGTAGAGTTTACCATTAATTTTTAAGACCAGATTTCCAATAGAGGTTTCAAGCAATTCTCCTGCTGCATTATGGTAAATGATTTCCTGTTCCCCTAGACTTAAGTGTGGTCTATTAGTTGTTTTAAAGTAGGTAAACGCTTGATTCAAATCTGCTTCTTGCAGACAAAGTTTGGCTTTGCAGAAACTTGGACTGAGGGGTGTTAAGATTTGGCGACTGAGTTCCATCTCTCCAGACTTGCTGATAGTAATTCGCAAGCGATAGTCTTGGTGAGAATCACAAGCTTTACACTCTTCCTCTATCTTTTGTCTCAGGTTTTCTGAATCAAAAGGATAGGCAAAATAGCGAATCGCCTTTGTCAGTCTTTCCAGATGTTGATCTTCAAACAACAAGTTTTTCTGGCTGATTTTCCCAGTCGTAATCAGTTGGAAACATGCTTGTTTACGATAGAGAACAGCCGCCTTTTGATGAACTTCACGGTATTCAGACTCCCAGGTGCTATCCCAAGTAATCCCGCCTCCAACTCCATAAATGGCTTGGCCCTTGTGAAGTTGAATGGTCCGAATGGCGACATTGAAAATTCGTCGCCCATTTGGAAGTAAGAGACCAATCGTTCCACAGTAAACTCCTCTAGGTTGGGGCTCCAAATCTTTGATAATTTCCATGGTCGCAATTTTCGGAGCTCCCGTTATGGACCCACAAGGAAAGAGAGAGCGAAAAATGGCAACCAAGTCCACATCCAATCGTAACTGACTCTTGATGGTCGACGTCATTTGCCAAACAGTTGAATACTGCTCCACTTGGCACAGACGCTCCACATGCTCACTACCCACTTCAGAAATACGGTTCATGTCATTGCGCAAGAGATCCACAATCATCATATTTTCAGACCGATTTTTAGGATCCCGTTCTAGCCAGCTAGCTTGGGCAAGGTCTTCTTGGTCAGTCACTCCACGCTGGGTTGTTCCCTTCATTGGTCGCGTTGTCAACTCACGGTCATTTTGCTCAAAAAAGAGCTCTGGGCTCATGGAAATCACCGCTATCTCGTCATGTTCAACATAGGCATTGTAGCCCGCCTCCTGCTCTACCACCATGCGATTGTAGATGGCAAAAGAATTAGCACTTAAGTCCTGCTTGAGTTGGACGGTGTAGTTGACCTGATAGGTGTCCCCCTGACGCAAATGATGGTGAATCTGGGAAATAGCTTTTTCATAGTCTGCTTCAGACGTTACTTCCTGCCACTTTGAAGGCAGATCTACTTCCTCATAAGTCAGAGGCATAGGCGATGTTTCCACCCTATCATGAACTGTAAAATATAACAGATACTCTGCCAGTAAAGGAGTTTTATGAACTGCTAATTTCTCCTCAAATGCAGGTGCAGCCTCATAACTGACGTAGCCCACTACATAGTAGCCTTGCTCTTGGTAGCTTTCCACTTGCGCCAGCAAATCCACCACTTCTGCTAAATCTCTCGTTTTTAACTCTTTGATCGGCTGGGTAAAGATGTATCTCTCACCCAAATCCCTAAAATCAATCACTGTTTTTCTATGCATACCTTAAGTATAGCATAAAAAGGCAGATACAGACAAAGCTGATCTACCTTTTTTCATTTTACTAGTCCTATCTACTATTTAGTGAATAAATCTCCAGTAAATCCGTCTGATTTCTGCAATAGTTGTTTGTAAACTTTCCATTTAAGATTCACTGTATTATCAAATTTATTACCTTGAAGGTCTTTTTCAACTGCAGCATCGAATAGCTCTTGAAGTTTTTCATATGTTGAAATCTTTTGACCATCAATTTCAATTTCTACAAAACCTTTCTCAGCTTTAGCTCTGACTTCTTTATACCATTCTTTCTTCCACTCTTCTAATGTATTAAATCTACCTTTAGAAACTTTTTGGATGATAAAGTCATCACCTAGACCTACGTTACCGGCTGCTTTAGATTCTTGTTTATACTTGTTAGATGCATACCCTAAGAATCCATCAAGGTAACCGTAGTAGCCCCACATACGGAATGTATTGTGTTTGAATGAGATTGAGCCAGCCGTACTCTTACTTGTGTTACCACCGTAAATACCAGTCATCATATTCACAACAGTATAAGCAGAATCGAATCCTTCAGTACGGTAATGACCATTACCTGGTAGCCCGTGTTTAGTAGCGAAGTTGTTATCTACAAGTTGATCAATAACTGTCAGTTTCATATTCTTCTCATCATCATTTAAATCACGAACTAAATCCCATTGGTGTGGTGCACCTTCTAACTTATTATAGCTCGCTTTTTCGCGATATTTCTTATCGATTTTCTTGAACCACTTATCGTTAGTTCCAGTATTTTTCTTGATGACAGATTCTGCTTCTAAGTAATCAAGCATTATCATTGATTCGTTATAGTTCTTCATGTAGTGATCAATCTTCTCACGACTACTTAACATATTAGGATCATAGTTATAAATTTGTGTACCATCATTTTTACGTTCGTACGCCATATTCAATCCAAGTGAACCATATTCACCATTATAGTTTGTAAGAGATGGTGATTGTAGCATACCTTGAGCAAATGATTCAATATCTGTCCCTTCACGGTGACGCCATGTTCCTAAGTAGGCCATACGGTCATTGATATGAGTTGTTTCGTGAGTGAATGCAGATGTACCATAATCACTAATCATACTAGAGATGATGTAGTATACAGCTTCTGAATTTTGTGGGTTAGAAAAGATATAAGCATACGCACCCATACCGTTATATCCGTGCCATTTACCTGTAGGTCCATAGAACTCACGAACTGGAGCATAGTCACCATTCTTATTATGACCCATTCGGTCAGCCCATCCATTACCTGGAACATCTTGGTTATCCCAAATTGCTGATGGAACCATATTTTCAGATTTCAACAATTGATTACGTACATTATCAGCAGCAAGTCTTGACCAGAAGTCTAAGTAATTAATTTGCTCTTGTGCACGTAAGTCGATTTCTTTCTTAAACGCCTCACGTTCAGCTTCTGTATTCTTACCATATTTCTCAAATGCACTAAACGCTAGCGTATTGTACGTTGAAATTAAGAACATGTGAGCCTTCTTCGTATTAAGAAGTGGTAAAATGTATCGACCATGTTCACCGTTATTTAAGTTTTCATATAAGTGATATTTCTTATTAGCAAAATCAGGGTTAGATGATTGTTTCTCAACTACATAGTTAGTATGAGAAATAGCTTTCTTATACCATACATTCATATCAGTATCTTCTGTAAAGAGTTTCATGTTATATGTTAAGAAGTCATTTAAATTACCTTTACCTGTTGCTCCCGCAATCACATCACGATAAGCATCTTGAGTTCGATCCCCTTTCAAGAAATGTTCACGTGAACCAATTTGAATCAATCTATCGATAACGCTAACGTTCTTACCATAAAAATCAGGCTTGAACATCATAAGGTCTTTAATGCTCATATCATTGTATTTAAATCCATAATAACGATTTAAATAAGTAAGACCCATCATAATCTTAGCTTTATTGTCTTCCACTTTTTTAAGAAGAACTTTCATAGCCGCATCATCACTATTCAATTGATGGTCTTCGTTTTCAACTAAAGCTTTGACTAATTTATCTAAATTAGCTTTCGTTTCTTCAAAGCTTTCTTCAAGGAACAAGTTACGAATGTAATTGTTCTTATGATTGTCACTATTCTCAGCTGGTTTGTTACGTTTGTCCATTAACGCACGCACTTCAGGTGAAATCAATTCAACACCTGCTAATTTTGCTTTAATATCGTTGATTAATTGTGTTCTATCTTTAACAACCATATTCGGTGTATAAACGACGTCACCAAGACCTTCGATACTATATTCGCGAACTTGTTGGACTTGAGAATCAGCTTTACGTGTGACAACTTTTTCTTCCTTAGTACCATCAGCATAATGAATCATAATATGATCAACATCTGACAAGTCAGTTACAAATTGCCCATCTTTCATACCTGTCACAGATAATACTTCTGTAGTTAATAATTTAGATCCTTCAGGAGTCTTATTACCTTGATTCACAATCCACTCTTTATTGTAGAACGGTTGAAGTTTTTCAACATTTCGGTAAGCAAGTTCACGTTCTGCATTATAATCTTGAGTAGTTTTGTACGTGTCTTCTTTATACACTACGTGATTTAATTTATCAGTCAAATATGGTGTGATTTCATATTTATCGGCTGTGATATTGAACGAAGCAATCCGTTTATCCGCTTCTGCTTGGTCGACACCCTTAATCTGTTTTGAACGGTTATAAGAAACGTTACCTGATGCAACATCGTTCACATACACATTGTTCTTGAAGTAATCAAATCCGAAGTATGGGTCACCTGAGTCAACTGACCCTGAACCATACATCATTTCACCATTTGTCACTTTCATCATGCTGACGTTATTTTCAACCCAACCCCAGTCATAGTTTTCGTGAATTAAACCACCGCTTTGATTATTGGTTTTGAGTGTCAATGTCCCTTTGACCACAGATTTAGTTAAACGACCTTTTTGTTTAACATCATTTGGATTTCCACCATGGTTGACTTTGGCAATCAATCCACCAAATTTAGCATTGTTGGCTTTAATGTCAGCTTCAACATAAGAACTATCTACATTGCTTCTCCAGCTTTCACTTACAAGTCCACCAGACCACCAACCTTTGTTACCCACGCTTTCGATTTTACCGATAAAGGCTACATTACGCATATTGGATTCATCTAGTTTGTTGACCATACCTGTAACGTCGTTATTACCAACCACATTACCCGTAACCTTAATATTCTCAATCGTTGAGTTCTTAAACATATCTCCAAGTGGAGCTGTTTTATCAGCCCACGGCATATTGATATTCACATTACCAAAGTTGATGTCATGAATATGAGCATTTTCAACACGGTTGAACAATGGTCGAGCTAGATTGTGAATGGTATAACGTTTATCACCTTCACTATACAACTTACCTTTAAAAATGTTCGTCACGTATTGTTTATTCGGAGTCGGAACATTTGCTGCATTAAGATCCGCACCAAGTTTAAACTCACCCGTTGGGTTAGCTTGCATATCTTTTACAAGCTCATTGAAGTTGTAATATACATTACCTTCTTTTAATTTTTGTTTTTCAAAGTAATGAACATACTCTTCACTGAAAGTATCATCTGCTCTACGTTGAACTAAGTTTGGAGCTTTTGCTACCACTTTGTACAATGTTTTTCCATCGACAACCACTTCTTCAACAGAACTTACCGTAAGTCTTGTTGTCTTATTATCATGAGTTGTCACTCGTAAGTAAAGTGGAGCAACGTCTGTCGGTTTTTCAGTAAGTAAGCTCTTATCTGTTTCAACACCAGCATCATCCACACTCATCAAGCTTGTTTCTTTGATGTTTTTGATTTCAACTTTTTTAAGGTCAAGTCTTAGCGGTTCTTCTTTCAGAACCTCTTCCTCATCACCCTCACCACGGTCATAAACCATCTTCGTTTCAAGTTTATAATCCTTGTAGTACTGTAAATCTGTCAGGGTAGTTGTCAAGTCGTCTGGTGAAACATTCAAGGTTTTGATAATCTCATCACCTTTTTTCAGAGTTAAGGTAATAGATTTAATGGCTGCCTTACTTGGATTTTCTAGACTATACTTAACATCTGAAGTACGCTTCAAATCCTTAGGCTCAACTGCTGTGATGGCCAATACTGGTTTTTCAAAGGTCTTGGTACCACGTTTCAAAATTTTGTCTTGAGGTGCCTCAAGTATTTCCTCTGTAACTTTTGGAGCGTCCTCTGTTTTAACTCCCTTAATGGTATTAAAGGTTTTGGTGATTTTTTTCTGGCCTTCTTTTCCTTCTTGAGCTACAACTTCTAAGCCTTTTTTCAGTTGGTCATCTTCTTTAACAGCTTCCTTAAATGGAATCTTTTCAAGACTTTCTTCTATAAGAGTTCCTTCAATTGGTTTTGTCCCACGACTTACCTGTTGGTTTACAGGCTCCTTGGTAACTTCTGTGCTAGTTGAAAGAACTTGGTCAGTTTTAACACCTTCTACTGTTTTATAAGTTGTTTTAGTAACTTGACTACCTTTTTCACCATTTCTTACGACAGTTTCTTCGTCCGTATACTTGGTTGGATCCTCAGTCGTTTCAGTTTTGTAGTCTAGGTCTGTAGTCGATGTTTCAACAAGGGTTCCCTCAGTTACTTTGTACTCAGGTAACTGTTCTTGTACAAGAGCTTGACCTACTTTACCTTCCTCTTGTGTACCTTTTACTTCTACTGGAGCATCTGGTAATGTTGGTTGCGTCAGAGCTTGACCTTCTTTGCCTTCTTCTTGGGTTCCTTTTGCTTCAACTGGAGTCTCTGGCAATTCAGGTTGCGTTAAGGATTGTCCTGCCTTACCTTCTTCTTGAGTTCCTTTTACTTCAACTGGGGCTTCTGGTAATTCAGCTTGTGTTAAGGATTGTCCTGTCTTACCTTCTTCTTGTGTACCTTTAGCTACTTGGTGAGTTGGTTCAGCTTGTGGTACTGGAGTTGGAGCAGGTTGCACCTCTTTCTTAGTTCCGACTGCAATGACTTGAGACACAGGATTTTGGACTACTTGGTCTTCGATGACTTCTCTAACTTCTTGACCGTTAACCATCGATACCTTGGTTACAAGGCGACGCTGACCATTTACTCCGGCTGCGACGATACGAGTCTCTCCTTCTGCTAGATTCGCATCTGGGCTTGTGACTGTTTCAAAAGGAATCTCTACCAAGCTCTCTTCCTGTCTAGTCTGAGGATTCTCAAAAACTGGTTTTTCTTCAACAGCAGGAGAAACCGGAGTTTGTGCCACAGGTTTTTCAACGACGGTTTCTGGCGCAACAGTCGGTATTTCTTGAACTACTTCTGTTTTCTCGATTTCATTTGCACTTTGCTTTTCTACTGGCAACTGAGGCTTCTCAGCTGAAGCTGGTCTTGATGGGTGGAGTTCTGCTTCCTTGAAGTAACCAATGTATTCATAGCCATCAATATGGATAATTCCTTCAGCCAAACCTTCATGTGTAGAGGCCGAAATAGTTTGGTTATAAGAAAGCAATTCTTTATTTTCAAATGCAAATGTCCCATAAGGTACAAAAGTGCTGGCTCCCAAAGAACCAATCAAGAGAACACCTAGGACCTCTTTGCGACCTTTTTTGGATACCAAAAAGACTGCTAGTGAGGCTGTTGCCAAGCCAAGACCAGCCAAGGCTAGTTCTTTACTTCCTGTGTAAGGAAGTTGTTGACTGTTAGTTGCTTTCTTGCGATAAACTACATAGAGAATATCTTCATCTTGAAATTCTGTAGCAACTTCATGGTGAATCAGGGCTTTTTCAGACTCGGTCAATTCCTGCTCCGCCAAATAACGGTAATGAACACTATGAGCACCGCCAGCTTCATTGGCATGCACTTTATCTACTGAAAGGGTACTGACACCAAAAAGGAAGGCACCGATGGCTACAGGACCTACTCCAACAGTGAGCTTACGAATCGAATATTTGGTGATTTTTTCTAGTTGTTGTTTTGTTTTTCTCATTCTCACGACTTTCTGATAGAATCTTGTGGATACTGCGCACGCGCACCTCCGATTAATTTTGGACGACTAGCTAGAGCCGTTACATGGGCATGCCCAATTTCTCTCAAAAGAGGGCGAATCGGAACCTGAACATGCTTGACATGCATGCCAATCGCAGTATCTCCGATATCCAATCCAGCATGGGCCATGATAAATTCAACCTCAACTGGATCCTGCATAAACTTGAAGGCTGCCAACTGACCCGAACCTCCTGCATGAAGTGTTGGAAGGACACTGACAATTTCAAGACCAAACTGCTCTGCCACCTGACGTTCAACGACGAGGGCTCGATTGACATGTTCACAACCTTGAACAGCTAGATGAATCCCTTTTTCCTCTAGGATATCTAGGATGGTCTTCACAATGATTTCCCCAATTTCTTGACTGGATTCCTTGCCAATCTGACCACCTATAACCTCACTAGAAGAAAGGCCCAAAACAAAGATAGCTCCTTGCTTCAAATTGGCCTTTTCTAATACATCTTTTACAATCTGGCTTGTTTCTCTTTGAATGTCTTTTTCCTTCATACTTGATACCTCTTTTGTCATTATCTATCATATCGTTTTTTCTACGTTTTAGCAAGATAGATAACCTAGAAAGCTTGCCCAATTACGCATAAAACTCCCAGAATTGACTGGGAGTTAACTAGTTTCTATTCTATTTATGTATATTTCAACCGTCGTACCTTTTGAGGGAATAGAATCAATCTTCATTTGGTAATTGTCTCCAAAATGAAGTTTGAGCCGTTGGTCAACATTTTGAAGGCCAACTCCCCCACGTTTGAGCTGACTTTGACTGCTATCGCCAGCAGCCTGGAAACCAACACCATCATCCTCAATGCAGATGACAAGCCCTGAATCCTTTTTCTGGACGGAAACTTTAATATGTCCCTGTCCATCTTTCTCCTTGATGCCGTGATAAAGGGCATTTTCTACAAGGGGTTGTAGCACCAGTTTAGGCAATACTAAATTATCAAAGGCAGGATTTTCATCAATTTCATACTCCAGCTTATCCCCATAACGTTGTTTCTGGATAAAGAGATACTGGCGGACATGATTGATTTCATCAGAAAGAGAAATCAAATCCTTTCCTTGATTGAGAGCCAAACGGAAATAGGTTGCCAAGGACTTGGTCACCTGAACCACTCGCTGACTATCCTGAAATTCAGCCATCCAGATGATAGTGTCCAAAGTATTATAGAGAAAATGCGGATTGATCTGACTTGACAAGGCTTGAAGTTCATACTGACGGGTCGTTTCTTCCTGCCTGCGAACATCTGCCATCAACTGATCAATCTGATCCAACATAGCATTGAACTGGCGAGTCACTTCTCTCAGTTCATGGGCACCAGTTTCCTTGGCACGCAGATTCTGACCACCAGAAGCAATTTCCAGCATGGTTTCTCTCAGGTCCTTCAAAGGCGCAATCCAGCGTTTGAGACTGAACCACACCAAGCAGAGACAGGCAAGAAGAGATAAGGCACTAGCAGCAAGCAAGGTCCACATGAGTTGACTCCGAACCTTATCTAACTTCTCCAGTGAAGACACGCCTATAACCGTCCAATCAGTTCCTGCAATCTTTTCCTGACTCACATAGGATTGGTGGTCTGGAGTATAACCCTGCCCTGTCTCAATATAGGGTTTCATGGCCTCCATTTCGCTAGATGAGCTATAGACAGTACGTTTAGGATGGTAGACAAATTCATGCTTCTCATTGATGATAAAGGCAAAGCCCTGCTGGCCCAACTGGAGTTGGTTGAGATATGCTTCCAGAGTTTCATAGGAAATATCCAAGCGAAGCACACCTAAATTGGTTCCCTTTGCATCAACAAGTTCCTGAGTGACAGAAATAACCCACTGGCTGTCTGATTTACGAGCTGGTGTCAAAACGGGTTTAGCCCCCTGATGAATAGCCTTTTGGTACCAATCCTCAGCCATCATATCTGAGGAAGTTTTCATCTGCACACTGTCATCAGTGGAAATGACCTGACCAGACTTGGTTACCAACACCACCGTTTTCAAATCCTGGTCTGCCTTTAAGATGGTCAAAAATAGATCTCGGATTTCCTTGACCTTATCTTGACTAGGATTCTCAGCATAGGCTAACACATCCTTCTGCTGGGTCAAACTGGTTGAGGTGGTTTCTAATTTTTTGATATAAGAATGGATAAAGTGGCTAGTTTGACTGATGGTCGTTTGGCTATTGCCTTCAATGGTAGTCTCAATGGCTGATGAACTAGATTGATAGTAGAAAGTCCCAACCACAGCTAGGAGAATGAGAAAGACCAGAAAGATGGAAATAACCATTCTGACCAGGAGAGAAGAACGCTTCATCGGCCTTCTCCCTTCTTAAACTGACGAGGTGTCACACCTGCAATCTGTTTAAAACGTTGGGTAAAATAGTTCATATCTTCAAAACCAACCTTTTCGGCTATCTGGTAAATCTTTAAATCCGTGGTCAAAAGCAAGAGCTTGGCTTGTTTGACACGCTCTCTCACCAGATAATCCTGAAAAGGCAGACCCAACTCTTTCTTAATCAAGGAGCTCAGATAAGTCGGACTAAAGCCCAAGTCACTGGCCAAAGACTTCAAACTAAACTGACTATCAGCCAGATGGGACTGGATCTTCTGAGCCAGATTTCCCTCAAACTTATCGGTTAATAAATCTTGTAACTGCTCTTCCTTCTCTTCCTTATCTAGTTTTTGCTTGATTTTCCCCAACATTTCCTCAATATCCTGACGAGAAAAGGGCTTAAGCAGATAGTCATCTACACCTAGTTTGACAGCAGACAAGGCATAATCAAAATCATCGTAACCCGTTAAAAATACCAAATGCACTTGTGGATAGGTTTCTCGTACCAGACTGGCCAACTGGATGCCATTTAGCTGAGGCATGTTGATATCGGTTAAAATGATATCCGGCACTTGTTGTTGAATCAATTCCCAAGCCTGTCTTCCATTTTCAGCCTGACCGATGATTTTCATATCGTAGGCTGCTACATTGACCAGTTTGGTCAAGCCTTGTCTTACCAGATATTCATCTTCTACGATTAAGATTGTGTAGGTCATGCTCTGCTCCTTTGTCACTTACTAGTATCAGTATAGCAAAATTCTCCTCTAACCGCTTAGGAAAGACTTCTTAATCAACATAATCTAGTAAATAAGCATAGCCTTTTTCTGCCATTTGATCTTTGGGAATAAAGCGGATAGAGAGACTATTGATACAGTAGCGTAAGCCCCCCTTGTCCTGTGGTCCATCTGTAAAGACATGGCCAAGGTGAGAATCTCCAACTCGGCTCCGCACTTCCATACGCGTCATATTGTAAGACTTATCTTCCTTGTAGGTAGCAACATCTGGACTGATTGGTTGGGTGAAACTAGGCCAGCCACAACCAGACTCGAACTTGTCCTTTGATGAGAAGAGGGGTTCGCCAGTTGCCACATCTACATAGATACCAGATTCAAATTTATCCCAGTAGCGGTTTGAAAAAGCCCGTTCTGTTTGATTTTTCTGGGTGACTGCATACTCCTCAGCTGACAAGGTCTTTTTCAATTCTTCATCGCTTGGTTTGGGATATTTGCTGGCATCGATGACGGGATAGGCAGCCTGATTGACATTGATATGACAGTAGCCATTTGGATTTTTCTTGAGATAGTCTTGGTGGTAATCCTCAGCCACCACAAAATTCTTCAAAGCCTCCTTTTCAACTGCTAGAGGTTGGTCGTATTTCTTAGCCACTTCATCAAAGACTTGGTTGATTACCTCCAAATCCTTGTCATCTGTGTAATAAACGCCAGTACGGTACTGAGTACCCACATCATTTCCTTGTTTATTTTTGCTGGTTGGATTGATAATGCGGAAGTAATGAAGCAGGATTTCCTTGAGGGAAATTTGATTGGCATCATAGGTAACATGGACAGTCTCTGCATGTCCTGTTTGGTTAATCAATTCGTACTTGGTCGTTTCCCCTCTACCATTTGCATAGCCTGAAACGGCATCTGTCACTCCAGGCACGCGTGAGAAGTATTCCTCCACTCCCCAGAAACATCCCCCAGCTAGATAAATTTCGTGCAAGTCTGCGTCTTTGCTAATCTCTGTTTTTTTCACTGTTTTTCCTCCTTGGCTAACTGACGCTTTCTCAATTTGCGAGCTATCTGTCTGCCCTGCATTTCGCATCAATAGAAAATAGAAACCGCTTATGGCTAGGAGAATGACCCCTGCCAAGACAAATAGTTTTACTTTATCATTCATAGCCTTTCTCTACCCCATTTCTTTCAATTCTTTTAAAATCATATCCTTATCCATAAAACCTGGTTGTGTTTTGACCAGCTTGCTTTCCTTGTCTATAAAGGCTTGAGTTGGGTAAGAACGAACACCATAACTTTCCAAGAGTTTGCCTGATGGATCAATTAAAACCGGAAAATTTTTATAATCCAAGCCCTTGTACCAGTTTTTAAAGTCCGCTTCAGATTGTTCTCCCTTGTGGCCTGGTGACACCACTGTCAAGACCACATAGTCATCACCTGCATCCTTAGCAATTTCGTCCGTATCTGGAAGGCTGGCTAGACAGATGGAACACCAGGAAGCCCAGAATTTAAGATAGACTTTCTTGCCTTTGTAGTCAGATAAACGATAGGTCTTACCATCTACTCCCATCAGTTCAAAATCAGCGACTGCCTGACCTTTAGTCGCAGTTTGCGCACCGACTTGTTCTGTTTTGGTTTGCTCCTTCATAGTTGATTCGTCTGACATGTTTTTAGCCGAACAAGCTGCCAAGCAACAGATTGAGCCTACTCCAAGTAGACATGTTTGCCATTTCTTCATTTCTTCTTCCTCTCTATTCAAATAATCTTGTCAAAATAGAAGCATTTCCCAAAAGCACCAAGATTCCCATCACGATAATGAGGAAACCACCCACTTTTTTGAGGGTTCCGAGGTAAGGATGGAGTTTTCGAAAATGTTTCAAAACATAGCTGGAGGCGAGAGCTAGAACCAAAAATGGTAGCGCCAAACCCAGCGTGTAAACCAACATGAAACCAGCTCCCTGCCAAGCACCTGAGCCACCTGAAGCCGCTAAGGCCAAAACAGACCCCAGAACCGGCCCTACACATGGCGTCCAAGCAAAACTAAAGGTCAACCCCAGTAAAAATGCCTGACTATAGCCCTTACCGCTTTGTCCCTGTCTCTTTAATTGTAGCCTTCTTTCCTTGTAAAGTCCCTTAAAATGTAAGACTTCCATCTGGTGCAAACCCAAAAGAATGATAACTGCACCTGTCACATACTGAAACCAAGAAGCATACAGCAAATTGCCTAAAAAACCAGCTCCATAGCCCACTAAGATAAAGATAAAAGAAATCCCCGCTATAAATGCCAGAGTTCGCAATAAACTAACAAATGAGATTGAAATTTTTCCGCTAGAAGCCTGAGCACCATCTTTGTCATCCAACAAGACCCCTGCATAGACCGGTAACAAGGGTAAGATACAAGGAGAAAAGAAGGAAAGAATTCCAGCAAGAAAAACACTGATAAAAAAGAATACATTGTCCATATCTTTTCACCCTTCTTTCTTTTGATAAGTCTATTATAATTCCCAACTCTAAGAAAAAACAGGGACAATGATAGGAAAAAATAGGAATTTAATCAGTTTATTCAGAAATCTGGCACAAAAAAAGCCAGACAAGGTCTGACTTTGATAGAAACAGAAAAGAAATCACCTGTCTTCCCTACTTATCTGGTAATAAATAAGGTCCGAAACGTAGTCTTTTCTCTCCACACCATTGGCAATAGTTTTTAGATAGGTCATTCCAGCCTTCTCCATCACACGGCCTGAAGCTGGGTTAAGACTGGCGTAACGAGCTCTGACCTTTTGAAAGCCTGCTTGAGTAAAACAAAAGTCTAACACAGCTTTCAAGGCCTCCGTCATCATACCACGACCCCAGTATTTCTTGCCTAGCACATAGCCAATTTCACAAGAAAAATCGTTCTCATCTATTGCAACTATGCTGATATCTCCTATAACTTTCTCCGGATTTTCTTTGAGGCAAATGGCCCATTTGTAATAGTTGGGATTAGCATAGGAGGCAATCCAATTACGAACCGAATTTCGAGTCACCTCGACATCAGAATGAGGATCCCAGGTGACATAGGTCAGATTCTCAGCAGATGAAGCCCAATTTTGAAACATAGCTTCCGCATCACTCTCCACAAATCTTCTCAAGATTAAGCGTTCTGTCTCTAACATTTGCGTACCGATTGCTTTCATAATGTTACCTCGCTTTCTAAGCTTAAGGCTCAAGCTAAAAAGGTCCCTGGACCTTCTTCGCTTTCTCATTTCTAGGCTCAGGGTAAAAACCTCCACTGGAGGTTATTCTTGCTTCCTAGTTTCTAGGCAAGAAGCTAAAAAGGTCCACAGGATCTTTTTACTCCCAAAAGTCATCAAATACGGTGATTGGTAGGTGGCGTTTGTGTTGGCCTTTGTGCCACCAGTTTTCAATAGTCGCTTGGGCTTCTGGGCTGATTGTTTTGCCTTCTAGGTAATCATCAATTTCATTGTAAGTGACTCCAAGTGCGACTTCGTCTGCAATACCTGGTTTTTCTTCTTCCAAATCTGCTGTTGGGATTTTTTCATAAAGGGCTGGGTCTGCACCAAGCTCTTTCAAGAGTTGCTTTCCTTGACGTTTATTGAGGCGGTAAAGAGGGAGAATGTCTGCACCACCGTCACCAAACTTGGTAAAAAAGCCTGTGATATTTTCCGCAGCATGGTCTGTACCAATGACCGCTCCGCTATGGGCACCCGCAAGGGCATATTGGGCAATCATACGACTACGAGCTTTAATATTGCCCTTGTTAAAGTCTGAAACAGGACTTCCTGTCGCTTCGACTGCAGCTGTCATAGCATCAGCTGATTCCTTGATATTTACAACTAGACTGACATCTGGTTGGATGAAAGCGAGGGCTTTTTGAGCATCCGCTTCATCAGCTTGCACGCCATAGGGCAGGCGGACAGCGATAAATTGGTAGCTGTCATCTCCTGTCTCTGCTCGCATTTCTTCCATAGCTAATTGCGCCAAGCGCCCTGCTAAGGTTGAGTCCTGACCTCCAGAAATCCCTAGTACAAAAGTTTTAAGGAAGGGGTGTTTTTTCAAGTATCTTTTTAAGAAGTCAATGGAACGACGGATTTCTTCCTGAGCGTCAATCACTGGCTTGACACCCAGTTGCTGGATAATGGTCTCTTGCAAACTCATTCTTCTTCTCCTTCACCAAGGGCTTCTTTGCGCATCTTATCAATCAAATCCATCTTGTCTTGCCAAATATCACGCGCCAAGTCTACTGGATAGTGCTGTGGATTCAATACGCGCTTGTATTCATCCCATAGCTTGTCGAATTCTTTGCGAGCATAGGACTGAATCTCAGTCAAATTAGGCAAATCGTAAACCAATTTTCCTTCTTTAAAGATATCCACTAAGAGAGGAACGGCATCAAAATTTCGAACAGTCTTTTTGATGTAGGTATAAGTCGGATGGAACATCTTGATTTCAGTCATGCCGCTCACATCAACACCATCATAGGTGATGTAGTCACCTTCTGACTTGCCTTTTTCACGACTGGTAATGCGCCACACCTGTTTCTTACCTGGCGTTGACACTTTTTCAGCATTATTAGACAGTTTGATGGTATTGCGCATACGACCATTCTCATCTTCGATAGCTACAATCTTATAAACTGCCCCAAGAGCTGGCTGATCATAGGCTGTAATCAGCTTGGTTCCCACACCCCAGACATCAATCTTGGCCTTTTGCATCTTGAGGTTGAGAATAGTATTTTCATCCAAATCATTAGAAGCATAGATCTTGGCCTCTGTAAAGCCAGCCTCGTCCAGTTGCTGACGGACTTTCTTGGAAATGTAGGCAATGTCCCCAGAGTCGATCCGCACACCCATAAAGTTAATCTGATCACCCAGCTCACGCGCCACCTGAATGGCAGCTGGCACACCGATTCGCAACGTGTCATAAGTATCTACTAGAAAGACACAGTCACGATGGGTCGCCGCATAAGCCTTGAACGCTTCATAGTCGTTTCCATAAACTTGTACCAAGGCATGGGCATGAGTCCCCAAGACAGGAATACCAAAGAGTTTACCCGCACGCACGTTACTGGTTCCATTGGCACCACCAATCACCGCTGCGCGTGTCCCCCAGATAGCTGCATCCATTTCTTGCGCACGACGTGTCCCGAACTCCATCAAGGGTTCATCTTCAATGACCGAACGAATACGTGCTGCCTTGGTCGCTATCAAGGTTTGAAAGTTAACGATGTTTAAGAGAGCCGTTTCTACCAATTGACATTGGGCCAGAGGACCTTCCACCTGTACAATCGGTTCATTAGCAAAGACCAAGTCCCCTTCTTGGGCAGAACGAACCGTCAACTCCAACTTGAAGTTGCGAAGGTAATCTAAGAACGCCCCATGATAACCAAGCGACTCCAAGTAGTCAATATCGCTATCTGAAAAGCGCAAGTCTTTAAGATAATGTACAATTCTTTCCAAACCAGCAAAAACTGCATAACCGTTGTTAAACGGTTGCTGGCGGAAGTAAACCTCAAAGACCGCCTTCTTATTGTGAATCCCTTGGTCAAAGTAAACTTGCATCATATTGATCTGGTACAAGTCCGTGTGCAATGTCAAACTATCATCTGGATACATCTGTTTTCCTTCTTCCTACTTTACAAAGGTATGAACGTATTCTACCACTTTCACACCATCCGATAAATCAGTACTATTATAACACATTTTACCGAGATTGATAAAAAGCTAACAAGCTATTCTCCATTCTCCAGTTCATCCATATCTTGCTCAAACTTTTTTTGACCCCATTCGCCATAACTTTTAAGGCCGAGATTGCCGATAAAAACCCAAGGAAGGTAAATCAGATAAGTAAGCACCCAAGCAGATAAGTATTTAACGTTCAGAGGATTGTGCTGATAAATTTCTATGTTGAATTGATAATTCTGCAACATCAAGAGAGTCGTAATAGCGAGAGTTACCAGCAAACACCCTACAATCGTAAAATGAAAACGACTATAGTAGTTCACACCCAAATCTCTAGCACGGCCGAAAAAGTAAGAAGTTCCAATAATGATAATGATGAGAATCATTCTCGGATTAAAAAGACTTGGTGCTAATACTGTAATCATATAAGATAAAAGCAAGAAAGCTGTAGAGATATAGAAACTTTCAGCTCCCGCTTTATTCATCAGTTGTTCTTCTCTTTCGTCTAGTAATTGATAATAAAAAAATCTATTCTTCATCTTCTTCCTCCCAAAATAATTGATCTAAAGTTTTGCCTAAGCATCTGCAAATGGACTGGCAGAGGGAGAGACTAGGATTGTATTTCCCAGCTTCAATCAAGCCTATAGTCTGCCTAGTAACACCTACAGCTTCTGCCAAATCCCCTTGTGTTAAATCACGCTCTACCCGAGCTAATTTTAATTTTAAATTTTTAGCCACTAGCGTCCTCCTTCACATTTTTAAAAAGTTGCGCTTCTTTTAAAAACATTATACCATATATCTAACTTAATGCAATATATAAATGTCATTTTGTAAGATTTTATTAACAAAAAAACTCTCTACTACAAAAAATAGAGAGCGTTACCTTTAAATATAGGATTTCAAAATATCAACGACATCACTTCTTTTCTTGACCTGATGGGCCTTGATGCCCAAGTTCTGAGCTACGTTTGTATTGTCCTCAATATCGTCTAGAAAGACACAATTTGTAGGATCTAGCTGGTATTTATCGAGAATCTCCTTAAACATTACCAAATCAGGCTTTATAGCTTTTATATCACAGGATAAGACAAAGCCATCTAAAAGTTCTTTTAAGGGAGATAGTTGCTCTTCCAGCAAGTCATAAAATACCTTTGAGGTATTGGACAAGACAAAGATGCGATGCCCCTTTTTCTTTAGTTCTGACAAGACAGGAAAGACTTCCGTATAAATGTCAATGTAGCTAGGCCAGTTCCAGATAACTTCTTCGACCTTCTTTTGATAGGTCCTGCCAATCATTGACACAACTTTAAGCACCAACTCTTCTCTCGTCATGGTTCCAAGATCTAATCTTTCCCAAAGCCCCGACTGAAAAATGGCCTTATCTAAAATCAAATATTCTTCCTTCGTATCCGAAACACCTTGCAAAATCTTATCTTTGTTCCATTCTAATAAAACGTTGCCCATATCTAGTATGATATCCATTAGCCCACCTCCATAGTGATGTGAAGATTTCCTCTTTGATTTATACTTTCATATTTAGCTTACAAATCCTTTTGGTAATAATATCTTTGCCCTGTGTAGGGATAGTCTTGCAAGGTAAAGACTTCCTTGTAGCCATGCCTTTTATAAAAATCTGGTGCTTGAAACTGGTAAGTATTGACGAAAGCAAAACGACAGTTTCGATTCTTGGCTTCATTTTCTGCGTGTTGCAATAGTTTTGAACCGATTCCCTGTTCTCGCAATTCCTCTTTCACAAACAAATACTCGATTTCCAACCAATTTCCGAAAGTCTCTGCTACTAAGCCTGCCAAGAGATTACCCTTTTCGTCTTCGACATAAAGATTCAGTGGCTCGCTTTCAGCCTCTTCTCTTTTGGAACGATTATAAGAACGAATCAGATTTCCTATTTCTTGCGCTTTATGCGATTCCTTATTTTCCAATCTAAAGTGCATCCAAACCTCCTTCGAACTGTTACAGCTTGATTATAATCTTATTTCAATAGACTGTCAAACTAGAAAAAAACTCATCAAGCAGAGTTGATGAGTTCATGAGTTATTTTCTAAATTTCCACTGGCTATAAATTCCGAAACCGATAATCCAGATAGCTGAACCAATTGCTCCCATAAAAGTAGATTCTTGTAAAAAGAGGGTTACAAAGACAAAGATAAAGAAGAGCATGGTTAAAGGATTTAGAAAACGGTAATGGGGCATGAGGTAGCCATCCGCCATGAAGTCTTGTGACTTGCGGTATTTGAGATGAGCCACCATGATCAAGATATAAATCGCGATGTAAACACCTGATGAAGACGCCGTAATCAAAGCAAAGGCATCGGAAACACCTGGCAAAACATTGATAAAGGCAGCCAGAGCAATCAAGATTGCTGAAGCAATAATAGCATTTTGTGGAACATTATGGCGAGAGAGAGTATCTGCCTTGATCGCTTTTAGGAAGCGATTGGGTGAATCATGAGCAATCTGGTAGAGGTGTCGCCCTGTTGAATAGAGGGTTGAATTAAGAGCAGATGCTGCCGACGTCAAAACAACGAAGTTAATCAGAGCTGCCGCCCACTTGATACCTGCCAGCTCAAAAACCGTTACAAATGGTGAATCTGAAGAAGCAAGTTCTCTCCAGGGAATAATAGACATAATGGCTAATAGAGCACCGCCATAGAAGAAGACAATTCGGAGAGGAATTTCTTTCACTGCTTTGGGCAAAACCTGACGAGGATTCTTCGTTTCAGAGGTTGTCACTCCGATAAATTCAATCATCAGATAGGCAAAAAATACCATTTGAAAGGCCATGACAAAGTTCATGACTCCATTTGGGAAAAGAGAGAATTGATTGCTGATATTTGCCAGACTTGCAGCACCATATGGTGTTTCAAATCCTGTCAAGACCATAAAGACCCCTGTTGCAATCATAGCTAAAATAGCCACAATCTTAACCATAGCAAACCAAAACTCGACTTCTCCAAAGAGCTTAACCGCAATCAGATTGACCAAGGCCAAAATCGTTAAAAAAACAATCTGAATCAACCAACTAGGCCAAGAAGGATACCAAAACTGAACATAATGCGAAATCGCAGTGATTTCTGCCATACCGATAAAGACAACAGACAACCAATAAGACCAAACCGAGAAATACCCCCAGCCTTTCCCCAAATGACGGGTGATAAAGTTGATAAAAGTATGCTGTTCTGGATCCTGATATAGCATCTCCCCAACAGCCCTCATCATCAAAAACATAAAGGCTCCTGTAATCATGTAAATCAGGATGATAGAAGGTCCAGTAAGGCTGATAGAACGACCAGCACCTAGGAAAAGTCCTGTTCCGATTGTCCCCGCAATGGCCATCACCTGAACATGGCGATTGGTTAAACCACGCTCCATTTTATTTTTTTTCTTATTTGAACTCATATAGTCTCCTATTTATTCAAAAAATCAAAAAGGAGTTGAGCAAGTCAAGACCTCCACTACTCCGTTTTCATTCTATTTAGGCTGTTTTTTCAACCTTTAAAATTTTGACATCGTAACTACCAACAGGTGTCTCAATCGTAACAATATCGCCTGTTTTTTTGCCGATCAAAGCTTGTCCAATCGGACTTTCATTTGATACCTTCCCAGCAAAAGCATCCGCACCTGCCGAACCGACGATGATGTAGACCTCTTCTTCGTCTTCACCGATTTCTTGAATGGTTACGGTCTTACCGATAGCTACCTCATCTTGGGCAACTGCATCGCTATTAACAATTTCAGCATAGCGAATTTTTGTTTCTAGACTTGAAATTTGTCCTTCAACAAAAGCTTGTTCATCCTTAGCTGCTTCGTACTCACTATTTTCTGAAAGATCCCCGTACGAACGAGCAATTTTGATACGCTCTACTACTTCAGGACGACGAACGAGTTTCAATTCTTCTAATTCTTTTTCTAACTTTTTCTTTTCTTCAAGGGTCATTGGGTAAGTTTTTTCTGCCATTTTTTCAACTTTCTTTTCTATTACTTTTTTTAAAACAAAATTATGTGGAAAACCACATAATTTTAGTTTGAACTACTTGATTGTGTTAATTTACTATTGATATGTTCTGCAACGTTTTGGTCATGCTCTTCTTTTGTCGTTGCAAAGTATACTTTACCATCTTCAACATTAGCTACAAAGTACAAGTACTCACTCTTTGTCTGATTTACACTTGCTTCAATCGCATCGAGGCTTGGACTATCAACTGGTCCGGGCATGAGGCCAAGATGTGTATAAACATTATAAGGTGAATCAATCGTAGTATCAATTGCAGTATCATCAGCCAAGCTAATCTTTTGGCCAAGTTTTCCTTCAGCATACAAGATAGCAATATTGCTTTGAAGTGGCATACCAAGATTCAAGCGGTTATAGAAGACTCCCGCAATCAATTTACGATCTTCGGTCTTAGCACCTTCTTTTTCGACAAGAGAAGCAATACTGAGCAATTCATTAACTGTCAGATTCTTTTCTTTGATCGTAGTGTAATACGGTGACATGGCCTTGTCCATAGCTGCTAACATATCATCAATCAAGCTTTCAACCGTAGTGCTGTCTTTGATAGTGTAGGTTGCTGGGAAAAGGTAACCTTCAAGGCGATAACGAACGCCACTGTCTTTTGTTGGAAGACTTCCAAGAAGGTTTGGATACTTGGCTACTAGTTGGGAGATGAAGGTTTCATCTTGAGCTTTTGCCAGGAAAGCATCCGCTGTAAGAGGTTCTTTAAAATCACCTTGGAGTTGACCTACTGTCTGAGCAATTTGCTCTAAAGTATAACCTTCCGGAATAGTTAAGTTCGCAAGCACTGGTTCTTGAGGTTCAGGAGTTCCACCTTTTTGCAATTCTTGAATTAAGTCATCCGTACTCATGCTCTTCTTCAAATTGTAATAACCTGACTTCAAGTCTGAACCCTTATACTTAGCATAAATACTAAAGATAAGTCCATGTTTGACCAAACCAGATTTTTCCAAAGTGCTCCCAATTTGTTGCACATTTGATCCTTCTGGAATTTGAACTGTCATATACTCCTTAGAGCTCGCATCAACAGGTTTCAAAGAGTCTTGAACATAACCGTATCCAAAGTATCCACCAGCAGCCACAAGCACCAAAAGAACTAAAAAGGTTACTAGGAAACCTTTGGCTTTTGATTTTTTCTTTTTCTTGGTTGGTTTTTTACCTTTACGGCGACGGTTACGACGTGGTTCCTCCGTTAATCTGTCTGAGGATTCACTCGAAACTAGCACTTCAGCTTTATTCTCAGAAGAAGGAACTGATGTATTGGCCTCTTCTGTCTTATAAGTCACATCTATCTTGGTCGGAGTATCGTTAAATTCTTTTTCTTCAGGTTCAAGTTCAACTGGTTCCACCTTAGGTTGAACGGACTCCACTACAGGTTCTTCAGCTGGATGAATCGGTTCTACTAGAGGTTCTTCAGATTCTACAACTTCAATCTTGTCAATGACAGGCTGTCTAATCTCTTTCTCTTCTTTTTCATCCGTTTTATCAGCTTCAGCACTCGAAAGTGGAGGAACACTCGGCGCATTCTTTAGAATTTTATCGACAACAGATAGGGAATCAGCCATCAACTCTTCTGTTGAAGTATCCGATTCAGGATTTGCAGGAGTTACTGAACTAGCTTGAGATGATGAAGCTGTCAGATTTGGAATGTCTACTTCTTTCTCTCTTCTATCTTGTTCTTTTACTCTCTCTAAATCACGTAGAATCTGCTCTTTAAAGCTTAATTTTTCTTCTTCTCTTGATTTTTCAGTCAAAAGCATTACCTCCTTGTTGACAATCCATAATATTATATCTTAAAAGTTACAGAAAAGCAACAAAACATCCCTTTCTATAGCTATGATTCTCATTTTTTAAGGTTGCCAAACCATATCATACCAACTTTCACCCGCAAAGCTTGACTGGGATACCCCTTCATTCACAAATCCATTTTTTTCATAATAAGGGATGAGATAGTCATGACAGGTCAAATTGATACCTTCTCGTTCATGTTCTAAAGCGACTTCTTTCAGAGCCCTTAACAATCTTTTCCCCACGCCCAAGGCTTGTGCCTCCTTAGCTATGGAGAGACAGGTCACAGAGATATAGCCTCCAGGTCGATGGCTATAGTCTTTTATCTCTTCTGTAAAGGACTGATCTTGTAGATGACGATGTGGGACGACTGGACCTTCGATATACCCAAGTATACGTCCCTCCTTTTCAGCTACGAGAAAACTGGTCTGAATTTCACGTAAGTGCGCCTCAAAGACCAAACGAGGAATCGCTTCTTCAAGGGAGAAATTCTCCAGCTCTATCTCTAAAATTTGATCTAAATCCGAAAATCTTGCGTGTCTGATTTTCATACTTCCTCCTGATAAAAAGGATTGGCCCAAATCAGATTCCATCCCGAAAATCTTGCGTACGAAGCCTCTAGCAATTCTCCCGCAACAAAGCCATTCATCTCAAAATAAGAGAGCAAGTCATCAGGACAAGTCAAGCGAAGATACTCATACCCTCCTTCTACCGCCACTTGTTTCAAGCTAGCAAGAAGAAGGGTCCCCAAGCCTTGCCCGCGATGGTCAGGATGAATAGCAAATGATTTTATTTCTATCCATGTGGGATGAAGAGACTGAGACTCTCCTAAAACATAGCCTACGAGCTGGTTTTCATATCTAGCTACAAGAAGGGTATCCGCAATCTTACGGATACTCTCTTCTAAAAACTCGTAGTTCACTATTTCTTCTGAGGATAAACAAGATTCTTCAATTGCTACAATTTCTTCTAAATCCGATAAAGTAGCCCGTCCTATGGTGATTGGAATTTCCATTCTTTTTTCTTATTGGACGTTACTTGTCAAATTAGACAAAAGACGTTCAAATGAGTACTCATAGGTTTGGATATCTCCTGCTCCCATAAAAACATAAACTGCATTATCATGCTCAAGGAGTGGTGATACATTTTCAACTGTGATGACTTGGCTTTTCTTCTTAATTTTATCTGCTAGGTCTTCTACCTTGACGTCACCATGGTCCACCTCACGGGCTGATCCATAGATTTTCGCCAAGTAAACAGCATCTGCCTGGCTCAAAGCTTTAGCAAAATCGTCCAATAGGGCAATGGTTCTAGTAAAAGTGTGTGGTTGGAAGATTGCAACAATTTCCTTGCTTGGGTATTTCTGACGAGCCGCATCTAAGGTCGCAATGATTTCCGTTGGATGGTGGGCGAAATCATCAATAATAATGGTGCCATTGACAACCTTTTCAGTGAAACGACGCTTGACACCAGCAAATGTTTTCAAGTGTTCACGTACCAAGTTCAAGTCAAACCCTGCTGTATAAAGTAAACCAATAACGGCTGTCGCGTTCATAATATTGTGACGACCAAAGGTTGGAATGTGGAATTGACCCAACTCTTGTCCGCGGAAATGAACTGTGAAGGTCGAACCAGTCGTAGAACGTAGAAGGTCGCTGGCTACAAAGTCATTTCCCTCAGCATCAAAGCCATAGTAATAGATTGGAGCATTGGCTGTAATCTTACGCAACTCAGCATCCTCACCGTAGACGAATAAACCTTTGGTAATTTGTTTAGCATAGTCATTAAAGGCATTGAAAACATCCTCTAGACTAGTAAAGTAGTCTGGATGGTCAAAGTCAATATTGGTGATAATAGAGTATTCTGGGTGGTAAGGCATGAAATGACGCTCATATTCGTCAGATTCAAAAACAAAATACTTAGCATTTTCAGAACCTCGACCCGTTCCATCCCCAATCAAGAAGCTAGTGTCTGTGATGTGAGACAAAACGTGAGACAGCATCCCAGTCGTTGATGTCTTTCCATGCGCTCCTGCAACCCCCATGCTGACAAAGTCACGCATAAAGCTGCCTAGAAATTCATGGTAACGTTTGTAGCTGATACCATTTTTGTCGGCATAGGCGATTTCAACATTGTTATCTGGACGAAAGGCATTTCCAGCAATAATTTCAAGATCCCCTTGCAGGTTCTTTTCATCAAAAGGAAGAATCGTAATCCCTGCCTGCTCTAGTCCACGTTGAGTAAAGTAGTATTTTTCAACGTCTGAACCTTGAACCTTGTGTCCCATTTGGTGCAACATCAAGGCTAAGGCACTCATCCCTGATCCCTTGATTCCAATAAAATGATATGTTTTTGACATGCTTTTCTCCCTTACTCAGTAATTCTTGTCAGATTCAACTCTTGAGCAACCTGACGTTCCTGTTCCGTTTGCTTATTCTTTTTATTATATATTTGACTCTTCTTTAGAAAATCATAGTTGTTCTTTTTAGCCTTTCCTGTTTGGGCTTTCGGAGTTGGAGTTACTACCTGGCCAGCTTCCTCGGCTAGAATATAGTGGAACTGGCTCAAGTTTTTACTAAACTTGGCAAACTCACCTGGATTTTCCTTTTGAAATGGTGCTGTTGGTTGGTTTCCTTGACGAACAAGTGTTGAACCATTGTGTCGTCTAGTATGACTAACATCCTGAGTCAAATACTTGGCCGAACGTTTCTTCTTCAAGTCCGCACGAGCCTCTTCTCTAGCCAATTCAGCATACGTTTTTTCAATTTTTTTAGGTTCTGGGCCTGGTTTTGACTCCTTGCTAGCTACCGAAGGAGTTACAGCCTGTTCCTCATTGATAGGAGACCATTCCAAATAGTTTTTATCGCGGTAATCACCCTTGATATTGCTAATAAAGTCTGACTCATCGTACAAGTCCATGACTGGCATTTTGGTCAGCATGATCTCATCATCTGACACCAATGGAAATCGATCTTGTTTCATTTTGTATTTCCTTTCAACACTTCATTATAGCGTATTGTCTTGATTTTTCAAGTGCTGGCTTCAGAAATCCCTAAAATTTCTCGAATTTCTGCCAGACTAAGACTCGCACGCGATTCCGTCCCATCTAAAACTTGGGAAACTAGGTGTCTCTTCTGTTCTTGGAGTTCTTGAATCTTTTCTTCAATGGTTCCTCTAGTAATCAAACGATAAACTTCTACCTTCCGCTCCTGTCCCATTCGATGAGCTCGTCCGATAGCCTGAGCCTCGACAGCAGGATTCCACCAGAGGTCCACTAGGATGACGGTGTCAGCTCCTGTCAGATTGAGACCGACACCACCTGCCTTAAGGGAGATGAGAAAGATATCCCTTTCCCCTTGATTAAATATTTTGGTCATCTCTTGTCGGTCTTGAGCAGGAGTTGAGCCCGTAATTTTGAAGGAAGTCAAGCCCAAATTTGGGAGCTCTTGCTCGATTTTTTCCAACATTCCTTTAAATTGAGAGAAAATCAAGACCCGATGCCCACCATCTGCCACTTGTAGCAATAAATCTCGGAGACTATCCAATTTACCACTGGCTCCTTGGTAATTGTCCATAAAAAGAGCTGGCGTATCGCAGATCTGGCGCAAACGCATGAGACCAGATAAGATTTCTACCCGACTTCTCTGGAATTCTTGATCTGTCACTTGTGCTAGGCGGTCTCGCATCTGTTGCAACTGGGCGAGATAGATGGTCTTCTGCTGGTCTTCCAGTTCATTTTTATAGACGACTTCGATCAGGTCAGGCAGTTCTGTAAGGACTTCTTCTTTCTTACGCCTCATGACGAAGGGCTTGATAAACTGCGCGACTCGGTCAGCCGGTAATTTCATAAACTCCTTCTTGTTAGGTAAGAGCCCCGGAAGCACAATTTGAAAGATAGACCACAACTCTCCTAAATGGTTTTCGATGGGCGTACCTGACAAGGCAAAGACTGCCGGCACCACAAACTGGCGCAAACTCTGAGCAATCTTAGTCTGAGCATTTTTCATGACCTGGGCTTCATCTAAAAAGAGGAAATCAAAAGCCATCTCTTGATAAAGCTCGCTGTCTTGACGAAAGGTGGCATAGCTAGTCACATAGATTTGGTGATTTTCAGAAAGAATTGCTTCTCGATTCGCTTTCAAACCATGAACGACAGCCAAATCCAACTGTGGGGCAAATTTTCTGAATTCATCTGCCCAATTGTAGATCAAACCTGACGGCGCTAAAATCAAGACCCGACTATGTTCTGTCACCTGACTAGTCAAAAAAGCGATAGTTTGCAGTGTTTTTCCCAGTCCCATATCATCTGCCAGAATGCCACCAAAACCATAGTGATGAAGCATCTGGAGCCAACGAACACCCTTTTCCTGATAGTCTCTCAAACTCGCCTGCACCCGTATATCTCCCAAAGGAAAATCCTCTGGATGGGTCAAATCATGAGCTAAATGCTGAAATTCCTCCGAAAAGGAGATCCTATCTCGACCTTCAAAAAGCTGAGAAAGGCTATAAGCCAGAGATTTTCGAGCTTGAAAAGAACCATCTTTTAGCTCAACCCCCAGTTCCTGCAAATTTTGACGAATCTGCTTGGTTTCCTCATCAAAAAAGTACACTTGGTCAGAAGAACCGATATAGAAATCCTGATTGCTGGTCAGGGCTTTAAGAGCTTGATCAATCTCTTCTTGGGCAATCCCTTGGAAATCAAACTGAATCTCCAACAGTCCTCCCTTGGACTCAATCTGAACCTGAGGAGCTTGGACGCTGTAGAGCTGATTCATCTCATCAGACAAGAAAACCTGACCCAATTTCTCAAAAGCTGGAATCGTATGGTGAAAGAAAGAATAAACTGACTCTGGCTTCAAAGCCTGTCTCCAAGACTGAAAATCAGCCTCAAAACCAGACCCTAAACAGACTTGAAATAGCTGATTTTCCAAGACGGCATCGCTTGAAAATGGTAATTGTTCCAGCTGTTGACGACTAGTCACCTTAACATCTCCATAGTCAAACTGGATATCCAAACGGATGCGACCGTCATCCTCCCTATCAAAGTAAAAGATTGGTGAAAAGGATCGTATTTGTAAGCGCTCAGGAGCAGAAACTGTGCCCAGCTGTCCAAACAAAGGCAGACAGGCAGCCAGACGGTCACGATCACTGTTGTCAAACTGGAGGCATTTTCTCCCTCTTTCCTCCTGAGGGAGCTCCTTTATTTCCTTTAGGAGGCTGATTTGTTTAGGGTTTAAGAGATAAAGATTCCCCTTACGAAAGAGAACCGCTCCCCCATAGAATACGTTAACTCGCTCACTTTCAGAAATCTCCATCTCAAAATAATCGGGATACTCCTGCACAGAAAAAGTGAAAAGTCCCGCATCTGGATCTAAATCATGAAAGAGAAGATTTTCATAACTAATAATCTGGTGTTCGAAATGAAAATCTTCCAAGTTCATCAGCAACTCCACTCCCTGCTCAAAAAAGGTCAGAGGAAAAAAGAGGTGACGACCTTGATTGGGGAAAAAGAGATTTTGACTCAGTCCCTCCTCAATCAAGCCACATAAGAAAGTAAGAACTTCTTGACTAGCTGTATCAAAAGCCTCCCAAGACAAGTCATTTTCATAGTATTTCCCAATCATATATGGTTTTCGGTGGACTAAGACCTTCAAAAAGAGTGGGATATCACGAATGACATAATATTTTTGACTATCAACTAAACCGATTCGGAGAGTCCAAAGGAGGCGATTGGTTCCAGCTTCCACCTGCCCTTGAGCCGACAAAGTGTAGATTTTCTCTCTCTTCTGAGGTTGAATACGCTCCAAAAAACTACCACCAAAACTAACCTTGGTTTCGACCTCTTCTTGCTCTTCATGTTCTTTTTCTAAGGCTTGTAAAATCACCTGGCCTTCCTCATCATTCTTCAGATAATGCTCGAGCGCTGCGAGGTGAACACAGTAACCTCTTTTTTGGAAAAAATCGCAAGCACAAAAAACAAGATCATCCTCTAAACTGTAGCGCAAGTCTTCTCCCGCCACACGAGTATAGAGGCGATTCCCTTTTTCCTTGATAATCTCAATGTTGCTCGTTTCATAGAGTGTAACACCCTCCATACGCAACTTTCCTGGAATCAATTTAGCCATAGTTACCCCTTTATCTTATCTTTTCATTATACCACATTTTCCCCTATGAAAATAGCCTTCTAGGAAGACTTTTCTCCTAGAAGGCTGGATTTTTAAAGTGTAGCAAAAGTGGTCACGATGCGTTGGCAAACCTCTTCCAGTACTGATTTCGGCATGGCTACATTGAGGCGGGCATGAAGATTTCCTTCCTCTCCATAATCCAAACCACGGTTGAGGATAACCTTAGCTTCATTTCTCAAAAGCTCTTGCAAGCGGTCATCCGTTAGGTCATAGGCTGAAAAATCAAGCCAGATCAAGTAGGTACCTTGTGGTTTCATGACCTTAATCTTGGTTTCGTTGCCCAAAACATCCACTACATAGTTAATGTGGTCCTCGATGACTTCTTTCAGTTCTTCTAGCCAATCCTTTCCATATCGATAGGCAGCTTCTGTCGCCAAATAACCCAAGCCTGAAATTTCATGATGATTATTGGCCAACTGGCGTTTCTGAAAAGCCACTCGAAGTTTAGGATTTTCAATGACTGCATAGGAATTTTTCGTCCCAGCAATATTAAAAGTCTTGGTAGCACTGCTCAAAACAAGAGCAAAGTTTTTGAAGTCTGGATTTACGGTATTAAAAGACTGGTGTTTGTGACCAAAGAGGGCCAAATCTTGGTGAATCTCATCTGAAACAAGCAAGACACCGTGTTTTTGGCAGAGATGGCCAATCTTTTCTAACACTTCCTTTTCCCAAACACGTCCACCAGGATTGTGAGGATTGCAAAGGATATAAAGCTTCACATCCTCTTCCACCATATCCTTCTCCAACTGGTCAAAGTCAATCTCAAACAGACCATTCTTTTCCACCAAAGAATTGGTAATCAATCGGCGATTGTTCAGTTTGACACTGCGGGCAAACGGTGGATAGACCGGTGTGTTAATCAGAACAGCTTCTCCTTCTTTTGTAAAGGCTTGAATGGCTGTTGAAATAGCTGGTACCACTCCCTCGATAAAGACGAGAGCATCTTTGTCAAAGTGATAACCGTGTTGGCTGGCTTCCCATTCTTGAACCGACTCAATCAAAGCGTCGCTTGCATAAGTATAGCCATAGACCAACTGATCTGCGTAGGCTTGTACAGCTTGTCGAACTTCAGGAAAAACTACAAAGTCCATATCCGCTATCCAGGCTGGTAGAACTTCTCGATCAGCTTCCGCTTCTTTCCATTTATAGGTATGGTGCCCAATACGATTGGGCAGGCTTGTGAAATCATATTTTCCCATATCTGTCTTATCCTTCCAAAGCTTGGTGCAAGTCCGCAATCAAATCTCTAGCATCTTCAATCCCAATTGACAAGCGCAGGAGGTCATCTGTTAAGCCATAGGAATGGCGCACTTCTGCTGGAATATCCGCATGAGTCTGAGTTGTCGGATAGGTAATCAGACTCTCTACCCCACCCAAACTTTCTGCAAATGAGAAGACCTTTAAGCTATTTAAAATATGAGGAATACGTTTTTCATCCACTACTTTAAAGGAAATCATACCCCCACGTCCAGTATAGAGCACTTCTTTGACAGCAGGTGAATCCTTCAAAAAGTCAACCACTTCTTGGGCATTGGCTGTAGAACGTTCCATACGAAGAGGTAGAGTTTTAAGACCACGAATCAACTGATAACTATCAAATGGTGACAAGACCGCACCTGTCGTATTGAGATTATAGAACAGTTGCTCATATAGTTCTAAACTATTAGTCACAACCACCCCAGCCAAGACATCATTGTGCCCTGCTAAATACTTGGTA
This sequence comes from Streptococcus sp. V913, assembly GCF_054353455.1. NCBI lineage: Bacteria > Bacillati > Bacillota > Bacilli > Lactobacillales > Streptococcaceae > Streptococcus > Streptococcus sp. V913. The sequence continues at coordinate 180,434 of NZ_JBTHHX010000002.1, read as the reverse complement.
GCTGAATGAAGAACGATATCCGCACCATCTTCAATCGGACGTTGGTAAATCGGGCTGTAGAAGGTATTGTCCACCACAACCTTGGCGCCCTTGGCATGAGCTAGTTTTGCTAGTTTTGCAATATCAAATTCCAACATCAAGGGATTGGTTGGCGTTTCGATATAGAGAACATCCACATCCTTTTCTAACTCAGCAATCAACTCTTCTTCTGTATTGGCATAGGTAAAATGGAACCGTCCTTCCTGCTCGACTTGGTTGAACCAACGGAAAGAACCCCCATAAAGATCGCGCACAGCCAAGACTTTACTTCCTACTGGAAAAACACTAAAAGCCAGTACAATCGCAGCCATTCCCGAACTCGTCGCTAGGGCATAGTCTGCTGACTCAATAGCCGCCAAGACTTTCTCCGCCTTACTGCGAGTTGGGTTTTTAGTACGGGTATAGTCAAATCCCGTAGACTGACCGAACTCCGGATGCTGATAAGTGGTTGAAAAATGAAGCGGCGTCACCAAGGCACCTGTTGCCTTATCTGACTTGATTCCCGCCTGGGCTAAAATTGTATTGATGTGTAGTTCTTTGCTCATACAGTACCTCCAAATCTATAGTAACTATTGTACCACTTATTTTCACTAACTCATTTTCTTCTTTTCAAGAGCTAGTTATAGTTTCAAACTATACAAAAACGATAGTTTCTTGAGAAACTATCGTTTTTCCTGTTGAATAGACTGGTTATTTAACGTGTTTTGCCAGTTCTTCTTGGGCTTTTTTATTTGATTCTTCTTTTTCTTTCAACCATTTTTCTTTAGCTTTTTCATACTCATCAGTCGTTACAGTCTTATCTTGCAACTTGAGGTACTTGTATGATTCGACACCCTTATTTCCAGCTTGTGAGAATGGCGCTGAGAATGGAACTGTCTTTCTCAAGCTAGGTGTTCCACCTTGGGAAACGTTTGGAATTGCAAGGGCGCTATCAACGAGCCAAGCTTGAATTTCAGCATATTTTTCATAACGTTTTGCTGGATCTTGCTCCTTGTTCGCTTCTTCCAACATTTGAGTGTAAGTATCCAGACCAACTGCCTTAGCCTTGTCATTAACCTCACCTGGTTCTAAACCAAGGTTTTGCAACATACCACCGTTATTGACATTTAAGATATCAAGATAGCTTGATGGATCCAAGTAGTCAGCACTCCAACCGCCATTATAGATATCAAAGTCTTTTTGAGCTGCAGTTTGAGCGAGGTAGCTAGAATTATCGTAGTCATCTGTTGATAATTGTTGGATATCGATAACCACATTCTCAGCTCCGAGAACAGATTCGATGGATTGTTTCAAAGAGCTCGTTTCAAGTACACCTTTTTTAGCTGATTGGTCTACAGATACATCCAAGTGGATTGGGAATTGTACACCCTTAGCTTCCAATTCTTTCTTAGCTTCTGCAAATTTAGCTTTAGCCTTGTCAGGATTGTAGTATGGGTCTTGCGCGTCTGCAAAGTTGATTCCTTGCCATTCTTGGCCATAGTTGACCATCTTTTCTGAAACAACATCACCAAAGTCTTTTCCGTTGATACTTACAAATGTTGGAGGTACAACCAGGTTACGAATAATCTTTGTTGCTCCTTCTTCCCCTTGAGATTGTGCTCCATAGGCTGTACGGTTATAAGCATAGTTGAAGGCTTGACGGAAGTTTTTATTCAGAACTGCTTCTTGGGTTGATTTCTTTTCGATATCTGAGGATTTAGACGTGAAGTTATAAGATTTTCTGTCCAAGTTGAAGTTCAAGTAATAAGAAGTTGCGTTTTGCATACTATAGATGATGTTATCCTTATTCTTCTCTTTAATTCCTTCAAAGCTTGAGCTATTTGGGTAGAGACGCGCGTAGCTGTATACTCCTTCTACGAAGTTACGAGCTAGGGCATCTTGGTCACTACCATCATAGTAAGTCAATTTCACATCATCCACAAAGACATTTTTAGCATCCCAGTAATTTGGATTTTTCTTGTATTCGATAACAGATTTTGAAACAAACGATTTCATCAAGAAAGGTCCACTGTACAAAATACTAGAAGGATCTACCTTACCAAAATCATCCCCTTTTGATTTCAGGAAGTCTGCATTGACAGGGAAGAGAATGGTTGAAGTTGTTTTAGAGTTCCAATAAGGTTCTGGACGTGTCAAAGTGTACTGAACTGTTTGGTCGTCAATCGCCTTAACACCGACAGTTGAAAAGTCAGTTGTTTTCCCGTTGATATAGTCATCCAAACCTGCTACAGAGTCTTGAACCAGGTACAAGGCTTCGGATTTTTTATCAGCAGCATATTTCAACCCAGTGACAAAATCTTGCGCCGTTACAGGGGCGTATTCTTCACCCTCATAGGTATACCATTTTGCATCCTTACGCAATTTGTAAGTATAGGTCAAACCGTCCTGAGAAACAGTCCAATCCTCTGCCAACGATGGAACATAGTTACCGTATTGGTCATTTTCCATCAATCCATCTACCAAATTAGTAACGATGTCGTTGGTTGTTGCACGGTTTTCTGCAAGATAGTTCAAACTAGATGGATCGCTCGAATAAACATAGTTATATGTTTTAGAAGAACTACTTGAGTTTCCACATGCGCTCAGTAAGATACCTGCGCTTAACACGACACTTGCAAGTGTCAGATACTTGGCCTTAGACTTTTTCATTTCCAGAACCTCCTGTTTTAAAGATTTGTCTTATTATACAGCTTTGGTTTTATTTAGTCAAGCGATTTCTGAAGAAAAACTTAAAAAACATATTTTTCTACTCTTAATTTTAGAAAAAGTTCTCCTTTTTTAAGAAAAATATACTATAAAAACCTTTCTATTATAGAAAGGTTAATTCATTGCTTTTATTTATAAATATTTTTTTACGATATTTTCAATCGTGTACGTAATCGGTCCGCTTGGGCTTTGCCTATTATCTTGTCCAAGAGTCGTGTCCGTAGGCTCATCAAACCATAGAGACCTCCTCCAAGCCCTCCGATGAGAGCTACGTAAAGGAAACTCCAGAAACGTCCACTTGGTTGGAAGACAAAACCGAGTAGCCACTGCAAGAAGCCAACTAGGATGAACATGACAAGGGTTAAGATGGTAATCAAGATAGTCCGCTTCAAGATTATCTTTCGATGAGCACCCGTTACCTGGCAGATGTCTCGGTACATCAAGACATTCGGAATAATCAAGCCGATAGTCGTTGAGATCAAGGGACCGTAGCTGTGAAAAATGGCAATGGTTGGCAATTGCAAGACGATCTTAGCAATAGAACCATAGACAAAGTAAAGCACTGCCTTTCGGTTTCGGAACATGGCCTGAAGCATAGGAGACAAGACCATATACAAGCCTAGGATAGTAGACTGTAAAACTGCAAAGACAAATAAGCCCATGGCCAAACTATCTGGCTTACCGTAAAAGACTGTATAAAGAGGCTCCCCTACCATGACCACTCCAACCGTTGCCGGCAGTAGAAATAAGAAGAGCATGGTGAGGCTATCTTGGACTAGGCGAGCCGCCGCCTGCAAGTCGCCTTTTACATAGTTTTCCGTCAACAGCGGCAAGCCGACACTCCCAATCGAAACTCCCACAGAGATTAAAATCATGGTAATTTTATTAGGATTGGCAGAGAAATAAGAAAACATGACAACCAAGTCTTCATTGCTATAGTTGGTAAACCACTTCATACTATTGATAAAGGTCATTTGGTCTAAAATCTGGAAGAGCTGAATGGCTGATCCTGTCAGGATAAAGGGAATGGCTTCCTTGATGGTATCGACTAAGAGTCGCTTACTATTGATCTTATCCCGTGTTTCAAATACTCTTTTGAGCAAACCTTCTTGGGCAAGGAAGTAGATCAAAACTGCAAAACTTGCCACCATCCCCACAAAGGCCGCAAAGGTCGATTGAGTAACGGCTGATAAGTAATCACCAGAACCCATCTTCATAATGAAGAAGGTCGCCATCAACATCCAGATAACACGGATCACCTGCTCAGCGATTTGACTCATAGCATAGGGCTTAAGGTTGTTCATCCCTTGGAAGAAGCCTCGAATGACACTCATAGACGGGAAAATCAAGACCGCCCAAGCCAAACTCTGCATGATGGGAATCAGGTCTTTCCCCACACCTGACAAATCTGCTAGCCAAGGAGAAAAGAGATACAAGACTAAGGCAAAGACTAAGCCCAAGCCCGTCATAAAGCTTAGGAAACTCCGAATCAAGGCAAAGCTGTGCTCTTCTTCTCGCATGGTATTGTACTTAGCTACTTGTTTGGCGACCGCAACTGGGATACCCGCTGTCGAAATCAGCAAGAACCAAGCATATATATTATAGCCCATGGTAAAGAGTCCATTTGCCTTAGCAGCATAGCTCCCCATCCAGATATACCAGGGAATAATGTAGATAGCACCAAGGAGGCGACTAATAAAGTTACTAGCTGTTAGCCAAGCAGTCCCTCGCAACATCTGGGCTTGCTGGTGATTGTTTTCGTTAGACATAGCTTCCTCATTCAATTTTAATAACTAGGAAATTTTCCTCATCTTCCATTATAAACTTTTCCTTGTTACTTGTAAAATTCAGACTTTCGGTTTACAATAGAAAGTATGATAAAGATTGAAACCGTATTAGATATATTAAAGAAAGATGGTCTCTTCCGCGAGATTATCGACCAAGGACACTACCACTACAACTACAGTGAAGTTGTTTTTGACAGCATCAGTTACGACAGCCGAAAAGTAAAAGAAGGCACTCTTTTTTTTGCCAAAGGCGCTGCCTTTAAAAAAGAATACCTCCTATCCGCTATAAGTCAAGGCTTAGCTTGGTATGTCGCAGAAAAGGACTACGAGGTCGGTATCCCTGTCATCGTTGTGAACGATATCAAGAAAGCCATGAGTTTAATTGCTATGGAATTTTATGACAATCCACAAGAAAAACTCAAAATTCTCGCTTTCACAGGGACAAAAGGAAAGACAACATCTGCTTACTTTGCATACCACATTCTATCTCAACGCTACCCAACAGCTCTCTTGTCAACTATGAACACAACTCTGGATGGCAAGACCTTCTTTAAATCTTCCTTCTCAACACCTGAAAATATCGATCTTTTCGACATGATGGCTCAGGCTGTTAAGAATGGAAGAACTCATCTTGTAATGGAAGTCTCTAGCCAAGCCTATCTTGTTCATCGAGTATATGGTCTGACCTTTGATGTAGGTGTCTTTCTTAACATCACTCCTGACCATATCGGTCCGATTGAGCATCCTAGCTTTGAAGACTACTTCTATCACAAACGTCTCTTGATGAAAAATAGCCGAGCAGTTGTCATTAATAGCGACATGGACCACTTTTCTGTACTGAAAGAACAAGTGGAACATCAAGAACATGACTTCTATGGTAGCCAGTCAAGTAACCAAATCGAGAACTCTAAAGCCTTTAGCTTTTCCGCTACAGGTAAACTCGCTGGTGATTATGATATTCAACTCATTGGCCACTTTAACCAAGAAAATGCAGTTGCTGCAGGACTTGCCTGTCTTCGTCTAGGTGCTAGTCTCGAAGACATCAAAAAAGGAATCGCTGCAACCCGCGTTCCTGGACGTATGGAAGTCTTGACTCAGAAAAATGGAGCCAAGGTCTTCATCGACTATGCCCACAATGGTGACAGTCTGAAGAAACTCATCAATGTGGTTGAAACTCATCAAACTGGAAAAATTGCTCTGGTTCTCGGTTCGACAGGCAATAAAGGAGAAAGTCGACGCAAGGACTTTGGCCTCCTCCTTAATCAACATCCTGAGATTCAAGTCTTTCTCACCGCTGATGACCCCAACTATGAAAATCCAATGACGATTGCGGATGAAATCAGCAGCTATATCAGTCATCCTGTTGAAAAGATTGCCGATCGTGAAGAAGCCATCAAGGCGGCGATGGCCATCACAAATCAAGAACTCGATGCTGTGATTATTGCAGGTAAGGGAGCCGATTGCTACCAAATCGTCCAAGGAAAGAAAGAAGACTATCCTGGAGACGCAGCTATCGCAGAACGTTATCTATAAAAAAATCAAGGGAAACATTCCCTTGATTTTTTAGTCTTCTTTCTTAAATGAATTTTTAAGACCTTCAACGGCACCTTCTACAGCACCTTTAGCATCTTCAACAACTTCTTTTGCTTTCGCAACTGTTTTTTCTACAGTACCTTCTGCTTCTGTCTTGCTATCGCCAGTAACTTTACCAAATCCTTCTTTGATAGCACCAGTTGCTTGATCCAATTTATTTTCAAGTGACATAGCTCTGTCTCCTTTGCTTTTAATACGATAAACGTTATCGCTTACATTCAGTTTATGCTTATTCTTTAGCAAAGTCAAACAATCTGCTCAAAATGAAGCAATTAAGGTAAATAGAAAGTCAACTGTTCCTTGTCTAAATCAACAGCCAACTCATACTTCCCTTCTTCGTTTTGCACAACATAGCCTAGAACGACTAAACTGTCCACAAAGATATCACGGCGTTTCTGCATGAGCTGGTCCTTTTTGAGGAACTTGAGCAAAAACGTCGTCATATACTTGAGAGCATACTCAGGATTGACATCTCCCAAAATGGCATAGAGTTCCTGCTGTTTTTCTGTCAAAGGATATTGATTCTTGACCTTGTAGAAATAATTCGACAGGGTCATCTTTTCTCTTGCAAAATCCGTAGATTCGACTAAAATGGCTGCATTGGTTTGATTGCGCAATTCTGTTTCAAAAGTCTTCTCTAGCAAGACTTGATATACTGGACTATCCTCTCTGATAAAAATTTCTTGGTCAAGGGCTAAATCATCCGTAGATTCTAAAAAAGGGAGATTGAGCGAATAGTGTTTGTTTTCTCTTAGGATCAAGCCTGCCTTTATATACTCTTCCATAAGCTTATCAACTGATACATCTGGAAACTGAGCCTTGATTTCTCGTAGAATCACATCGTCACGCCGGTCCAGATAGTCAACCAAATCTATAAAAAATGGCTGTCGAGTCAAACGAGACGGATTAAAAATCTGAATCATGAAGATTCCTTTCTTTACATTCTAAAAGGGGAGATGCTGCTAGTTGACTAGGATTGGTCCCTGGTTGATTCAGAGGCACAGGAAGTTCGAGTTTCCTGTAATATTCCCTCCAAAAATCACTAATCTCCTGCTCCCCGTCTCCAAATTGCATTGGAATGGTCTCAAAAATAGGGAGAATTTCAGCAATGTACTGGGAGCAATAAAAGCCAGACCCATCAGGGTAAAAAGCAAAATTATAAGGAGCTCCAAGATGCTGGTTAGCTCTTTTCTTTACTTTTTGAATATCTATTTTTGAATAAAGATAAAGATCATACAGACAAGCTGGCTCTAAGAAGTCTCTTAGTTTTTGACAGATAACACCAACTTCACTAGTTGCATGATAAACAAAGCCGTCTAAAAAGATAGCTACATGACTATAGTTCCCAGTAGAAGCCTGGATGGCCTGCCCCATATCTGAAAGGTCCTTCACAAAAATCAAATCGCCGTTTGCTAACATCTTTCTCTCCTAGAAAAAAAGGAGCCGAAACTCCCTTCAATATATGAAAACGAACGTTTTCTATTTTGAAATAACACCCAAAATCTTAAGCATTAAAGCTCTCAGTCAACTGAGGCACCACTTGTTTCTTACGTGAAACAGCACCTGGAAGGAAAGCGTGGTTATTTTCAAGTTTGAAGTTGAAGGCTGCTTCCACCTTGTCCATGTTTGATCCAAGAGAAAGGATTTCTGAGTTTGAGTTGACGATGTCTGTAATCATCAAAACAAAATCTGAGTAGCCGTTTGCTGCATTAGCAGCTTGTATTGCTGCTTCGATTTCTGCTTGGCGTTCCAAAACTTCAGCGATGTCAACTGTGTTTACTTGGGCAACACGAACATTATTTCCGTTCAACTCGAAAGTCTTAGCATCGATGTCAATCAATTCTTCAGCAGATTTACTAGCCAAGTTTGTACCAGCTTTCAGCATAGCAAGACCGTACTCTTCCAAGTTGACGCCTGCTAATTCAGCCAATTCAGGAGCAATGACTTTGTCAGATGGGTGAGTTGTTGGAGATTTCAAAAGAAGGGTATCTGAAATCAAACCTGAAAGCATCAAACCTGCGATTTCTTTAGGAACTGCTACACCATGTTCTTTGAACATGCGGTAAACGATAGATGAAGCTGATCCAACTGGTTCCAAACGCATGTAAAGCGGACTTGCAGTTTCAAAGTTAGCCACACGGTGGTGATCCACTACTCCATAAACTTCTACTTCAGCGATATCTGACACTGATTGTTGGAATTCATTGTGGTCAGTCAAGATGACTTGTTCTGCACCTTCTGCTTTAGCAGATGTGATGACGCGTGGTGCTTCTACACCAAAATAGTTCAAAACAAAGGCTGTTTCTTCATTTGGAGTACCGAGAGCTACTGCTTCTGTGTCCAATCCATAAGCCTCTTTTGCAAGGTAAGCAAAGGCTACAGATGACCCGATGGCATCTGAGTCTGGATTTTGGTGACCAAATACTAGAATCTTAGACATGATAATACCTCTTTAAATTTATTCATCTTATTTTAGCATTTTTTTCCTTTTTTGACAAAAGTAAGAGGAGTCAAAGAACTCCTCATTAGATATCAATATGGTTGACTAGATTTTTCTCTTGATTTTCAGATAAAAATCGTTCTTTCTGTGGGCGTTTCTTTCGTTTGAGAAGAACCTCTGCTGACATGGCTTCTTCCTTGCTAGCAAAGCCCTGAGCATAGATAAGTTTGACTGGCAAGCGAGCCCGGGTATACTTGGCTCCCTTACCACTATTATGAACGGCAAGGCGCCTCTTCACATCCGTTGTATAGCCCGTATAGTAAGACCCGTCGCGACACTCCACCACATACATATAAGCCTTATGATCCATAGTAAATCTCTTGAATTTCTGGGGTATAAGAACCATCATCATTGTGAACGATGAGTGGTGGCAAGACCTTAAAGCCATTGGTCGATCCATCCTTGATAGCTTCGATTAAGAGCATATTGGCCTCCTTCTCACGTTTAGGATAGACAAATTGCAGGCGCTTGGGTGCTAAATTGTGGCGTTTGAGCATATCTAGGATATCCAAGAGCCGATCTGGACGATGGACCATGGCCAAACGGCCATTAGACTTGAGAATACTCTGAGCACTTCGACAGATTTCTTCTAGGTTAGTCGTAATTTCGTGTCTGGCCAGAAGGTAGTGTTCACTCTCGTTGAGATTGGAATGCGGATCCACCTTAAAATAAGGCGGATTACACAAAATCATATCCACCTTACTTCCCTGAATGTGGGCAGGCATATTTTTCAAATCATCACAGATGACCTGCATCTGCTCTTCCAAGCCATTCAACTGAACCGAACGCTCTGCCATATCCGCCAAACGCTCCTGAATCTCTACAGAGAGAATTTTTGCCTTGGTACGACTACTTGCAAAAAGTCCTACTGCACCATTGCCAGCACAAAAGTCCACAATTAAACCCCGTTTAGGGAAGCGAGGAAAGCGTGATAAGAGAACACTATCCACCGAATAGCTAAACACCTCTCTATTTTGGATGATCTTTATATCTGTCGAAAAGAGCTGATTGATTCGCTCTCCTGGTTTTAATAATTGTTCTTCTTTCATACTTTTATTATAACAAATGATGTTAATATTACAAATAATTTAGGTAATCGTATTTACGGCTTCTTTTTTAAATGCTCCAATGCTTCACGCGTCCAAACAGGCATCATTCGTCCAAGTGGTGCAAAACCGTGCTTGATTCGATCATTTGAAAAACGTCTCCGTCTTGGCAATTGATGTTTTTCCTCTTCTAAGGTACGGATAGAAAGGCTGGCCTTCCCAGTGTATTCGTCAAAATCCACCACCTGAACTTGGACTTCATCGCCAATTTTTAAAATGTCATAGATATTTTCAATAAATCCCGTCCGAATCTCCGAGATGTGAATCAGCCCTGTCACCCCTGTCTCTAACTCAACAAAGGCACCATAGGGCTGAATTCCTGTAATACTCCCAGTTAGCTTATCACCAATTTTCATTCTAGTCCTCAATTTCAATCGTTTCAATTACCACATCTTCAACTGGCTTATCCATTGCACCAGTCTCAACAGCTGCAATGGCATCCAAGACCGCAAACGATTCTGCGTCTACCAATTGCCCAAAAACAGTATGGCGACGGTCAAGGTGAGGAGTTCCACCTTGTTCTGCGTAGATCTCAGCGATTGGTTCAGGCCAACCACCACGTGTAATCTCTTTCTTAGAATATGGCAAATGTTGGTTTTGCACGATAAAGAACTGGCTACCATTGGTATTTGGACCCGCATTGGCCATAGAAAGGGCACCACGAATATTATAAAGTTCTTCAGAAAATTCATCTTCAAAAGAGTCGCCGTAGATTGACTCTCCTCCCATACCAGTACCAGTTGGGTCTCCGCCTTGGATCATAAAGTCCTTGATAATTCGGTGGAAAATCACACCATCATAGTAACCGTCTTTTGATAGGGCAACAAAGTTGGCCACTGTTTTGGGAGCCTGCTCAGGGAAGAGCTTGATACGCAAGTCTCCGTAATTTGTCTTAATAGTCGCCAACGGACCTTCTACTGTTTCAATTTCTACTTGTGGAAAATGCAATTCTTTTTCTACCATACCAAATCCTTCTAAGGCATCAAAAATGCCATCTTCTTCTACTGTTTTTGTAATATAATCTGCTTTTTCTTTGATTTTATCATGGGAAACACCCATAGCAACGCTGATTCCTGCATAATCAAAGAGTTCCAAGTCATTGAGACCATCCCCAAAGACCATAATATTCTCTGGTTTCAAGCCTAAATGCTCCACCACCTTAGCTACACCAGTTGCTTTCGATCCTGAAATCGGCACGATATCAGATGAATGTTCATGCCAACGCACCATGCGAAGTTTATCTGATAAAGACTCTGGTAAGTGCAAGCCATCCCCTTTATCTTCAAAGGTCCACATCTGGTATATATCTGCTTTTTCATGGAAGTCAGGATCCACATCCAAGTTCGGATAAATCGGATCAATAGCCTCACTGATCAGTTCTGTTCGAGTAGAGAGCTTGGCGTCATGACTGCCAACCAAGCCATATTCAATTCCCTCTCGCTTAGTCCAAGAGATATACTCCTCAACATCTGACTTGTCAATCTGATGCTGATAAATGACCTGACTTTTTTTATCTTCAATATAGGCCCCATTTAGGGTTACAAAAAAGTCCGGCTTGAGCTCACGAATCTCTGGAACAACTCCAAAAATACCACGTCCAGAAGCAATACCTGTTAAAATTCCTTTTTCACGCAACTGCTTAAAGACATTGGGAATTGTAGCTGGAATAAAGCCCGTCTTTGACGTACGCAAGGTATCATCAATATCAAAAAAGACGATTTTAATCTTCTTTGCCTTGTATTTTAATTTCGCATCCATCTCTCTACCTCTTTTCCATCACTCTTTCCATTATACCATAAAGCTGATGAAATTCCCTTTTTGAAAAAAAAAGAAAATCCTATCAAAAAGAGAGCCAGTATAACTAGCCCTCTCTTTTCATCCTAGAACATCTCTAGAGCAATCATGGTAATCATCGTTGCATCATAGTAGTTGTCCAAAGGTAAATCTTGTGTGAAAATGTATTTATTTTGTTGAAGAAGTTTCAGATAACCTTCTCCCTTGTCAGACGCATAGGTAATCGGCGCCAAGAAACTACCTGCCTGGTATTGATTAAGGGCAGTTCCATTCAAGTCATACCCCGCATAAATGCGTCGCTCTTTCATAAAGAAATCCATCATCTTTTGAACAAGTTTTTGACTTCTTTCATCCTGGATCTGTGACAAATGATAAGGCAAACGACAAGCGTTATAAGAGTACGCTCCATCGTATTGAGATTCGATTGTGTTCGCATCAACAAGACGCGCCCCTGACTTCTCAGCCCAGATAAAGTCTGGCAAAAGTCCTGTATCAGAATGAGAACTGATTTGCTCTAGTTGATCAAGCATTTTATCTTTAATATCTAGCCATTGTTTATCTCCAGTTAGATTATAAAATACTTGGAAATAATGAGGTAGTGTATCAGATGTTCTCATCAAATAGTAAAAATCCGTATTTTTTTTTGCCCAATTTCCTACCTTTAGAACACCGGTCTCCTCGTTATAATTAAATCGAAGAATATCAATCAAAATACTTTGAGCTTGACCTTCATATTCCTGTGCTTTATCTGGCCACTGTTTGGCAGCTTCAATCAAGGAATAGGCAATATAGAGATCCCCATCAGTAGCGTTTTCTTTCTCAACCGTTTCGCTACCATTTGTGATCACTTGCTTCCAAGACATCAACTGCGTTCCCTCGATACGATGATTTTGGTAATAGCGATAAAGACTATCAAAGTCTGCTTGTGTTGCTTGCCCTTTTTGGGCAGCTAAAACTGTTATGAGCATGCCGTAACTTTGGGCTTCAGATAAAACTGTTGTTCCCTCCGAATCACTCGTCGTACGAACATAAGACTGATCGTCTTTTGTAACAAGAAACTGTTGACTCCATTGGCGGTAAATACGATTGCGCATCTCGACTTTACTCCTTCCTCTTGCCAAAAACAAGGTTAAACAAAAGATAGAAAGGATGAGCACAAACCATACATATTTTATTTTATTCGTTTTCATAAATCCTCCTATCCTGCAAATCGCTTGGTTTTAACCCACTTAGTTTCTTTTCGGCGGAGTACTTTGTCCAGCACGATTGAAGAAATGGAATCAATGGATACAACGATAAACATCTGTGCGTAAGAGAAATAGGCTACCAAGGCTAACCAGATTTGTTTTGTCGTCGCTTGTCCAAACTGACTTGCTAATGCCGTCATAATTTGCATCAAATAGAGACCAATCATGAGAATCCAGTTGAAGAGCATGAGCTGGGCGATGTAGATATTATCCGCATCAAAAGCAAATGGAATTCTGACATCTGGGAAGAAAAGATTCAGACAGATTGCTAGCACATTCGCTAGGAAAATCAAATCCGATAGGACAATGGCAAAGTTAAACCAAAAGAAAACACAAGAATAGTTAAAGACTTCTAGTTTGACGCGCCAGTTTGCTCTGCCAAATAAATGCTTAAAATTTGAGAGAACAACTTCGTAGTTTCCTTTAGCCCAACGTTTTCGTTGCATATAGTAACTCTTTAAAGTCTCAGGTTCTTGTTGGAAAGCCTCTGAGTTATAAGCAAGGGCGATCAATTTACCACTCTGCATGATTTTAAAAGAAATATCGGTATCCTCAGTCAAGGCACCATTTTTCCAACCACCGATACTCTTTACAAAGTCGGTTTGAATGATAAAGTTGGTTCCTGGGATACGACCAATTTTAAAGAGATGCCACATCCCAACATGGTGCACCCGCTGGGTAACAACGATTTCTTGGTTGATACAACGAGTCAAAAAATTTTGATTGGCATTTCGAGTCTTGTTGCGACCGAAAGATGCCACGTGGCGTTCTGGGTCCTTTATCACTTCTTTGACAAGGAAATAAAGGGCATTTTTTTCAGGCATGGCATCCGCATCATAGACACAGATGTATTCACCTGTTGCCATCTCTAAGGCATCGTTTAGAACGCCTGCTTTTCCTCCCGTACCAGTACGATCGATAATAGTCAAATTTCTTCCTGCATATTCAGGCAGGGCTTGTACAGACAAGCACTCTGCATAGGTGTTGTCCGAACAGTTATCTGCAAACAGGAGTAACTCCACACGGTCGTGAGGATAATTCATGTCCAAGATAGCTTTTGCCGTTTGGGCAATAACCACATCCTCATTATGAGCAGGAACAACAATGGTAACCTTAGGATAATAAGGTAGTGGCGAAGTGTCTACACGAAAATCACTGTGCTTAAACCAAAAGTGCACTGCTGAAAAGAGAATTACCAAACCCCAAGCCAGAGAAATCCAAATAGTAAGCAGGGTAAAAATCATTAACATTTGACTAATCATGATTCACCGCCTTAAAATTTTTGTTCACTCGATGGTAAAGAATACTGTATGCAATAAATAATATGACAAAACAAATGCCAAAGGTAAGACTGAGTCCCAAAGCAATGCCAAAAAATATATTGGTTAGAGTCATGTTTCCCTCCTAATATTCTACAATTACATCTGTCTCTAATTGACGTTTGAGATGACTAGCAGTATCCGAGTAGTCTTGGTATTTATCTTTATTATCAGAGTTAATCATCAAGTAACCTGTTTGGAATTGAATTCCTTGGTTTCCATCTTCTCCATGAAAAACTAAACTGCCTAGTTTCTCCTGCAAACCATTCAAATAGAGTTGCTTCAAAGAATCTTGACTACTATTAGATAAAACAAGAAAATTACCTTCTGAAACGTAATAGAGCTTATCATTGTAACTCAATCCCTGAGCAATTACCTTTTGAATGCGACTGAGCATCTGGTTATACTCTCTAGGTTTTATCTGGAAGAATAAATCTTCATGTGCCCAATGAATCAATAAAGACTGTACCGTCACATCACTTTGTTCAGTTACCATAGCATGGTAATCTGCTCGAGCTGCGTCCTCCTGTTCTTGGACCTTTGAGGTCACCTTGAAGAAATAATAACGAACCTTAAGTAGAATCCCAATCAAAAGAGGAAAACTGATTAATAAGAAGACCAGTTGAATGATTGGGATATAAACCACACCCGCAACCAAAACGATAAGTCCAAGCCCAAATGTTAAGATAAGGGTCCAAGTAAGCAAAAGGTCAGATAATACCAACAATGCAAACAAGGCTAAAGCTAAAAACAAAATTTGTTCTAAAATAATCTCTCGAGCAAAGAAAAAAGAAAGCCCTAAAAGAAGCGACTCGCACCCCAGAAAAGCGAGGAACCAATTCCTAAATTTATTCCATGTTTTCATCACGCCTCTTCCCCCTCTTTAAATTCAGATACAGATTCAGCCATCCCAAAATAATGTTGTATAGCACGAACGATTCGTTCAGATGCTCTTCCATCTCCATAAGGATTTGGTGCCTGAGACATTTTTCTATAAAGAGTTTCATCTGTTAAGAGTACTACCATAGCCTCTTTCACACGTGCTGGATTCGTACCAACTAACTTCAAGGTTCCTGCACGAACCCCTTCTGGGCGTTCCGTCGTGTCACGAAGGACTAGAACAGGTTTGCCGAGGGAAGGCGCCTCTTCCTGAACACCGCCAGAGTCGGTCATGATAAAATAACTTCTTGAAGATAAATTATGAAAATCGAATACATCTAAAGGTTCAATCAAGTGAATACGATCGTGACCAGCTAGAATATCCTTGGCTGCTTCTTGCACAGCAGGGCTAAGGTGAACAGGATAAACAACTTCAATTTCCTGATGAAGATCGACCATCTCACGTAAAGCTGTAAAGACATTTCTCATTGGTTGACCTTGATTCTCACGACGGTGCATGGTTACCAATACAAGTTTCTTATCTGGATCCAATTGATCTAGAACTTCATGATAGTAATCCGATTGAACGGTTAATTTCAAGGCATCAATGGCTGTATTCCCCGTAATGACAATAGCAGACTCAGGATGATTTTCCTTGAGGAGATTATCTTTACTCTCACTAGTTGGAGCAAAATAAAGATCAGCAAGATTATCTGTCATCTGACGATTCATTTCTTCTGGGAAAGGAGAATACTTGTCAAATGTTCTTAGACCAGCTTCAACGTGGCCGATACGTACCTGATTATAGAAAGCAACTAAACTTGCTGCAAAAGTTGTCGTTGTATCTCCATGAACAAGAATCATATCTGGACGTTCTTGCTTAACAATTGGATCAAACTTTTCTAAAATTTTTCCAGTAATATCTAAGAGGGATTGATTTTGCCCCATAATATCCAAGTCATAATGCGGCTTGATGCTAAACGTTTCAAGAACTTGATCTAGCATTTGACGGTGCTGAGCTGTCACAACTGTAATCGTCTCAATACTATCACTATGTTTTTGCAATTCCAACACTAAAGGGGCCATTTTAATAGCTTCTGGTCGTGTTCCAAAAACAAGCATCACTTTCAGTTTTTTCATTATTGTATCCTTCTACTATAATAAAATTTGACACATCAGATTAATTAGTACATTTGATAGTTCCAATATCAATTAATTTAACTTTCGTAATTATTTTACCGTCAATTAATTTATATGTCAAATCTTTCTAAGTATATTATTGCATTTAATTTAATTTTAAATAATCGTAATATTTTTTTAACGATATAATTTACACTGTGTAAACCTTCCATCTTAATCTTTTATTAAATATTTTTTAAAATTCTAAACCTTACCATATTTTGAATATTTATTTTTATCTTGATGATTCAAATAATTATATTTTATCGTTTCATAGAATACATCTCTTTTTCTAACGATAAATTGTAAAATATAGTGCAACAAAAAAATCCCTCTCTAATGAAAAAGGAATTTACGACTTCTTGCTATTTTAAAGTTAAACTTTATAAGATCTATCTTAAATCAAATCTTTTGACAGATATAAAACAAGGTCACCGATATCTTCACAAGTAGCTTTCATCGCCACTGGATGGTTCTGATACCAAACACCCGTCCCATCTGGAATATAGCCTCGTTTGATGTACAATCTCTGGGCAGGTCCATACCCTGAATGGAGACCAACACCAAGGGTCACCTTATCCGATATGAGCCTAACTCGTTTTTCTGCTTCTTCCAGCAAGAGATTTCCAATACCTTGATTTTGAAAGGGCTCAAAGACATTGAAATCTGAGAGTTCTGGATCGATTTCTGCAAAAGGCCCCTGCTTAGCGCAGGGCAAAATTGTGATATAACCCGCTAAAGCACCCCCAACCTCTGCAACTAAGACTTCTCTCTCCCCACATTCTTGTTCAAGAAAATACCTAGCCAAAATTTCTTCTCTACCCGGCCAACCTTGATTGATAAAACCTTGGGATAGTTCTTTAACATCAGATGTTTGCATTTTTCTAATCAGACACGTTGTTTCCATAAGGTACTCCTTAAAAACCTTCTTCCACTATTATAGCACGATAATAGAGATAAAAAGAAAAAGAAAGACCTAGCAAACTAAAAATAGAATCCTACTAGGCCCAGAAATATATGCTTTTGATTGTTCACAGTAAGAATCTTAATTCGCTTTCTTATTTTCAAACTCATGAAAAAGAGGTCTACCCGGACCCAACTCGCTCTCTCATTTCCATGCTCGTGAAAAAAAGACCCACCCGGGTCTTTTCTTTAATCTTCGTTTACGAAAGGCATCAAAGCCATTACGCGAGCGCGTTTGATAGCTGTTGTTACTTTACGTTGGTTTTTAGCTGAAGTTCCTGTTACACGACGAGGAAGGATTTTCCCACGTTCTGAAACGAAACGGCTAAGAAGCTCAGTATCTTTGTAATCAACATATTCAATTTTGTTTGCTGCGATGTAATCAACTTTTTTACGGCGTTTGAATCCGCCACGACGTTGTTGAGCCATGTTTTTTCTCCTTTATAGTATTAATTGTCCATTAGAATGGTAAATCATCATCTGAAATGTCCAATGGATTTGTTGCTCCAAACGGATTTTCAGAACGTGAAAAGTCTGGTACTGGGTTTGCAGGTGCTGATTGACCAGCAGTTGGTGCAGAATAAGCTCCACCTGAATGTCCTTCGCGCACTCCGCGGCTTTCCAACATTTGGAAATTATCCGCCACGACTTCTGTTACGTAAACACGTTGTCCTTGCTGGTTATCGTAACTACGAGTCTGGATACGACCTGTGATCCCGACAAGAGAGCCTTTTTTAGCCCAGTTAGCAAGATTTTCAGCCTGTTGACGCCACATAACGACATTGATAAAATCAGCCTCACGTTCGCCATTTTGACTCTTAAATGTACGGTTTACTGCAAGAGTAAAAGTCGCAACTGCTACATTTGATGAGGTATAACGCAACTCAGCGTCACGCGTCATACGCCCTACAAGTACAACATTGTTAATCATAATCTACCTTCTTACGCGTCAAGTTTGACGATCATGTGACGAAGAATGTCAGCGTTGATTTTTGAAAGACGGTCAAACTCTTTAAGAGCTACGTCATCGTTTGCTTCAACGTTAACGATGTGGTAAAGTCCTTCACGGAAATCTTGGATTTCGTATGCAAGACGACGTTTTTCCCAATCTTTTGATTCAACAACAGTTGCACCGTTGTCAGTCAAGATAGAGTCAAAACGTGCTACCAAAGCGTTTTTCGCTTCTTCTTCAATGTTTGGACGAATGATATAAAGAATTTCGTATTTAGCCATTGATATGTTCCTCCTTTTGGTCTAATGACCCCCAGTCTTTGCAAGGGGTAAGTGAGGTTTGCTCACAATAAACCATTATACTAGAAAAACTGACAGATAGCAAGTAAAAAAGATAAAAGTGAAAAAATAACTTTATTACTTAGAAATAACATCCTCTTTGAGTTCCAAAGCTCTGGCCATCTCTTTCAAAATGAAAAATAGCAAAAAGCTGGCCAGCACTAAAATGAGCCCTAAGTAAAGAAAGGCTACTACAAATCCTAGATAGTCAATCAACCACCCCGTCAGAGGAAAAATGATGATCATACTTAGGCTGAACATCATAGAGTAGACACTTAGCATGGTTGCCCGTACCTCACTTGGGAGTCGCTTTTGTAAATCATTATCAAAAATCGGCTGAAAGAGGGCATACAAGGCGTTACTGAGCCAATAAATCAAAATGTAAATCAGTGGCGTACCAAAATAGGAAAGCAAATAAGTTCCTCCCGTCAAGAGTACAAGAATTGGAAAGAGTTTTAAGGCTGAATACCTCTTTCCAATCTTACTTGCTAGATAAACTGCCCATATATTCAAAACACTGCCCATCAGCATGACTATCGAAATCTGCCACCCTTCTAAGTCAGGCAGTTGATTTTGATAGTAAAAATAAAACATGCACATCAGTGTCCCGATGATTTGGGAAAGAATCATCCAACTAAAAAGACTGGGGTTTCTCCGCAACTCCTCTTTGACAGTCCAGATTATTTTTTTCATTGTCAGACGCTCAGATTTTTGTGCTTTAACACTAGGCTCTTTTAGCATCCAAGTTAGGAAAAGAACGATTATCGAAGTAACAATCATGATATAGTAGGTCAAGTGCAATTGACCATGGACAAAAAATCCCGCTAAAACAGTCCCCAAAGACCGAGTTCCTTCTGCTACTCCTGACATAAAACTGGAGATAGACAAGTAGTGCTCTTTTAATCCAGCCTCCACGGCCGAATCATAAACCATAGCTGCACTCGTCCCCGAATCAAAATTATAAGACAAGGCACTCACCACCATAGCGAGTGCGTAAATCCAAAAATTACCTTGTCCTAGTAACATGAGAAAAGACGACGCGATTCCAGCTATTCGACTTAAATATAGATTGGTTTTATAGGAATAGCGGTCAGCTAACATTCCAGAGGGAATTTCACAGATGACACTGGTGGCATGAAAAATACTTTCCAATAAGCCAATCTGCCAAAGCGACATCCCGTTTTGACTGAGAAATAGAATCCAAAAGCTGGTAATGCCCAGAAAGGCAAAAAATTCCACACCAGCCATGAGACCGATATTCTTCCGGTAATTTCGTTTAAACATAGTTTCTCCTTTAACAAGTGTATTTGTATCTTTGTGTTTGTCACTTGTTAAACTGTGCTTTACATGTTCTCCACCTCTTCTTTCTTCTACTTTGAAAAAACGCCCCTAGGGCGTTTTGATTTATTTTATGGTTTAATGCGGTGCAGCATACGTGGGAATGGAATGGCTTCACGGATGTGTTTTGTACCTGCTGCGAAGGTTACCATACGTTCGATACCGATACCAAATCCACCGTGTGGTACTGTACCGTATTTACGAAGGTCAAGATAGAATTCATACTCTGTACGATCCATACCAAGTTCATCCATCTTAGCTACAAGGGCATCGTAGTCTTCCTCACGCATAGAACCACCGATGATTTCTCCATAGCCTTCTGGTGCAAGCAAGTCTGCACAAAGCACGCGCTCTGGATTTCCAGGAACTGGTTTCATGTAGAAGGCCTTGATGGCTGCTGGATAGTTCATGACAAATGTTGGCACACCAAAGTGGTTTGAAATCCAAGTTTCATGTGGTGAACCGAAGTCATCTCCATGCTCCAAATGCTCGTAATCAGCGTCTTCATCGTTTTCATGCTCTTGCAAGAGGTCAATAGCTTGATCGTAAGTGATGCGTTTGAAAGGCTCTGCAATGTAGCGTTTCAAGAGCTCTGTATCACGTTCCAAGGTTTCCAAGGCTTGAGGCGCACGATCTAGAACACCTTGAAGAAGAGCTTTTACATAAGCTTCTTGCAAGTCAAGTGACTCATCGTGTGTCAAGTATGAGTACTCAGCATCCATCATCCAGAACTCAGTCAAGTGACGGCGCGTTTTTGATTTTTCAGCACGGAATACTGGACCAAAGTCAAAGACACGGCCAAGAGCCATAGCACCTGCCTCTAGGTAAAGCTGACCTGATTGACTCAAGTAGGCTGGCGTTCCAAAGTAGTCTGTTTCAAAGAGTTCAGTTGAATCCTCTGCCGCATTCCCTGAAAGAATTGGGCTATCAAACTTCATGAAGCCGTTCTTATCAAAGAACTCATAAGTTGCATAAATGATAGCGTTACGGATTTGCATCACAGCCACTTGCTTGCGAGAACGAAGCCACAAGTGACGGTTGTCCATCAAAAAGTCTGTTCCGTGTTCTTTTGGTGTGATTGGATAATCTTGAGATTCACCGATGACTTCGATATCTGTGATATCGAGCTCATAACCAAACTTAGAACGTTCGTCTTCTTTGACAATTCCTGTCACATAAACAGACGTTTCTTGGCTCAAGTGTTTGATCGTTTCAAATTTTTCAAGACCTACCTCTTCACCAAATTTTTCAATAAAGTTTGGTTTGAAGGCGACTCCTTGGAAAAAGGCTGTTCCGTCACGCAATTGCAAGAAGGCAATTTTCCCTTTTCCTGATTTATTGGCAACCCAGGCTCCGATGGTCACTTCTTGACCAACGTAGTCTTTTACTTCGATGATTGTTACACGTTTTGTCATAATCTATCTTCCTTTTTTCGTTTAACTTGTCCGAAGACATCATTACCCACTATTTTACCATAAATAGACTGCGATAGCTAGGTTCGACTAGAGAAAATTCGCGAGATTTTCGTTACAAAAAATCTTCGCCAAAAAGGCGAAGATTTTGAGTTTTATTTTTCCATAAATTGATGCAAACGGCGAATGGCTTCTTTTAATGTATCCAAGTCTGTGGCATAGCTGAGACGAACATTTTCTGGTGCTCCAAATCCAGCTCCTGTAATCAAGGCAAGGCCGACTTCTTCGAGAATAGCCGTTGTAAACTCTGTCACATCTGTATAACCCTTCATCTCCATCGCTTTCTTAACATTTGGGAAGAGATAGAAGGCTCCTTGAGGCTTGACAACTTCAAATCCTGGAACTTGGCACAAGAGAGGATAAATGGTATTCAAACGTTCCTCAAAAGCCTGGCGCATGGTTTCGACAGAGTCTTGTGGCCCAGTTAGGGCTTCAATGGTAGCATATTGCGATACGGCAGTCAGGTTAGAGGTTGTTTGTCCTGTTAGTTTGCTCATAGCAGCTATAATTTCAGGATTTCCCACAGCATAACCTACCCGCCAACCAGTCATGGCATAGGCCTTAGATACACCGTTAATTACGATGGTTTGCTTGCGAATGGCTTCTGACAGACTAGAGATTGGAACAAATTCGTTCCCGTTATAAACCAAACGACCATAAATATCATCTGCTAGGATAAGGACATCATGTTCAACAGCCCAATTTCCGATAGCCAAGAGTTCCTCACGAGAGTAGATCATACCGGTCGGATTAGATGGCGAATTGAGAACTAAGACCTTGGTCTTATCTGTTCGGGCTGCTTCTAGCTGCTCTACTGTTACTTTAAAGTGATTGTCTTCCTTGGCCTGGACAAAGACTGGCACTCCTTCTGCCATTTTGACTTGATCTCCATAGCTGACCCAGTATGGTGTAAGGATGATGACCTCATCACCTGGATTGACCACAGCCATAAAGAAGGTGTAGAGAGAGAATTTAGCACCAGTGGCAAAGGTAACCTCGTTAGCTACTACAGAATAACCATAGTAGCGTTCAAAATAGGTATTAACCGCCGCTTTTAACTCTGGTAGGCCTGAAGCAACTGTATAGAAGGAAGCTCGTCCATCTCGAATCGCTTCTATCGCTGCATCCTGAATGTTTTCAGGAGTATGAAAATCTGGCTGTCCCAAGGTTAAGAAAAGAACATCCTTTCCTTGAGCTTTTAACGCTTTGGCTCTTGCATCACTGGCTAGAGTGACGCTTTCTTCCATTTCTAGTACACGTTTGGATAGTTTCATATGCCCTCCTTATTGGATCACTGCTCCTGTTTCAAAGTCAACCAGATAGTACTGGTTTCCTGACTTGACTTCCCAAATCGGCTTGTCCTGATAGCGACCAAAAGTGACTTTGTCAATGTCGCTAGCTCCTTTTTCCCTCGAAATCGTCGCAGCCTTGTCTTGAGAAATCCCCTTATCTAGCTGATAGACATAAATCTTGTGGTCATTCTTTTCAATCAGTACGGCAATGGCCTCTTGCTTTTTATTATGTCCTAAAACGCTGTAATAACCTTCTAGTCCATTATAAAAATCAACCTGATCTGCTTTTTCCAATTCTGCATACTGCTTGGCCAGTTTTTCTCCTTCAACCCTAGCATCTTGATAGGGTTTCATGCTGAGTGATATCAGATAAAGAAAGGAAGTCGTCATGACTAGCAGTACCAGAGAAATGCCGATTCCATATTGTATAAGTAGCTTATTTTTTGCTTTTTTCTGTCTTAGTTTCACTCGTCTATTTTACCATCTCTCCTCCTTTATTACAAGTGAAGACAGGAACATTCCGAGATTATTTTCCCTTTGAAATTAAATACAATATCTGCCTGTCTATCAAATACTGTTTTCTCAGAACTAAGTTTTTCCACCCCTAACAAGTAAACTTAGCTGAGCACATTTATTGCTAATTAGTATTATTTGTTGTAACATAGATGGTGACAAAAGAGTTCACTCTTTGAATTTTAAACTAAAGGAGACACGTCATGTCTAAAAAAGTACTATTTATCGTCGGTTCATTACGCCAAGGTTCTTTCAACCACCAAATGGCCCTCGAAGCTGAGAAAGCACTTGCCGGAAAAGCAGAAGTCAGCTATCTTGATTACTCAGCTGTTCCTCTCTTCAGCCAAGATTTGGAAGTTCCAACTCATCCAGCTGTAGCTGCTGCTCGTGAAGCAGTCCTTGCTGCGGATGCAATCTGGATCTTCTCTCCAGTCTACAACTTCTCTATCCCTGGAACAGTGAAAAACTTGCTTGACTGGCTCTCTCGTGCCATTGATTTGTCTGATACACGTGGTGCTTCTGCCCTCCAAGACAAGTTTGTTACTGTCTCATCTGTAGCCAATGCCGGTCACGAACAACTCTTTGCGATTTATAAAGACCTCTTGCCATTTATCCGCACACAAGTCGTTGGTGACTTTACTGCCGCTCGTGTCAATGACTCTGCTTGGGCAGACGGAAAATTGGTGTTAGAAGAAGCAACTGCTTCATCACTTGAAAAACAAGCTGACAACCTTCTTGCAGCCATCAACTAATCCAGCAAAAACCAGCTCATTCGAGCTGGTTTTATGCTTGTTTCACAAAGACGAGTTCTAAGTCACTTGATAAATCAGGTTGGTATTCAAAGCCGGCGAAGCGGAGCTTACGAGTTTGTTCGACTGTTTGAACTTGCCCTTCTATCAAGGCTGTCAAAAAAGCCCCACGCGCTTTCTTGGAAATGGTTGAGTGAATCTTCAGCTGACCAGCCTTGTCCTCCATAAATTTGAAGGTCACCATCTTTTCTCTGATTTCCTTAGAAAAAACAGTTTCAAACTCTGATGACAAGAGAGAAAATATCAAGTCCTCATCCTGTAGGGACTCATCATAGGCTGATTTCCAATGACTCTTTAGGGTTTTTCCAGCTACTTTTAACTTCATCAAGAAGTCCAAACGGTGAGGAGCTATTGGAGATAGGGCTGGAACTACGCCATACAAAGCTGATGTAATTAAAACATGATCTTCAAGATAGGTTTGTTCAGCCTCGGTTAACCCATCTCGTTTAATATGGCGATACATGAGACCATCAAAAAGTTTCAAGGCTGGATAATTCTTAGCGCTCTGATCTTTTAGAGATTGAATATGAGCGTACTCTTCTTCTGCTTTCTCGGCAGATACCTTATAAAAACTTTCTAATTCACTAGCTGAGTAGTGTGCCAGTGAGTCAAGGACTGCCTGACTTTCTTCCCTCAAAGGGAGCGCTTCGACAAGAGGAAGGTTTGTGTTCATTTCTTTGGCTGTTGGGATTAAAATTTTCATATTGTTAGTGTAGCATATTTTTCAATCACGACCAAGAATTTCATCTTAAAAACCTCGGTTCATACCGAGGTTTCTTTTACTTGACTTTAAAGGTCTTGAGATAATTATCCTTTCCAACTTGACCTTCGAAAGATTGGCCATTTTCGAGGTAAGGAAGGTCGTCTGACACTGAAGCCTTGACCTTGTATATCTTGCCATCAACTTTAAAGAAGTAGACGGTGTCACCCTTGATAACAGCTGATTTAAGGTCTGAGACGATACCTTTAATGTTTTCTACCGTTTCATTATCCAGCTCGAGGTCATTTTTATTGGCATATTTGCTGAGGAGTTCGTCTACCGTAGCTGCTACGATGACGTTTTGGTACTCCACTGCATCGACCAAAGCATACTCCTTGACCAAGCCTGCATTGTCCTTCAAACCCATGATATAGAGCGGTTTGTCATTGAGATTAACAAGGATAGGGAAGGTAGCCTTGTAGGCCTTCTCCTGAACGGCTCCTTCAGCTGAAGCACGGGCAGATTCTTCGGTTGCTGAAGCTAGATTGTACTTGGTGATTTCACCAGTGCGCATGTTTTCAAGGATAAATCCTAGATTACTTTCGTCAGCATTTGCTGAAGTCACACCCGTGTAGAGATAAATGTCATTTCCGATAGAAAGATAGTTATAGCCCTCTGTTGTTTGGGTAACATTTTTCTTAGAAATCAAGGCATTCCAGAAACCATCTTTATACTTGCCGTTGTAATTGATTTGTTCGATGGTTTCTTCTGCTGGATAGACACGGTCCACCCATTCTGGCACTTCATCCAAGCTGTATTCCTTAGTTTCTCCATTAGTAGCGTCCAAGATAATAACAGATGAAGGTCGAGGTACTCCTAAACCAAACTGTTTTTGATAGACGGTTGCTACATAGAAAGGATTGCCATCATCATCCACCTCAAAAGACGGGGTTTTAAAAATCTTGGTCGGGTACTTTATTCGAAGATGGCGTTTGACGTCACGGTTAAAATACTCGGAGTCCGAATACTTCATCGGTGTTTTTAAATCTACCAATTCCGCATTTCCTGTCACCATATCAACCTTGATATACTCGCCAATCCCCTTGGCTTGATTGTTGAACCATTTAATCGGATCAGCATATTCCAAAGGGGTCACCCGATAGGGCTTGCCATCAACTGTCAGCTGGGTATAAGTATCTGCTGCTACGTACTGGGAGACCTTATCCGTCAGAGACCCCAGGTAACGGTCACCAATCTTTTCTGCAGTGCTCCGATCTAGGATTGGAACCTTACTGGTATCACTCTTAGGAAAATCTTTAAAGTCTTTTTCTGTGATGGACACCACATTAGCATAATTTTTTGCTTGGAAAAAGCTAGAAGTTACTAGGCTTACCAGACCAGCAAGGGCAAAGATAAGTCCCGCGGCCAGCAACAATCCTCCACCTAGTCTATTAAAATGAAGCCCTTCTAGATTGAGTTCGTTGGCAACCTTGCCATGACGTACATGAACCGTCTTGAGAAGATTGATATCCCTTCGAAAACTAAACAAAATTCCCATCACCACCAAATGTCCGCATAGGAAAAAGATAAATTCCCAACTCGTAAGATTAAGTGGTGGTAAAAAGATATACCAGGTCGTTGCGATAAAAACAAGTTCAAAGAGTATGCGTTTCATCTGAGTTCCTCCTAAATAATTCGTCCTTCCAAATGATCCAGTTCATGTTGGCAGATCTGAGCTGGAAAACCTGTCAGTGTAATGGTCTGTTCCTGCCACTTGCTATCGCGATAGGAAACCGTAATCGTTTCATAGCGAGTCGTTGACCGTACCCCAGTCAAAGACAAACAACCTTCCTCTGTCTCGTAAGGATCTTCAGAGGAAAGGAGAATGGGGTTAAACATAACTATGGGAACCAAGCCAAGATTAAAGATAATCACCCGCTTCTGCACCCCAATCATATTTGCCGCCAGACCAACACAGGTCTCGCGATTGGCTAGCAGGGTATCCTGTAAATCTCTAACCAGATAAAGGTCTTCCTGACTTGCAGCTTTCGAAACTTGCGACAGGAATAAGACATCTCGGACAATTTTCTTTTCCATTTCTTTCGCTCCTTGCCATTTCACTTTATTATAGCATAAAAGTGGATAACTCCTAACTATTCTCCTCAAATGCAAAAAAAGCCATCCGAAGATGACTTTCTTTTTAAATCGCGTTCTTATCAAAACCAAGCTTGCGTTGAACAAACTTAACGATTTCGACAATAAGTATCATTGAGAAGCTTCCAGCCAGAACAATGGCCCATTGTGACAAGTCTAGTTTGGTTACGTGGAAGATGCTTTCTAATGGGTCGATAACAATAGTTGATGCTAGTAAAATAAATGAAACCAAGATTGACCAGTTGAAAGTTTTAGATTTAAATGGACCAACAGTCAAAATAGACTGGTAAACAGATTTTACATTGTAGGCATGGAAGAGCTGGATCAAACCAAGTGTTGCAAAGGCCATAGTAAGAGCATCAGCGTGGATAGCTTTATTGTCACCCACATGAACTGGGTAAAGAAGGGCAAGACCATAAACAGCCAGAACAAGGGCACCTTGAAGGAGACCTTGATAGATGATGGAACTCATGACCCCACCTGAGAAGAAGCTTGACTTGCGTCCACGTGGTTTGTGGGTCATAACACCTGGCTCAGCTGGCTCAACGCCAAGAGCGATAGCTGGGAAGGTATCCGTTACCAGGTTAATCCACAAGAGATGAACTGGCTGTAGGACATCCCAACCAAACAAGGTTGACAGGAAGATGGTTAATACTTCAGCCGTATTGGCAGAAAGAAGATACTGAATAGTCTTTTGAATGTTTGAGAAGACCTTACGTCCTTCTTCAACTGCGACGATAATGGTCGCAAAGTTGTCATCCGCAAGAATCATATCAGAAGCCCCCTTAGAAACCTCTGTACCAGTTATTCCCATACCGATACCGATATCAGCTGTTTTCAGAGCTGGCGCATCATTAACACCATCACCTGTCATGGCAACGACCTTACCTTGATTTTGCCAAGCTTTCACGATACGAACCTTGTGTTCTGGAGATACACGCGCGTAAACAGAGTATTGACCAACTACTTTTTCAAATTCTTCATCTGAAAGTTCGTTCAATTCCGCACCTGTCAGAACATGGTCCGCCGTATCTTTTTCATCAATGATTCCCAGACGTTTGGCAATGGCTTCCGCTGTGTCTTGGTGGTCACCAGTGATCATGATTGGACGGATTCCTGCTTCTTTAGCCACACGAACGGCTTCTGCTGCTTCGGCACGTTCAGGGTCAATCATCCCAATCAAACCAGTAAAGATCAAGTTGTTTTCAAGCTCTTCAGAAATGGGGTTTTCTGGAATGCCGTCTACAATCTTATAAGCACCTGCAAGGACACGCAAAGCTTGGTGAGCCATGTCAGAGTTGTTTGTATGGATTAATTCAGTGACTTTCTCATCAATCGGAGCAATATCTCCAGCCTTGTCACGAGCAACACAACGTTTCAAAAGTTGATCTGGAGCCCCTTTGACTGCTACGAGGAAACGACCATCTGGCAATGGATGAACCGTTGACATGAGTTTACGATCTGAGTCAAACGGCAATTCAGCTACACGAGGATATTTCTCTAAAAATCCTTTAACATCATAGCCCTTGTCCAAGGCATACTGGATGAAGGCTGTTTCCGTTGGGTCACCAATCAGGTTTCCTTCCGCATCAATCTTGGTATCATTAGCCAAGACAACTGAACGAAGTAGTGGCATGTCCAAGCCAAGTTCAATGTCATCAGCAGAGTCATGTAGGACTGCATCATAGAAGACTTTTTCGACTGTCATCTTGTTCATAGTAAGTGTACCAGTCTTATCAGAAGCGATGATCTCAGTCGAACCAAGCGTTTCAACTGCTGGCAACTTACGAACGATAGAGTTTCGTTTTGCCAAAACTTGAGTACCAAGGGCAAGAACGATGGTCACGATAGCAGGAAGTCCTTCTGGGATGGCTGCAACAGCAAGCGCAACAGAGGTCATCAACTCACCAAGTGGATCTTTGCCTTGGATGAAGACTCCAACTACAAAAGTAACAAGGGCAATAACCAAAATTGCATAGGTTAAGACCTTAGAAAGGTTGTTCAAGTTTTGTTTAAGAGGTGTATCCGTCTCATCAGCATCTTGGAGCATGCCAGCGATATGACCCACTTCAGTATACATACCTGTATTGACAACAACACCAAGACCACGACCATAAGTCACGTTTGAGTTTTGGAAGGCCATATTGACACGGTCACCAATACCAGCATCTGCAGCAAGCTCGACTGTCAAGTCTTTTTCAACTGGAACAGACTCACCTGTCAAAGCCGCTTCTTCGATTTTAAGAGAGTTGGCTTCTAGCAAACGTAGGTCTGCTGGTACCACATCACCAGCTTCAAGGGCAACGATATCTCCTGGCACCAATTCTTTGGAATCAATCTCTGCCATGTGCCCATCACGAATAACGCGAGCAGCTGGACTGGACATAGACTTGAGGGCCTCGATGGCTTCTTCTGCTTTTCCTTCTTGGTAAACACCAAAGGCAGCGTTGATGATAACCACGGCTAGGATAATGATGGCATCTGCGATATCTTCCCCACCAGAAGTTATGACTGATAAGATAGCTGCAGCAATTAGGATGATAATCATCAAATCCTTAAACTGTTCAATGAATTTAACCAAGAGAGATTTTTTCTCACCCTCTTCCAGTTCATTGCGTCCATATTCAGCTTGGCGTTTTTGCGCTTCGCTTGACGAAAGGCCTTGCTCAGTTGCTTCAACTGACTTCAAGACCTCTTCAGGACTTTGAGTATAAAACGCTTGGCGTTTTTGTTCTTTTGACATGCGTCTCCTCCTTGACATTGTGTGCAAAACAAGTTCTCTTTTTGTTTTATGACAAACAAAAAGAGACTTGTTAATCATAACAAGTCTCGCTGTTTAAGATAGGGCCGGAAGGTATACTTTGCAGTACACAATTCGGAATGACGACACTATCACAGGTTTCTGCCAGCTACTCCCTTGAGTAGTACTATTATATCAAAATTTGAAAAGTTTTCAATCATTAAAATTCGATGAAGGTGGACTAAATTTGAATTTTCCCGCAAAAACCAGTATAATGAAAGAATATTACTTATACTGAAAAGGAAGTTTGATGAAACAATCAATCTCAAATCTCAAGTTAGCTGAGCGTGGTGCCATTATCAGTATCTCGACCTACTTATTCTTGTCTGCGGCAAAATTAGCAACTGGTCATCTACTTCATTCATCCAGTTTGGTAGCGGATGGTTTCAACAACGTATCCGATATTATCGGAAATGTTGCTCTTCTGATTGGCATTCGGATGGCCCGCCAGCCTGCAGACCGTGACCACCGCTTTGGACACTGGAAGATTGAAGATTTAGCTAGTTTGATTACTTCCATCATCATGTTCTACGTTGGCTTTGATGTGCTTCGGGATACCATTCAGAAAATCCTCAGTCGGGAACAAACGATTATCGATCCTCTGGGAGCATTTCTAGGAATCATTTCTGCAGCGGTTATGTTTGTCGTTTATCTCTATAACACACGCCTCAGTAAGAAATCCAAATCCAAAGCTCTAAAGGCAGCAGCTAAAGATAATCTTTCCGATGCAGTCACCTCGCTTGGTACTTCCATTGCTATCCTAGCCAGCAGTTTTAATTATCCGATTGTGGATAAATTAGTCGCTATCATCATCACTTTCTTTATCTTAAAGACAGCCTATGATATCTTTATCGAATCGTCCTTCAGTCTTTCAGATGGTTTTGATGACCAGCTACTAGAAGACTACCAAAAGGCCATAATGGAAATTCCAAAGATTAGTAAGGTCAAGTCCCAAAGAGGGCGTACCTATGGTAGCAATATCTACCTTGATATCACGCTGGAGATGAATCCTGATTTATCAGTCTATGAAAGTCACGAAATTGCAGACCAGGTCGAATCCATGCTAGAAGAGCGTTTTGGAGTATTTGACACCGATGTCCATATCGAACCTGCTCCTATACCTGAAGATGAAATTTTAGACAATGTCTACAAAAAACTACTCATGCGCGAGCAATTGATTGACCAAGGAAACCAACTAGAAGAACTCCTTGCTGAGGACTTTATCTATATCCGTCAAGATGGAGAGCAGATGGATAAAGAGGCCTATAAGGCTGAAAAAGAACTTAAAGCTGCAATTAAGGATATTCAGATTACCTCCATCAGTCAGAAAACCAAACTTATTTGCTATGAGATGGACGGAATCATCCACACCAGTATCTGGCGTCGCCATGAGACTTGGCAAAATATCTTTCATCAAGAAACCAAAAAAGAAGAATAGAAAAATCCTGTCGTAATGACAGGATTTTTCTATTCACCTAACTATCAAAGTCACTTAGGTATTCATAACGTTCGTATTTTTCAAGGAGTGCTTCGTTTTTCTCATCTAGTTCTTTTTGAAGAGTAGCTAGTTTACCAAAGTCAGAGCCGTTTGCCTGCATTTCTTCTTCAATAGCAGCGATACGATTTTCCAAGGCTTCAATATCGCCTTCAATGCTTGCCCACTCCTGCTTTTCTTGGTAGGTCATGCGTTTCTTGTCTTCACGAACCTTGACCACTTTCTCCTTTTCTGCCTTTTGCACTTGATTGGCCATATCAGTTTCAAAAGCTTTTTCATCAAGGTAGTCGGTGTAATGACCAAAGAAAGGACGAATCTTGCCATCCTCAAAAGCGAGAATCTTGGTCGCTACCTTATCTAGGAAATAACGGTCGTGGCTAACTGTCAAGACAGGACCCGCAAAGCCCTGCAAGAAATTCTCCAAAACTGTCAAAGTTGCAATGTCTAGGTCATTTGTAGGCTCGTCCAAGAGAAGAACATTTGGTTTTTCCAAGAGCAATTTGAGGAGATAAAGGCGTTTTTTCTCTCCCCCAGATAATTTCTCAATCAAGGTTCCATGCGTCGAACGTGGGAAGAGGAACTGCTCTAGCAACTCTGCAATGGAAGTCGTAGAACCACCACTAGTCTTAACCTCCTCTGCTACTTCCTGCAGGTAATTGATGACCCGTTTGCTTTCATCCAAGCCTTCGATTTGTTGAGAAAAATAGGCGATGCGAACAGTTTCCCCTCTCACAACTTGTCCTTCAGTTGGCTCAAGACTTCCTGCAATCAAGTTGAGTAGGGTTGATTTCCCAACACCGTTGTCCCCAACGATACCGATACGGTCTTTAGCTTGCACCAAAAGGTTAAAATCTTGCAAAATCGGCTTGTTCTCATAGGCGAAGGAAACATTCTGAAACTCGATGACTTTTTTTCCAATCCGACTGGTTTCAAAGTTCATGGTCAAGTCTGCCTCAGCAACGCCGCCTGAAACTTCTTTTTTCAAGTCATGGAAACGATTGATACGAGCCTGCTGCTTGGTCGCACGCGCTTGCGGTTGTCTGCGCATCCAGGCTAATTCTTGCTTATAGAGTTGTTCTTTTTTGTGGAGCATAGCTACGTCACGCTCATCCTGCTCTGCTTTGAGGCGAACATAGTCCTGATAATTTCCCTGATACTCGGTCAAGCCTGCTCGGTCCAGCTCGAAAATTCGCGTTGACAGCGCATCTAGGAAATAACGATCGTGGGTGATAAAAAGGACGGTTTTCTTGGAATTTTTCAAAAAAAGGGTCAGCCACTCAATGGTCGCAATGTCCAGGTGGTTGGTCGGCTCATCCAGAAGCAAGAGGTCGTGGTTTCCTAGGAGAACTTGCGCCAACTGAACACGTCTTCTCAGACCACCTGACAATTCACCAACTGGAGTCGACAAGTCCTGAATACCTAGCTTGCTGAGAACCGTCTTGACCTGGCTTTCAATTTCCCAAGCTTGGAGAGAGTCCATCTCTGCCATGACCCGTTCCAAACGAGCCTGCTTGTCCTCACTGTAGTTGAGCATGATCAACTCATACTCACGAATCAGCTGAATTTCCTTGAGGTCGCTGGACAGAACCGTATCCAAGACCGTCTTGCTATCATCAAAGTCTGGATTCTGGGTCAAGTAACCAATCTTATAATCATTCTTAGCTGAAAAGGGGCTAACGTCCCCATCAAAGCCAGAAGTGCCAGAAAGGACGTCCAAAAGGGTTGTCTTACCCGTTCCATTAACACCAATCAGACCAATTCTATCCAAGTCATGGATGATAAAAGAAATATCCTTAAAAACGGTCTTGTCACCGACGGATTTACTTAGTTTTTCAACGATAAAATCACTCATTTTTTCTCCCTCAGGTAAGCATGGATTGCTTGACGATCATTTTCCAATTCTCCATCGACAATGGCAAACTCAATCTCTGTTAAAATCTCTCCCAAGTCTGGTCCTGGCTGGTAACCATATTCCTTAATCAGAACTCCTCCGTTAATCTGGATTTCTTTCTTATCATGAATGGTCAAACTCTGGTAAGTTTCTGTGATGGCTTGTGGGTTGACTTCTTTCCCTTGAGCCTGACGAAGACTTTCAGCTTGTAGAAGGGAATCCAAGTCAAAGCGGTAACAATCGCGCTTGCTCAGTCCTCCCTTTTCACGAAGGGTCAAAATGGTCAGCAAATCCTGTACTTGCTTGGCAAACTGGCGTGAGGTTTTCCAAGCTTTCAAAAATGGCTGTGCATCTTTAATCTCCAAAGCCCACAAGAGAGCCGCCCAGGCTTGTTCAGAAGATTCAAAAGTGAAATCAGTCTCCAAAACAAACAGTCTGTTGAGCTTGTCCTGGCTTCCTGCCATGTCTGGAAGATAGTCATAAGCTCGACTCTCAATCATGGAAGACAGACCAACTCGCCAAAAAGGAGCCAGCAAGAGTTTATCAAACTCAACAAATGTACGCTCTACAGAAATTTTCTCCAAGAGTGGCGTCAAAGTCTTCATCGCCACAAAAGTTTCTGACTCAAGTTTAAAACCAAGACTGGCCTGAAAACGAAAACCACGCATAATACGCAGAGCATCTTCGTTGAAACGTTCACTAGCTACTCCAACTGCTCGTAAGACTTGGTTTTCCAAATCCTCTAAACCCTGAAACAAGTCAATAATTTCGCCTGTCTCATCCAAGGCAAAGGCATTAACTGTGAAATCACGGCGCTTGAGGTCTTCTTCTAGCGAACGTACAAAGGAAACCGCGCTGGGTCTGCGATAGTCCACATAGACATCTTCGGTCCGAAAGGTGGTTACCTCATACTCCTCGTTCTCTTCTAAAACTAAGACGGTTCCGTGCTCGATTCCGATATCGGCTGTTCTCGGAAAAATCTGCTTGGTCTCCTCTGGATAGGAAGAAGTCGCAATGTCCACATCGTGAATGGGACGATTGAGGAGGGCATCTCGAACAGAGCCCCCAACAAAATAGGCTTCAAAGCCTGCTTCTTTAATTTTTTCTAATACTGGTAAAGCCTTCTGAAATTCAGAAGGCATTTGCGTTAATCTCATAATAAGTGTTCTAATCCATAGACAAGCTCATGACGCTTGACAACTTCTTTGATTCCCAAATTCACCCCTGTCATGAAGGAGCTGCGATCATAGGAGTCATGACGAAGGGTCAATCCTTCCCCCTGATTGCCAAAGATGACTTCCTGATGGGCTACCAAGCCTGGTAGACGGACTGAGTGTATGCGCATGCCATCAAAGTTAGCACCACGAGCACCTGCAATCAATTCTTCCTCATCAGGCGCACCTTGCTGGATTGATTCCCGAACTTCCGCCATCAACTCAGCTGTTTTGATAGCTGTTCCACTCGGAGCATCTTTTTTCTTGTCATGATGGAGCTCGATAATCTCCACATTTGGGAAATATTTGGCAGCCTGCGCCGCAAATTGCATCAGCAAGACAGCTCCCAAGGCAAAGTTAGGGGCAATCAAGCCACCCAAATCTTGTTCACGGGAAAATGCTTTGAGTTCTGCAATTTCTTCACTAGTGAAGCCTGTTGTTCCAACCACTGGAGCAAAGCCATTTTCAAGAGCAAAGCGTGTATTTTCGTAGGCAACAGCTGGAGTTGTAAAATCTACCCAGACATCCGCTTCAAAACCAGCCAAGTCAGCCTTATCATTGAAGACAGGAATTCCCTGCCATTCTGACGCAGACTCAAACGGATCCAAAACTGCGACCAAGTCCAAGTCCGGATCAGCCAAGACCATCTGACAGGCAGCTTGGCCCATCTTTCCCTTAAACCCGGCAATAATTACTCGAATACTCATCTCTACTCCTGTCTAAGATACAAAGCCTGTAAGAACACAAAGTGAAAATAGGAGTTCTGATCAAGGAGTGTCTCCTCCTTGGAAGAACTATCTTTTTCACACAGGGTTCCAGGCGTGTTCAATTATCAAGATACAAAGGACGTTAGCTGCCCATGAAAAATAGGAAATAGCGCTGACTTTCCACGAAAGGAAAGACAGGCATCTTTTTTCAAGAGGCAGGCAGGCCATGTTCAATTTCTAAGATACAAAGCTTGTAAGAACAATCTAGACGACTGGCGTATAGCTTAAAGCGATACTACCTTCTCCAAGGTGGGTTCCAATGACACTACCAAAGGTTGCAATTGGAATCTCAGCAGTCACACCACTCTCCATCAAAAGCTGACGTAAGTCCGCTGCCTTTTGAGGAGCATTGCCATGTATGACTGTGATACGGTAATTCCCATCTTTTGTCGACTCTTTGATGATTTCCACCAAACGTTTGATTGCCTTCTTTTCTGTACGAACTTTTTCGTAAACTTCAATCACTCCTTGGTCATTAAAGTAAAGGATAGGCTTGATACTGAGGAGATTCCCTAAGATAGCTGCCCCATTTGACAAACGTCCTCCCTTAACCAAATGATCAAGGTCATCTACTATGATAAAGGCTGAATTATCAGCAATTTGGATAGCCAACTTCTCCTGAATCTGGGCAAAATCATCGCCTTGTTCTGCCCATTCAAAGGCACTCTCTACCATAAATCCTAGAGGGGAACTTGTGATATGGGTATCTGGAAAGGCAATGGTCAAGCCATCATACTCATCCAACATGTATTGGATGTTCTGATAAAAGCCTGAAATTCCTGACGAAAGAAAGAGTCCCAAGACATGGGTATAGCCTTCATCTTTCAAGGAACTTAGAATCTCATCCAATTTGGCAATACTTGGTTGACTAGTTTTAGGCAATTCTGCAGACTGAGCCATTTTTTGATAAAATTCCTCAGCAGTCAGATTGACACCTTCAACATACTCCTCCCCATCAATATTGACAGGAATATCCAAGATAAATAGATTCTCTCTTTGCAGCGTCTTCTCCTCTAAATAGGCTGAAGAATCTGTAATGACAGCTAATTTCATGACTAAAACTCCAAATTGATCCCTGGAAGATCCAAGGCGATTTCTGTTACTTCATACGTCAAACGGTTGAGCATGTTCAAGCATGGACGTGCCAAGGTTTCAACTTCTTCTTGGTTAAATTCACTTGGTTCGTTAACAATACGACCTTCCACATGGTTAACTTGAGAAATCGTTCCACTGATAACAAATTTGTCAAAGACAATCATAAAGCTCAAGATAACAACTAGCGAGGTTACTTGGTTTTCTTGGTCGTATTGGAGCAACTGGAAATTCACATCTACCTTGGTTTCAGGAGCCCCATTTTCATTTTCCCATTCAAAGTTACGAGCATCAAAGTGATACTGGCTAACAAATTCTTGTTCTCGTTTAAGATTCATTTCTCTCTCCCATTGCTACAATTTACTATGCAATTGTACCACATTTTTATCATTTCATCTAGTTTTCTAGTCTTTAGTCAATACCGATCTCATCTTTAACAACAGTAGCAATCGTATCTACATAGTAATTGACTTCTTCTGTTGTAGGTGCCTCTGCCATAACTCGCAAGAGAGGTTCGGTACCACTTGGGCGAACAAGGATACGGCCGTTTCCTGCCATTTCTCCTTCCATCTTTTCGATGATTGCCTTGATGGCTGGTACTTCCATGGCTTTTTCTTTCATGGCATTTTCCACTCGGATATTGACCAGTTTTTGTGGGTAAATCGTTACTTCTGATGCCAGTTGAGACAAGGTTTTACCGGTTTCCCGTATAACTTTTGTTAGTTGAACGGCAGTTAACTGTCCATCACCTGTCGTATTGTAATCCATCAAGATAACGTGACCAGACTGTTCACCACCAAGGTTATAGCCTGATTTTCTCATTTCTTCGACGACATAGCGGTCACCAACCGCAGTGACAACCTTGTTGATACCTTCACGATCCAAGGCCTTATGGAACCCAAGGTTAGACATAACCGTTGTCACGATGGTGTTTTGAGCTAACTGGCCTTTTTCAGAAAGGTATTTCCCGATGATGTACATGATCTTATCACCATCAACGATGTCACCATTTTCATCAACAGCAATCAAACGGTCACTGTCTCCGTCGAAGGCTAAACCAATAGCTGACTGGCTTTCTTTGACTACTTCTTGAAGAGCTTCTGGGTGAGTTGAACCAACATTCAAGTTGATATTAAGACCATCTGGTGTCTCACCGATAACTGTCAACTGAGCACCAAGATTAGCGAAAATCTGGCGAGCACTTGTAGACGCTGCACCGTTCGCTGTGTCCAAGGCCACTTTCATTCCTTCAAGAGGAGTTCCAGTTGAAACAAGGTAGCCCTCGTACTTACGCAAACCTTCTGGATAGTCCACCAAGGTTCCTAAACCTTCTGCACTTGGACGAGGAAGAGTATCTTCAGCAGCATCTAGCAAGGCTTCGATTTCTGCTTCTTTTTCATCATCAAGTTTGAAACCATCCCCACCAAAGAACTTAATTCCATTATCAAGGGCTGGGTTGTGGCTAGCGGAAATCATGACACCCGCACTAGCTCCCTCAGTTTTAACCAAATAGGCTACTGCTGGTGTTGCAAGGACACCGAGTTTGTAGACGTGAATCCCTACTGAGAGGAGACCCGCTACCAAGGCAGATTCTAGCATTTCTCCTGAGATACGTGTATCACGTCCTACAAAGACTTTAGGGGCTTCTGTTTCGTGTTGGCTAAGAACATATCCACCAAAACGGCCTAGTTTAAAGGCCAATTCTGGTGTCAGTTCTACGTTTGCTTCTCCACGGACTCCATCGGTCCCAAAATATTTACCCATTTTATTTATCATCCTTTTCTATTATTGTTGTTTAGACGAATCTGATTTTGTTTCTGAACTCGTTGAAGACGAACTGCCTTCTGAGGAACTTGTTGACGAGTTACTTGAACTAGACGTTGCTGTTTTTGTTGTAATTTTCATAGTTGTGTCAAACGGCATAATGACGCTTGGTAAGACATTTCCATTTTTATCGACTGCTTGTAGAGGAACAGAGGACGAGTAGTTTCCAGTTATCCGTTCACTCGTCGGTAAGATAGCAATGACACGATCTACTTTGGAGAGGGTTTCCTCATCACTAATAACCGTTACTTTTTCATCTGATACAGTAACTGTATCGATTTTCACGCGAGAATCAATCTGACTAGGGTCAATCTCCGGCACAACAATGACATTGTCTCGTTTTGCTTTTTTACCGACCTTAACTGTTATCTTTTGCGGTGTCGCAACAGCCGTCAAACCACTCGGTAAATTTTCAATAGTCAGAGGAACTTCGATGGTTCCTACACTGGCATCAGAAAGATCAGCCGTCACCTTAAATTTGCGGGTACTTTCCTGCATCTCACTCGCTAAAGCAACTCTGTTTGACCCTGTTAGAAAGACCGTCACCTCAGATGTAAAACCACTGATAAAATACTGATCACTGTCATACTGAATATCAATTGGGACATTAAGAACTGTGTTTGTATAAGTCTCCGTCCGCACCTGTCTGGCACTGTTGCTATTCTGATAGTTTGTCAATGTTGCATAGATAAAGAGAATGCAGGCGAAAAAGAAGGAAGAAATGATATATAGACTATTTTTTCTCATGTTTCAATCCTCCTAGCAAGCGCTCTTTCAGACCTTGCTTTTTCTCTGATTTTGGAAGTAAGATTCTTCTTAACTCCGATTCAAACTCTTCCAAGGTCAAATCATGCTTAAAGACTCCATTATAGGTGATGGAGATTCCACCCGTTTCTTCCGAAACCACAAAGGTAAGAGCATCTGATACTTCCGACAAACCAATCGCCGCCCTGTGACGCGTTCCAAACTCCTTGGAAATCCCGGTATCTTCAGTCAAGGGTAGATAGGCTGAAGTTACAGCAATCCGGTCTTCCTTGATAATGACAGCACCATCATGCAAGGGAGTGTTAGGAATAAAAATGTTGATGAGCAATTCAGCTGAAATCTTGGCATCTAGGGGAATCCCCGTCGAGATGTATTCCTGTAAAGTTCTCACTCGCTGAACAGCTACCAGAGCACCAATTTTACGCGGGCTCATGTATTCGACTGATTTGACAAAGGCACGAATCATTTGCTCTTCTGCGCTAATTGGGGCATTGGAGAAGAAATCAGTAGCCCGGCCCAACCGCTCTAGACCCGTCCGAATCTCTGGTGAAAAGATAACCACCGCTGCAATCACCCCGTAGGTGATGATCTGATTGATCAACCAGGAAATAGTCGTTAAACCAATCATATTGGAAAGAATCTGGGCTAGAATAAAAACTAAGACTCCACGGACCAATATCATAATCTTGGTGCCTGCGATAGCTTTAGTAAAATGATATAAAATATAAGTCACAATGAGAATATCAATCAGATTGGTGACTATACTCCAAGGACTTGAAAACAAACTCGTCCAGTATTGTAAATTGGATAATTGTTGAAAATTCATCCTTGGCCTCCTCCCTGTCAAAACACTTTACTCATCATTATATCATTTTTTGCCTATTTTTTCCCTATCCTACCTCATTTTAAATTAAGCAAAAATATGATAAAATAAACTGACTAGAAAAAACAAAGGAGAAATCATGTCTCAACTCTATGATATTACCATTGTAGGTGGCGGTCCTATTGGGCTCTTTGCTGCCTTTTATGCCCACCTACGCCAAGCCAAAGTCCAAATCATCGACTCTCTTCCTCAACTCGGTGGTCAACCAGCCATCCTCTACCCTGAAAAGCAAATCCTTGATGTGCCAGGTTTTCCAAACTTAACTGGAGAAGAGTTGACCAATCGCTTGATTGAACAGCTAGACGGCTTTGAAACACCTGTTCACCTCAACGAAACCGTTCTTGAAATTGAGAAACAAGATCAAGGATTTACCATCACAACCAACAAAGGTAGCCACCTGACTAAAACAGTTATCATTGCCATGGGTGGTGGTGCCTTCAAACCACGTCCGCTCGAATTGGAGAACGTTGAAGACTATGAAAATATCCACTACCACG
Organism: Streptococcus sp. V913; assembly: GCF_054353455.1. Lineage (NCBI taxonomy): Bacteria > Bacillati > Bacillota > Bacilli > Lactobacillales > Streptococcaceae > Streptococcus > Streptococcus sp. V913. The sequence continues at coordinate 140,526 of NZ_JBTHHX010000002.1, read as the reverse complement.
TTTCCAATATCCAACAATACGCTGGTAAGAAGGTGACCATCCTTGGTGGGGGAGACTCAGCTGTGGACTGGGCTCTAGCTTTTGAAAAGATTGCCCCAACTACTCTCGTTCACCGCAGAGATAATTTCCGCGCCTTGGAACATAGTGTGCAAGCCCTGCAAGAATCGTCTGTAACCATTAAAACACCGTTCGTCCCTAGCCAACTTCTCGGAGATGGAAAAACACTCGACAAACTAGAAATCACCAAAGTTAAATCAGATGAAACCGAAACTATCGAAGTAGACCACCTCTTTGTCAACTACGGCTTCAAATCTTCTGTCGGTAACCTTAAAAACTGGGGTCTGGACCTCAACCGTCACAAGATTATCGTCAACAGCAAGCAAGAATCTAGCCAAGCAGGTATCTATGCTATCGGCGACTGCTGCTACTATGAAGGAAAAATTGATTTGATTGCGACAGGACTGGGGGAAGCTCCAACAGCTGTTAACAATGCCATCAACTACATCGACCCTGACCAAAAAGTGCAACCAAAACACTCAACAAGTTTATAAGAAAAGAACCACGGATTGAACAATCCGTGGTTTTATAATTCATCTGCAATCTTGTTTATTTTTCTAAGTCTGTGATTGACGCCACTTTTGGTTAGGGGATTGCTCAGGCTATCCGCCAACTGCTGGATAGAGTAGTCTGGGTGCTGGATTCGCAACTGAGCCACCTCTTGCAAATCCACAGGTAAATTTTCCAAACCCATTCTATCTTTGATTTTACTGATATTATTAATGGTCTTCATACTGGCAGAAACCGTCCGAGCGATATTGGCTGTTTCAGCGTTATTGGCTCTATTGAGATCGTTACGAGTTTCACGCAAAATCTTGACACGCTCAAAATTATCACGCGCCTGCATGGCCCCAATCACGATCAAGAAATCCATGATGTCTTCTGCACGCTGGAGATAGGTAACTGCACCTTTCTTGCGTTCAATAACCTTGGCGTCCAATAAAAACTGCTGAAGGAGAGAGGCCAATCCTTGGGCATGGTCCAGATAAACAGAACTAATCTCCAACTGGTACTTGCCAGACTCAGGATCTCGGATGCTACCATTTGCCAGAAAGGCCCCACATAAGTAAGCACGACCAGCCTCCTCATCCGCTAAGATATCGGGATCAATGCCTGTCTCCAAACCAAAGAAGGAATCCGCAAGCCGCAAATCAGCTAAAAGCTCCTGCACCCTCTCATCGGTATAGACCGTGTAGACACGATTTTTACGAAGATTGCTTCTCTGATGGTGTCGAATTTCTGACTTAATATCATAAAAATGGAGAAAGGACTCATAAAGGTGCCGAGCTAACTTGGCATTTTCAGTCACGACGGACAAGGTCAAGCCTGAAGTCGAGAGACCGATACTGCCAGACATCTTGATAATGGCCGACAGTTCATGGCGACTGAGATGATGTTGACCAAGAATTTCCTCTTTTACTGCAACTGTAAAACTCATTTTCTCACCTGTATGATGCGCATCAATTCATCTACAATCAAATCGCCATCATGGAAGGCTCCTCCATTTTCCAAACGAAGGAAGTTGGATGAAATCACACGAGGAACCTGTTTGCAAAGACCAGCAAAGTCATGCTCTACCTGAACCAAATACTCATCAAAACGGTTGGTATCCATGTATTCTCTAGGTACCTTTTCGATATTGACCAAGACCGTATCAATAAAAGGCCGACCTAGATGGCGATGGAGGACTTCCACGTGGTCACTGTCTGAAAAGTGCTCTGTTTCCCCACGCTGGGTCATGATATTGCAGACATAGGCGATTTCCGCCTTGGTTTCCAAGAGTGCTTGCCCAATCTCCTCAATGACAATATTTGGCAAAATTGATGTAAAGAGTGAACCAGGCCCCAAGACGATCATGTCACTCTCGAGAATAGTATTGACTACTCGACGGCTGGCTTGGGGTGTTTCATCATCCAAGGTATTGGTCACATAGACATGGTCGATCATGCCTGGATGATCTGCAATGTGGCTCTCACCTGCCACCTCAGAACCGTCTTTAAAGACTGCATGCAGTGTCAAAGGATGATCGCTTGAGGGGTAGATTTTTCCTGTTGTGTGGAAAAAGAGACTTAGCAGCTGCATGGCATTATAAGTGGACCCTTGCATTTCAGAGAGCCCAGCTATGATGATATTCCCCAGTGGATGACCCGCAAAAGCACCAGCGTCTTCTGAAAAACGGTACTGAAAAACCTTCTCATAAAATTTAGGCATATCCGACATGGCTACCAGAACATTTCGAAGATCACCTGGTGGTGTCAGTTGTTGGATATTCTTTCTTAGCTCACCAGAAGAACCACCATCATCAGCTACCGTTACGATGGCTGCGATATCAACATCCTTTTCCCGCAAGCTTTTTAAAATGACGGGGATACCAGTTCCTCCACCAATCACCGTTATCTTTGGTTTTCTCATGAACGGTTTACCGTTTCCTTTCTTCTGTCTTTGTCACGATGGCTTTCATTGACAGGCCAGTTTTTGGATAAATCCTCAGCTAAGCGCTTGGCAAAGGCTACACTACGGTGCTGCCCACCTGTACATCCTACTGCAATGGTCAAAACGGACTTGCCTTCTTTTTTGTAACTTGGCAAAATAGGCTCAATCAAGGCGAGTAAGTGCTGATAGAAACTTTCAGACTCTTCATGATTCATCACATAGTCATAAACTGCTCGATCCTCACCTGTTTGATTCCGGAGCTCCGGAAGGTAGTATGGATTTGGCAAGAAACGGACATCAAAGACCAAGTCTGCATCAATAGGGATACCATACTTGAATCCAAAAGACATGACTTCGATACGGAAAGACTGGGCTTGCTCTTGGTCTGAAAATTGCTCTGCAATGGTTTTACGAAGTTCACGCGGAGTGAGTTCTGTCGTATCCACCACATTTTGGCTCATGTTTTTCAAAGGTGCTAAGAGTTCACGTTCCAGCTTGATGCCATCTAAAATTCGACCATCTGCTGCTAGAGGGTGACTTCTTCTCGTTTCCTTATAGCGTGCCACCAATTCCTTATCTTTTGCATCCAAAAAGAGAATTTTGAAATCCAATTCATCTTGGTTTTCCAATTCATCCAAAACAGCTTGAATCTCAGAAAAGAAGGAACGGCTCCGCATATCCACTACCAAAGCCAGTTTGTGGTCATCATCCTTGGTCTCTACCAACTGCAAAAACTTTGGCAAGAGGGCTGGCGGCATGTTGTCAATCGTGAAATATCCTAAATCCTCAAAGGACTGAATGGCTACTGTTTTCCCTGCGCCACTCATCCCTGTCACAATCACCAGGTGAAGTTGTTTCTTTGTCATCTATCTCTCCTTATATCAAAAAAAGTTTGGCAGAGCCAAACTTCAACTAGCTTATCCAATCTCTGCGATCACTTCAATTTCGACTTTTACATCACGAGGAAGACGTGCAACCTCTACAGCTGAACGAGCTGGAAACTCCTCTTTAAAGGCAGTCTGGTAAACCTCGTTAAAAGGAACAAAATCGTTCATATCGCTCAAGAAGCAAGTTGTTTTGACAACATGGTCAAAGTCTGTTCCTGCTTCAGCCAAAATAGCACCGATATTTTTCAAGACTTGTTCTGTCTGTTCTTGGATCGTTTCTCCTACAATTTCTCCAGTTTCAGGAGATAGAGGAACTTGACCGCTAGCAAACAAAAGATTACCAACGATTTTCCCTTGGACATATGGTCCGATAGCCTTTGGAGCCTTATCTGTATGAATTGTTTTTGCCATTTCTTTCCCTCACAATTTTTCTAATATTGCATCCCAAGCCTGATCCATCCCTGCCTTGCTGACAGATGAAAAGAGGATGAAGTCGTCACTTGGGTCAAAGTTTAATTTCTTTTTGATTGCTGATTCGTGCTTATTCCACTTACCACGAGGAATCTTGTCCGCCTTGGTCGCAACGATGATAACCGGAATCTCATAATACTTGAGAAATTCGTACATCTGCACATCATCTGCTGATGGGTCATGGCGGAGGTCAACCAGACTGACCACCGCACGGAGATTTTCACGAGTTGTGAGGTACTCCTCAATCATGCGGCCCCACTTTTCACGTTCCTTTTTGGAAACGCGGGCATAGCCATAACCTGGTACATCCACAAAACGCATCTTGTCATCAATGTTAAAAAAGTTAAGGAGCTGGGTTTTCCCAGGTTTCCCTGATGTACGGGCAAGATTTTTGCGGTTCAGCATAGTGTTGATAAAGCTAGACTTGCCAACATTTGAACGCCCTGCAAGGGCAATCTCTGGGAGGTCATCCTGCGGATAGTGGGACTTATTAGCCGCGCTGAGCAAGATTTCAGCATTGTGTGTATTGATTTCCATAGTCACCTCTAGGCTGTTTCCAGGATCGGTTTATCCGTTCCATCAACAGCTTCTTTAGTGATGCGGACCAATTTCACATTTTCCTGACTCGGTACTTCAAACATAACATCTAGCATGGTTTCTTCGATGATGGAGCGAAGACCACGCGCACCCGTTTTGCGTTCGATGGCTTTATTAGCGATTTCTTGAAGGGCTTCGTCGTCAAATTCCAATTCAACGTCATCATAAGAAAGCAAGGTTTGGTATTGTTTGACCAAGGCATTTCTTGGCTCTTTCAAGATGCGAACCAAGTCATCGACCGTCAATTGCTCAAGAGCAGCAAAGACAGGCAAGCGTCCAATCAACTCAGGAATAATACCGAATTTTTGAATATCCTCTGCGATGATTTCTTGCATGTAAGAGCTGTTTTCGTCAATCGCTTTGCTATTTTGACCAAAGCCAATAACCTTTTCACCCAGACGTTGTTTAACGATTTCTTCGATGCCATCAAAAGCACCACCCACGATAAAGAGGATATTCTTGGTGTCCACTTGAATCATCTCTTGTTGTGGATGCTTGCGTCCACCTTGAGGCGGCACACTAGCGACAGTTCCCTCGATAATCTTAAGAAGGGCTTGTTGCACACCTTCACCCGAAACGTCACGTGTGATAGACACGTTCTCACTCTTCTTGGCAATCTTGTCAATTTCATCCACGTAGATAATCCCACGTTCTGCACGTTCGATGTTAAAGTCAGCGGCCTGCAAGAGTTTGAGGAGGATATTTTCCACGTCCTCACCCACATACCCAGCCTCAGTAAGAGCTGTCGCATCTGCAATAGCAAAAGGTACATTCAAGCTCTTAGCCAAAGTCTGAGCCAAGAAAGTTTTCCCAGAACCAGTTGGACCAATCATCAAGATGTTTGACTTCTGCAAATCCACATCTTCTGACTCTTCACGCGTATCGTGGAAATTGATGCGTTTGTAGTGGTTGTAAACTGCCACTGCCAAGGCACGTTTGGCACGATCCTGACCGATCACATAGTGGTTCAAGATATTGAGGAGCTCGATTGGTTTCGGTACTTCAGACAAGTCTGCCAAGACTTCCTCAGCCAACTCCTCCCGAATGATTTCCTGAGCCAATTCCACACATTCATTACAGATAAAGGCATTGTTCCCAGCGATTATTTTCTTTACTTCTTCTTGGCTTTTGCCACAAAATGAGCAATAAACCATCATATCATTTTTCCTATTTGTAGGCATGATTTCCTTCCGTTCTAATTTATCATTCTATCTAAAATAAGGTCATATAAAAAGCGTGGACACTGTTTACTAGATTGGTAAAAGCATTCAACCAGAGTAAGGCAGACAGTCCATAGCGCTTCTTACGAAAAGCCTGTGCTCCAGTCAAAATACAGATTACACACAAAAAAGCTGTGAAAAATCCAAATATACTGCGCTCCATTAGACTTCCTTTCTATCTCGGTATTCGATGGTAAAATCATAGTCATTTTTCTCATCTCGGGTGTAAGATTTGCTTGAGACTGTCTCAAAACGAGACAAGTCAAACTCCTCAGGAAAATAGGTATCTCCCTCCACCTGAGCATGAATCTGTGTCACGATAATTTCATCTAAATACGGCTCAAAAGCCTGAAAAATCTGCTTTCCGCCGATGATATAAAGATTTTTTTCCTGACTCTGATACCACGCTAAAACAGACTCCACATCTTGAAATACGAGCGCCCCATCTATGACTTCTTCGCTATTGCGCGTTAAAATCAGGGTTTGCCGTTTGGGAAGCAGACGACGTCCCATGCCATCAAAGGTCACTCGCCCCATCAGTATAGCATGATTTAAAGTTGTTTCCTTAAAATGTTGCAACTCTGCCGGCAAATGCCAAGGGAGACGATTTTCCTTCCCAATCACACCTTTTTCATCCTGGGCCCAAATGGCTACAATTTTCTTTGTCATGCTTCCATCCTTTTCATTGATACTACTATTTTATCAAAATTCTCCCAAAAAGACTGTTTTCAAATACTCCCTAAAGAGAGAAAAGAAGCAGGCTAGCCTTAGCCTGCTTCACCTGTCACTAGGACATATATTTTTTTGCTTCTGATTCAATTTTTTCGACCACTTCTTGGATACTTAGTCCAGTTGTGTCAAGGTAAACTGCATCCTCAGCCTGTTTGAGAGGCGAGGTTTCACGATGACTATCCTTGTAGTCACGCGCAGCAATCTCTTCTTTCAGCGTTTCCAAGTCAGTCTCAATCCCTTTAGCAATATTTTCCTTGTAACGACGCTCTGCTCTTTCTCCAACAGAAGCTACTAGGAAAATCTTGAGTTCAGCTTGTGGTAAAACAACCGTCCCGATATCACGCCCATCCATGACGATACCACCTTGCTGGGCAATCTCTTGCTGGAGCGAAACCAGTTTCTCACGCACCTCAGGAATGGCAGCAATGCTTGAAACCTTGTTGGTCACTTCATTTTCACGAATCGGATGCGTAATCTCAACATCCCCTACAAAAACAAGTTGCTCACCTGTTTCTGAACGACCAAAACTAATGGGGTGTTGGTTAAGAAGCTCAAGAAGTTGGTCTACATTTCCCGCATCCAACTGGTGCTTGAGCGCTATATAAGTCGCAGCACGATACATAGCACCTGTATCGAGATAAGTGTAACCAAAATCTTTAGCGACAATCTTTGCGACCGTACTCTTACCACTCGAAGCTGGACCATCGATAGCAATTTGAATTGTCTTCATGACCGACTCCTATCTTGTCTTGATCACATCACCTGGGTTGGCAAACCAAGATCCAGATGACATGTGAGAAGGATTTAGGGCTTCTAGCTGGGCAATGGAAATCCCTGCACGTTGAGCAAGAGCTGCCTCACCCTCTCCAGGATGCACTGTGATTGTTCCCTCTCCTTCTGTGTGTTCTTCTGAACTGCTCTCTGAAGGAGTTGTTTCAGAAGAAGATGTTTCTTCTACCTTGCTACTTGAAGATGACGATGCTTCTACTTTAGAACTTGAACTTGTAGAAGGAGACGATGTATCATAGAAGTCCTTCAAAGATGAAGTACGATTGCTTCCTCCGGTTGATAAGTAAATCAATACAACTACCATCGCTACAACAATCACAAAGAAGAGGCTAGCTAGAACGGTTAAGACACGATTCGCAACAGCACCTTTTCCTTTTTGTTTACGGCGACGACGCTCTGATCTTGATTCTTCCTCACTATTTTCATAGATATCTTCTTGCCATGGTTCCTTTGCCATACCTTACTCCTTGTATTTTTTAAACTTTCTTATTACAATATAAATATGAAACTCACACTTATACCTGAACGGTGCATCGCCTGCGGGCTTTGCCAAACCTATTCTGAACTCTTTGATTACCACGATAATGGAATCGTTCGATTTTGCGATGATCCAGTTGAATTGCAAAGAGAAATCGCTGAGAGCAGCGATGTTCTAGAGGCCATCAAAAATTGTCCTACACATGCACTTCTAAAAGATCCATCATAGTTTAAAAGGGAGATTGATTTTGTAGATTCTCTTTATCACTTTAATCCCTTCACCTACTAGTTTAGCATATTTCTAGGTAAAATTATAGTCTTTTCCGGTTATTTTTTCCTTCAAAAATAGAAAGATCACTTTTTTCTTTGATGAGGAAGAGTGGTCTTTTTTTGGTTTCCAGGTAAATCTTACTGATATACTTGCCCAGAATTCCAATGGTCAGAAGTTGAATCCCCCCAAGAAAGAGAATGACAGCCATCAGAGAGGTCCAGCCAGATGTTGGATTTCCCAAAATGAGAGTCCGAAACACTACAAAAACAGTCATCATAAAAGAAATAAAACAAGATAGGAGTCCAGCTACAAAGGCTATACTCAAGGGGAAATCTGAAAAATTGAGAATCCCTTCAATCGAGTAGAAAAAGAGCTGTCTAAAACTCCAACTGGTCTTGCCAGCCTGTCGTTCAACGTTTGGATAATCAAGATAGTGCGTTTTAAAGCCCACCCAGGCAAAGAGCCCTTTAGAGAACCGATTGGACTCGGTCAGGGTTAAAATAGCATCTACCACAGACCTTCTCATCATGCGAAAATCACGGACACCTGAAGGCAAGGCCACTGGGCTAATTTTTTGCATGAGGCGGTAAAAAAGATCAGCACAGAAACTGCGAAAGAAGGGTTCTCCCTCCCGACTAGTTCTCCGTGTCCCAACACAGTCCAAGTCTGCATTTTGGTCTAGTAAGGCTTTCATCTCAAGTAGCATGCTAGGAGGATCCTGGAGGTCTGCATCCATCACCACCACCAGGTCTCCAGTTGCATGCTGCAAGCCTGCGTACAGAGCTGCCTCCTTCCCAAAATTTCGTGAGAACGAGATATAATGCACCGCAGGATTTTGCTCTCGATAAGCCTTCAAAAGCTCTAAGGTTCCATCGCTTGAGCCATCGTCTACAAAGACATACTCGACCTCTGCTCCCAGGTCAGGAAGCAAATCTTCAACAGACTGATAAAAAAGAGGAAGTACTTCCTCTTCATTTAAACAGGGGACAATGATTGAAATCATTATCTTAGTCTTCAAATCCGTTTGGATGCTTACTTTGCCAACGCCATGCGTCTTCACACATTTTCGTGATATCAAATTCTGCTTCCCATCCGAGTTCTGCTTTGGCTTTTGCAGGATCTGAATAACAGGCAGCGATGTCTCCTGGGCGGCGTTCTACGATGCGGTAAGGAATTGGATGTCCTACTGCTTTTTCCATATTTTGAATAATTTCAAGAACAGAGTAGCCTTTGCCTGTTCCAAGGTTATAAATGTTAAGGCCAGACCCCTTTTGGATCTTTTGTAGAGCTGCGACGTGTCCTTTTGCAAGGTCCACTACGTGGATATAGTCACGAACACCAGTTCCATCTTCCGTATCATAATCGTCTCCGAAGACTTGTACTTGCTCTAATTTTCCAACAGCTACCTGAGTCACATATGGTAAGAGATTATTTGGAATACCGTTTGGATTTTCTCCTAAATCTCCACTCTCATGTGCTCCGATTGGGTTAAAGTAACGAAGCAAGACCACATTCCATTCTGAGTCTGCTTTGTAGATATCAGTCAAAATTTCCTCTAACATAAGCTTAGTACGGCCATACGGATTGGTCACTGAAAGTGGGAAATCTTCTAAGATTGGAACCGTGTGAGGATCTCCGTAAACTGTCGCAGAAGAGCTGAAGATGATATTCTTACAGTTTGCTTCTTCCATAACTTTTAAAAGACTAAGAGTTCCAGCGATATTGTTGTCATAGTAGGCAAGAGGGATACGGGTTGATTCGCCAACAGCCTTCAAGCCCGCAAAGTGAATCACACCAGTCGGTTCTTCCTGCTTGAAAATATCTCTTAGAGTATCTGTATCACGGATATCTGCCTCATAGAAAGGCACTTCAACCCCTGTAATTCTCTCAACAACTTCTATACTTTTACGATTGCTATTGACAAGATTATCCACTACAACCACTTGATGACCTGCTTGGATCAACTCAATAACAGTGTGGGTTCCGATAAAACCTGCTCCACCTGTTACCAAAATTTTTTCTTGCATCTTTTTTCCTCTATTCTCGAATCATTTTTTCTTATTTTACCATTTTTGATAGGGAATGTCATTTGCCATCCTAGAGGGGAGGCTAAAATTTCAGTAAAATGCTTATACTCTTCGAAAATCTCTTCAAACCACGTCAGCTTCACCTTGCCGTACTCTAGTATAGCCTGCGGCTAGCTTCCCAGTTTGCTCTTTGATTTTCATTGAGTATTATTCACTTTTTACTCGTTTGACATAGTTTGCAATTGGATAATTTACTGGATCCAAGGTCAACTCCTTATCTTGGATCAGTTGAGCTAAGTGGTAACCAATGATAGGACCCGTTGTCAGACCTGATGACCCTAGTCCGCTAGCAGCATAGACACCTGCTAAGCCTGGGACTTGCCCAAAAAATGGCGAGAAATCACTGGTATAGGCGCGGATTCCCACACGCTCACCTCTTATAGTAGCTTCAGCCAAGGCTGGGTAGTGAGGCAAGGCCGCATCCTCCATTTGTTGGAGCAAGGTTTCATCCACCGTCAAATCAAATCCCATATCATTTTCATGAGTAGCGCCTAAGGACAATTTCCCACCTGCAAAAGGGATCAAATCCCACTCCCCTTCTGGCATGACAACAGGGTATGATTCCATGTCTTGGGCAAGCTGATAATCTCGGAGTTGCCCCTTTTGGGGACGAACATCTACCTCATATCCTAAAGGTTCCAAAATGTCCCCCAACCAAGCTCCCGTCGCTAGAATAAGCTGATCAAACACCTCTTCGCCAATCTGATAGCCAGTTGCTAAAGGTGTCAGACTCACTTTTTCTTTGACCAGCTTGACTTGACTGGCTTCTAGCAAACGAGTCACTAATAGGTGGCCATCCACCCGTGCCCCACCAGAAGCATAGAGCAGGCTGTCAAATCCCTGCAAACCAGGGAATAATTCATTTGTAGATGCTTGGTCTAAAATGGCTAATTGACCTATCAAGGGAGATTCTTCCCTACGCTGGAGTGCTAGTTCATAGAGTTCTTCTAACTTGGATTCATCCTTTTTCAAGAGAAAAACTCCCGAACGCTGGTAAAAGTCGGTTTCCTGTCCTGACTTTTCTAAATCAGCCAACAAATCCACGTAAAAGTCAGCTCCCAAGCGCGCCATCTTATACCAGGCTTTATTACGGCGTTTTGAAAACCAAGGACTGATAATTCCCGCTGCTGCCTTGGTAGCCTGACCTTGACCATGGTCAAAAACGGTCACCTCTAAATCTGCTTCTTTGGAGAGGTAGTAGGCAGCAGTTGCCCCTACAATCCCTGCTCCAATAATGGCAACTTTTTTCATTGTCTTCACTTCCTAACTAGATATGGTGGAAAGGATTGGTCGATGCTTGGCTAGGTATGATATCAATGGCCCAATCCTTTTCTGCCTTCCATTGAGTAAGTAGGTCAGCAATTTTTTCGACAAAAAGAATTTCGATATAGTGGCCCGGGTCCAATGCCAGCAAACCATCAGACAGCATATCCTGAGCTGTGTGATAGTATATATCACCAGTTATATAGACATCTGCTCCCTTTGCTAAAGCATCCTTATAGAAAGATTGACCACTACCACCACAGATGGCTACTCTTGAAATGGGCTTCTGCAAATCACTCTCTTGATAATGAACCATTCGAAGACTATCTAGACCAAAGACTTGCTTGACATGCTGAGTAAATGCTCCAAAAGTCTGTGGTTGAATGTCACCAATACGCCCAATCCCACGTCCTGGGCCTGTTTCCTGGAGATAAGTCGTCTCCTCAATGCCTAGCATCTGGCAGAACCAGTCATTGAGACCATTCTCTACAATGTCGATATTAGTATGACTGACATAAACTGCGATGTCATGCTTGATGAGGTCGATGTAAATCTGATTTTGCGGACGGCTAGCTACCAAGTCCTTGATCGGACGAAAGATAGGCGCGTGCTTGACGATAATCAAGTCCACATCCTTTTCAATGGCCTCTGCCACCGTTTCTTCACGAATATCGAGAGCCACCATGACACTTTGGATATCCTTGTCCAAAGTGCCAATTTGCAGGCCACGACTGTCACCCTCCATTGAAAATTCCTGAGGGCAAAAGGCTTCATAAGCTTGTATTACTTCACTTGCTAGCATGGAAGCACCTCCTTGATGGCTTGAATTTTATCTACTAAAACTTGACGTTCCTCCAGATTTTTTTCTGGGATTTGGCTAAGAGCAAATTCTAGCTTAGCCGCTTCTTTTTGCCATTTTTGGACAAAGATTGGGCTGGCTTCTTTGGACAAGAAGGGGCCAAAGCGAAGGTCACTGGCTGATAGCTTCATTTGTCCCGCTTCCACCACTAGAATTTCATAAAATTTGCCAGCTTCTTCTAAGATGCTTTCTGCTACAATCCGAAAACCGTTACCCTGTAGCCAGATGCGCAAGTCGTCTTCACGATTATTAGGCTGGAGGATTAAACGTTCTACACTCGCAAGTTTATCCAATCCTTCTCCTAATATGGTCGCAATCAAACGCCCTCCCATACCAGCAATGGTGATAACCGATACCTGGTCTGCCTCTTCAAAGGCTGCCAAGCCATTGGCTAAACGGACTTGGATTTTTTCTTCCAAGCCGTGGGCCTCAACATTTTTGACCGCAGATTGGTAGGGACCAACCACAACTTCGCCTGCAATGGCAGCTTCAATTTGCCCTCTCTCGACCAACTCGATAGGCAGATAAGCATGGTCACTCCCCACATCAAGTAAAATGGATCCTTGAGGCACAAAGGACGCCACCAATTCTAATCTCTTTGAAATCATCTTCTCTCACTTTCCAAAACTCTGTTACCTCTTATTATACCATATTTCAGCTAGCAATCTTGCACCTAAAAAGACCGCAATCCACAGATTGCAGCCTTTCTTTATTTTCTAGCTTGATAACGACTGGTTAGAATGAAAATCACGGTAAAGACCAGCATCATGGCACCATAAACAGGCAATGTTTGTCCTGTAAGTGTCGAAATTTCAAGCAGTTTTTGAATTCTTGGGAAGAGAGCTGTAGCTAGGAAACCTCCTACTGACCAGACAATCAAGAGGACACGCCAGAGGGTAAATGGCATGCAGGCTCTAAATACGGATAAGAATCCGATAGAGCCCAAGAGATAATAGAGGAGGGTTGAGATTTCTATCTCAGACCAACCTTGACTCGCTCCAAATATTTTCACAAAGAGAACGCTGAAGACGATCATAAGGGCACTTGGTAGGGCACGAAGCATGGATCTTCTGAGGAAATTTGGCTCAACAGGTTTGATATTTCGCTCAAAAGTCAAGACAAATGGCGGGAAACCTTCCACGAACTGGTCGATCATGGTAATCTGAATCGGAATGAAAGGGAAAATCAAAATCCACTCAGACCGTCCCAGCAGAACACTGGCGATACAGATGACTGCGAGCAAGAAGGAATAGATGGTCTTAATCAAGAAAATCGGTGCAATATGGGCAATGTTATTGACCACACGACGACCTTCAAAGAGAATCTCAGGAACATCATTAAAGTCTGAGTTCAAGAGAACCAGATTGGCAATCTGACGAGTCGCAGGATCTCCCTCAGCCATCACGATAGAGCAGTCTGCTTCACGAAGGGCCAGAATATCATTGACACCGTCTCCTGTCATAGCTGTTGTATGACCCGCTTTTTTCAGGGTTTGGATCAGTAGTTTCTTTTGATGAGGAGAAACACGTCCGAAAATCGCAGTCTCCTCCGCCATGGCCATCAATTCCTCATCCGTGATTTTTGAGCAATCAACATAGCTTTGATAGTCTGCAAATCCAGCTTTCTGGGCAATGCTGGATACAGTGACCGGATTGTCCCCAGAGATAATTTTTAGGCCCACTTCCTGAGAACGGAGGTAGTCTAGTGTCTCTGCTGCTCCTTCTCGAATGGGGTCCAAAATTTCCAGCAAGGCCAGAGCTTGAATATCAGATGGTTTATGTGGTTTGTGATGATCTAGTTTTTCCTGACTGAGAGCCAAGACCAAGACACGAGAACCTCGTTCCAAGGCCTCTCTGGCTTCTGGTACTTCAGAGTCCAACAACATCTCAGGCGCCCCTAAGAAAACTGTCCCTAGCCCTTCCAACTCCATAGCTCCCCACTTGCGGTCGCTAGAGAAGGGAAGATTGGAAAGCATAGGGTAGGCAACCTTTCCTTGGAAACGCTGGCGAATGGCTTGAGCTGTAGGATTTTTATCCTCACTATGGGCCATATAACTGGTCAAAATGCTGGCAATAGTCTCTTCACCATAAGTTTCCGTCAGCGGAAGAACGGCTTCCACCTGCATCTTTCCTTGGGTGATGGTTCCCGTCTTGTCCAAACAGAGCATATCCACGCGCGCCAAGGTCTCAACAGAGTACATCTCCTGCACTAAAACCTTTTTCAAGCCCAGCTTAATCACCGCAGTCAAGAGCGAAGTAATGGTCAAAAGGGCAATTCCCTTGGGTAACATTCCCAAAAGGGCTGTCGACGAATTTACAACGGATGACTTGAGAGGCATGCCTTTTAACATCAAGGCTTCTAGGAGGAGAGCTAGACCAAAGGGAATGATAATCTTCCCAGTAAAACCAGCTAGCTTGTCCAGCGATTTCATGATACGGGAGTTAATGGGTTTAACAGTCTTGGCTTCCAGCATGAGTTTGGAAGCATAGTTGTCTGCCCCGACATGGTGAACTTGAGCCAAAACCGCGCCACTGGCTAGGAAACTCCCTGACAAGAGCAAGGCATCCACTTCCTTTTGTACTAAATCACTCTCACCCGTCAACATGGCTTCATTGACTTCCGCAAATCCTTCCAGAACCAGGGCATCACTAGGAATCTGCTCCCCAGCAGACAAACGAATGACATCTCCTAGGACCAATTCTTCTGGATCGAGAGCAACTTCTTGACCATCATGGATGGTTTTGACCTTTTCCTTGGTCATGAGATTGAGCTTGTCCACCATATGTTTGGCTCGCAGCTCAGTCACAATCCCAGAAAAAGCGTTAAAGCAAATAACGGCAAAGAAAACCAAATTGCTCCAAGCCTGCACAAAGGCCAGCGCTAGAGCAATAACAAAGTTTAATGCGTTAAAAAGTGTAAAAACATTTCGTTTGATGATTTGCCAAGTACTGGTACTAGCTGATGCGGTAAAGTCATTGACCAAACCTTGAGCCTGTCTTTCTTTGACTTCTCTTTGGGTTAATCCCATTATCTTATTTTTATCCATAAAATCTATCATATCATTTTTTTTAAAAGAATTCTAATCCCATCTAAAACTGTTGGCTGATAACTGAAAAAGTTTGCCAGCAGTCTTTTGATAAGGTATAATAATAAAAGCAATACAATCGAAGGAGATCTCATGTTTTATACTTATTTGCGTGGACTAGTCATGCTGATCTTGTGGTCCATCAATGGCAATGCCCACTATCACAATACTGATAAAATCCCTAGCCGAGACGAAAACTATATCCTCGTCGCACCTCACCGTACCTGGTGGGATCCTGTTTACATGGCCTTTGCGACCAAGCCAAAACAGTTCATCTTTATGGCCAAAAAAGAGCTGTTTAACAACCGCATCTTTGGCTGGTGGATCCGTATGTGTGGCGCCTTTCCTATCGATCGGGAAAAACCTAGTGCCTCTGCCATCAAGTACCCTATCAACGTCCTCAAAAAAAGCGACCGCTCTCTCATCATGTTTCCAAGTGGGAGCCGTCACTCAAACGATGTCAAGGGTGGCGTAGCCCTGATTGCCAAGATGGCCAAAGTCCGTATCATGCCGGTTACCTACACAGGTCCTATGACCTTGAAAGGCTTGGTTAGCCGTGAACGTGTGGATATGAACTTTGGAAATCCCATCGATATCTCAGACATCAAGAAAATGAATGATGAAGGGATTGAAATGGTTGCAGACCGCATCCAAGCTGAATTCCAACGTTTAGACGAAGAAACCAAGCAATGGCACAATGATAAAAAACCAAACCCACTCTGGTGGTTTGTCCGAATCCCTGCCCTCATCCTTGCTGTGGTTGTTGGTATCTTAACAATTATCTTTACCTTTATTGCAAGCTTTATCTGGAATCCAGATAAGAAGAGAGAGAAACTTGGTTAAAAAATACAATTATCCCTTGGCTTTTGCTAAGGGATAATTCTTTTATTCGATTTTCCATTTTTGGGCCAACCAGTTGGAAAAGGCTAAAAATCTCTCAGCAACTTGCTCATGATGCCCATAGGGATCAAAGACAAACTGACCGGTCGGATAGTGTTTCTGAAGACTGGTATGGATCTGCTTAGCATAGGCTGGTGCTTGAGCCAAGCGATTGGTATGATGGGCTCCTTCTGTTTGACCATTTAGTAAATACAGCAAGCAGTCCAGATTCTTCAACTTTTGTTCCTTGCAGTAAGCCACAAAATCAGGATACCAAAATGAACCGCAGATAGAGAAGACACAGGAGACCTTGTCAAAATGGAAAAGACTGTATACTGCTGTCAAACCACCTAGTGAGTATCCTCCATAAGCAAGGCGATTTTTGTCCAGGCGATAAAGCGACTGCAACTTATCTAAAAGACCTCCAAATAAATGACCATGATAGGCATTTGCCTGACCGCCAAAATCTGGAGCTCCATCTCTCAGAGCAGATGCCTTCCAGGGAGTGTAGTCGTCTAGACGATTTTTAGAGGTCAAGCCCACTAAAATCACAGATTCTGAAAGGGAGGATAGGAAATCCAAGTTTCCATCATTCAAAAGAATCGCTGGATAGGTTTGACTGGGATCATAGGTCGAAGGAAGGCTGACCTTGACTTGGATCCCTTCCCAATCAAACTCATTATTTATTGATAAAGTCATTGATTTTCTCAAGGGAATCAATCACTGCTGGACCATAGTCCATCAACTCATCGTAAGAAATGGTCATGATTTTTTGATTCTTAATTGCAGGAACGTTTTCCAAAACTTCATTTGCTTTCATCAACTCTACTGCGTTGGCATCCAATTTTTTATTGCGGTCGCTGGTCACATAGATAATCAACTCAGGATCCATTGACACGAGATTTTCCAAGGTCAAGCCTGATGTTCCCGTTGCAACGTTGGTATAACCAAGTTGATTCAACAAGCTCTCTTGCAAAGCAGACTTGTAAGCACCGAAGGTTTCGTCATTATAAGCAACCATAATCAATGCCTTTTTCTTTTCACCTTGGCTTGCTGGGTTTGCTTTCTTAACAGCGTCAATTTTAGCTTGTAATTGGGTTGCGTATTCATTAGCCTTGTCCTGAACATTGAAAATCATTCCAAGATTTTTAACGTCTTCTACAATATTCCCCAAATCTTGCTGAATCGTTGAAAGAGAAGCTTTTTGCGTATAGACTGGGATTTTGTTTTCATTCCAAGTGCTAACTGTTCCCAAGGATTTTTCAGAAAACATCATGTTTCGACCCATTACTGCGTCCGGTTCATAAGAAAGGACTGTCTCTTGTGAGACTGTTTTTTTATCACCGATTTGAGGAATAGTCGCAATCGCGTCCTTGTATTTGTCCGTCACAGCATTATCAGGGTTAAGCATGCCAGCAATTTTATCCTTCAAGCCTAACTCCAATAAGATTTCAGTGGTTGACAGATTGTTGGTGATAACTTTTTCAGGTGCCTTGTCAAAGACTTGTTCGACTTCATTTCCCTTAGCATCATAGGTCTTGATCGTTAACGGATAAGTCGTCTCTGTGCTGGCTTTTTGACTTGTTTCTGTGCTAGACTGTGTGGTAGTTTTTTCTGTAGTAGTATTTCCACAAGCCGCCATGGTTAGGGTAGCTACTGTTACTAGTAAAATGCTTAGTGTTTTTTTCATCTTGTTTTCCTTTTCATTCTTATAAATAGTGAATCATAGCTTGCTGATCCTCGGTCCAAGTAACCTGACTTTGAACTCCGTATACAGTTTGCAATGACTCAGGGGTGATGGTCTCTTTTGGAGTCCCTTGGTAAAGGATTTCTCCCTCTTTCATCAGATAGAGATAATCCGAATAGCGACAAGCAAGTTGAATATCATGTAGGACAGCTAGAACATTGATATTGAGATTCTTCACAATGGCCAACAAGTCTAGCTGATACTTGATATCCAGGTGATTGGTAGGTTCATCCAGGAGCAAGAGAGTCGGTTCTTGCGCCAAGGCGCGGGCTAATAAGACTCGTTGTTTCTCTCCCCCTGACAGAGACGAATAGAGACGAGTTTTCTTCTCAAGCATATCCACCTTGACGAGAGCATCTTGAACGAGGGCATAATCCCTTTCCTTTTCCTTCTGTAAAAAAGAGAGGTGGGGAGTTCTTCCCAGCAAGACGATTTCCTCAACTGTACAATCAAACTGCAATTGATTAAACTGGGTTACAACTGCCATTTGCTTGGCTGTTTCTTTGAGTGACCAATGCTCCAGTGGCTTTCCATCTAGTCTTATCAAGCCTTTGTCCGCCTTTTCCTGACGATAGAGGAGTTTAAGAAGACTGGTTTTCCCACTTCCATTTGGTCCTAGTATCGTGTGAAATTGATGCCCCTCAACCTTAAGAGAAACTCCTTTGAGGATTTTTTTCTCTCCTAGTCCAAAGTGGACATCCTGACAAATCAAGTCCATATCAGACCCTCACCTCCCTTCGCCTACCTCCAACAATGTAGATAAAGAAAGGAGCACCTACTAAGGCTGTGAAAATACCAATAGGCAACTCAGCATTTGGAATGATGATACGGGAGAGTACATCGGCCCAGATGACAAAGAGGGCACCCAGCAAGGTTGCAACGGGAAAAAGTCTCCTGTAATTTGTTCCTACTAACCCTCGAGCTAAATGTGGAGTAATCAGACCGACAAATCCAATAATCCCACAAGTTGCCACTAAGACAGCTGTCAGTACAGCCACAACGGTCACGTAAAGATACCAATAGAAGCGTAAGGGAATTCCCAAAGTTAAAGCAGCCTCATCTCCCATCATCATCGCATTGAAAACACGATACTGGGTAGCGAAAAATAGAAAGGCTATTCCTACCACAATAGTTGGCAAGAATAAGTCAGACCAGGTAGTCCCTGCAAGCGAACCCATGGTCCAAAACTTAATGGTCATCACACTGTCCGCATTAGCGCCAACAGAGATAATAAAGTTGGAAAATGCCAGAAAGAGAGCGTTGACCACCGTTCCTGATAAAATCAGACTAGAAGTCGTCATCCTTCCCTGCATAGAGGCAATGATAAGGACAGCGATTGTTGCCAAAATAGCTCCAAGGAAAGCTCCAAGGCTAATCACCAATTTTAAACCAAGAATGATGCTCAAAGTTGCCCCTAGAGTTGCACCCGCAGAAATTCCTAAGACATAAGGCTCTGCGATGGGATTGTTCACTGTAGACTGCATCACGCTACCACACATAGAAAGACCAGCCCCTACTATCAGACCTAACAATACTCGGGGGAATCTCATGTTCCATACAATGGCAAGAGTGGACTTGGAAACCTCTCCTATCTCAAGAGGAAATCCCAATCTGCTCAAAATGATCCGATAGGTATCTCCTAAGTCAATCGCTACGGACCCCATAGAAACAGCTAAAAAAAGTGAAATTCCTAAAACACTTAGCAAAACACCCAAAAACAACACAAATTGCAGGTCCTGTCGGCTTCCAGAAAATTTGGAAAGCATGCAATCCTCCTTTGATAGAATCTTAAAAATTTAGAAAATTCTCATAAAAAGTATACCATATTTTTAACTAGGTAACAAGCTGAGAAAAAATGAATATAGTTGGTCTTACAGTTCTAGGAACCGTAACCGAAGATTATACTTGGGTATATCGAGGTAAAGTGACAACATAAAAAGCCCTCTAAAATTAGAGAGCTGATTTGAGCCCGGGCTAAAATCCTAGTGAAACAAAAAATCTACACGATCAGAAAAGTCTCTATCGTGCCATTTTCATACATGATGTATAGTCCAAGTAGAATGAATACTATGGGCACAATGATTCGCTCGTATTTTTCAATTGTCTCGAATATTAACGGAATAGAGGATAACATCCGACTAATCTCGCAAAAGATAATTATGCCGATTACAAACACAAGCAACGCCACGAGGGTCTGTGACCAATCTAACGAAGCAAAATAAGGTATATAGATACCTAAATTATCTCCGCCAGACGCAATTGTCAGCAATGTAACTGTCCAAAACAGTTGATTTGCCTTGCTTTGTTCTAATCTTTCAATAATTTCTTCCTCTTCTTCCTCACCTTCTCCAACAATTGCAAAGCGAATCCCTAAATAGATAGGGATTAAACCAAGCAATCCAACCATCCATTCTTCAGGCACGAAATTAACGACATAAGCAGCAACTAAACTCGCCCCTACAAGTAAGCCTGTTCCTAGATATTGCCCCGCATAAATATGCCATTTCTGTTTATTCTGTGATAGCTGTGCAAATAAAATAATTAAAATAATTAAATAATCGATACTGGTGGAAATATAAACACCAATAGCAGATATGATTGTCTGTCCCATAAAAACCTCCTGTATTAGTCAGTAATAAATCAGCAGATTTTAGGAGAGCACAGACACATTAATTTAGCTATCGCTAGTGGGTAATGTCGAACGTAGGAAAGCATTTTACTCCTCCTCAAAACGTAGTTACAAAGTAATTTCTAACTGGAATTCGGTGACTACTTCTATGTAAAGTATAACATACTATACTTTACTTCGTAAAGTGTGGGCTCTCCGAGGGGGCTTGCAGACAGTTACTCGGCTTTTCAAGCCGAGTAACTGCGCACCTTCATGGTGTCATTAGCTGATACCATTTGAGGTTTTTGTAGTCTCCAAAATTGTGACCGATAAAACCTCAATAAAAAAGCCCTCTGATAACAGAGAGCTGATTTGAACTAGAGCCAGAATCCTAGTGAAACAAAAAATCTCCCCAAAGGGAGATGATTTGGTTTATTTTACCTTACAGTGCTAGAAACCGTAACCGAAGATAATACTTTAGTATATCGAGGTAGGGTGACAAAAGTAAAAAAGCTCTCTGAATATCAGAGAGCTCAAGTCTTGCTGGATAAAACGTTTATAGACTAGGCGACGAGGCGAAGATTGTACTAATGGTACATCGAGCTGAAGCCAACGAAGTATAGAAACGTTTTAGACGCAAGATTAGCGACGAAGTCCAAGAGAGTTGATTAACTCACGGTAACGGTTAACGTCGTTTTTACGCAAGTATGCAAGCAAGTTACGACGGCGACCGATTTTCTTCATCAATCCACGGTAAGTAGCGTGGTCTTTTTTGTGTTGTTTGATGTGTTCGTTAAGATGGTTGATTTCCCAAGTAAGGACAGCAACTTGAACCTCTACTGAACCTGTATCACCTTCGTGACGTGCATATTGTGCGATGATTTCATTTTTTTTCTCTTTTGAGATTGCCATGATGTTTCTCCTTTTTATTTGGCTTCATCCGAGTGACAGGTTGGCATGCCTGTAACCAAGAAGAAGTTATTTGTCTTTACGACAGTTCTTATTCTACCAAGAAGCAGGGACTTTGTCAACTGATTTACTGTTTAAAGCCGTGAATTACTCTACTGATTTCAGGACTTCGAGCATATCTGCCTCTCTTACAATCAAGTCACTCTTTACTATCATTATAACGCTTTTTCAACTAGTTGAAAACTAGAAGCAAAAACAAGAAAGCCTAGGAATCCTAGGCTTTCTGTTTATAGATTATTTTCCAAGGTAGTATTCAGAAACTACGTTCAATTTTTCGTCAAATTCGAATACCAATGGTGGGAAGTTAGGGATTTCCACGTCCATGATTTCGTCGTCTGACAAGCGTTTGATGTGTTTTACAAGGGCACGGATTGAGTTACCGTGAGCTCCTACGAATACGTTTTTACCATCTTTAAGTGCTGGAGCGATTTTGTCTTCCCAGAATGGAAGGGCACGTTCCAAAGTCACTTTCAAGTTTTCAGCATCTGGGATAACTGAGTCGTCAAGTGAAGCGTAACGACGGTCAGTATGTGCTGAGTATTCGTCATCACGAGGCATTGCAGGAGGCAATACATCGTATGAACGGCGCCAGATATGAACTTGCTCATCACCAAATTGTTCAGCAGCTTCAGCTTTGTTTTTACCAGTCAAACCACCGTAGTGACGTTCGTTCAAGCGCCATGATTTTTCAACTGGAACCCAGAGTTGGTCAGCAGCTTCAAGAGCCAAATTTGTTGTTTTAATCGCACGTTTCAATACTGAAGTGTAAGCTTGGTCAAATTCGATACCAGCTTCCTTGATCAATTTACCAGCGTCAATCGCTTGTTGTGTTCCTTTATCAGACAAATCAACATCAGCCCAACCAGTGAAAAGGTTAGCTTTGTTCCATTCAGACTCACCGTGGCGAGCAAAAACCAATTTTACCATTAGATGGATTCTCCTTTTATTTTTCGAGGTTTCCCTCGTTTATCTATTCTATTTTACACAATTTTTCACAAAAAAGCTAGTTAAAATCAACTAAAAAGAGAAGAGCTTATCAGTCTTCTCTTTATCACACTATCATAATTGTTCTCGATAGAGGATGAAATAGTCCCCAAAAAATAATTGGAAAACTACTACTCTTCAATTACAAATTTTTTCAATGTTCCAAAGTAAAGTGAACCACCAATAATGGTTAGAATTCCACCTACCCATCCTAAAAATGGAATCAAGCCGACCGCACCACCTACAATGAGCAAAACAGAAGGTGCATTCGTAACACGTTCATCATCTTTATAATAAACAATAGCCACAATTCCCAATACTAAAACAGCAATTTTAACCAATGACAAAATAATTGAGAGCCCTGTCAATGTCCCAACCGTTACATCTGCGTCTTCAGTTGCCGCAGCAGCTCCAATAGCCATGATAAACATGATGACTGGCGCTAAAAGCAATACAATTCCTGAAATAAGACCAAAAATAGCGTTAACACGAGCAAGTGTATTTGTTTTCATAATAATCTCCTTAAAATTTTTATAGGTATTATTCTATCATAATTTATCTAAAAATTAAACAATCTTATAAAATTTTATAATAAATATTGATTTTCAAAAAATAATTTTAAGTTCTATAGTCTCTTTATAATTAGTAGAAATATAAAATTATGAGAAAACTGAATAGTTGATTATATTAATTATCTACACGGACAGGCCAGGAAGAACTTCATTCTAGGAAATGGGCTAGTAAATTTTCCCATGATAAAACGCATAATATCAAAGCACTTGAACTCTTGATACTATGCGTTTTTATGATTTTAGTGACCTTTCTCAGTCTCTTTCTGATTATTTCGCTTCAAATCCTTCTGCAACTGCATCCGCAAAGTTTTCTTCTACGATGCTTGCACAGTGGTCGCAGATGACTGCATGATAGCTGCGTTCAGCAGTAGTTGGATCGATACGACGGCAACGATCACAGACTTCACCCGCAGCGCGTTCAACTGTGAAGGCAACATCCTCAAAGCTAACTGCGCCTTCTGGAGCTAGTCCTTCTGCAATAGTCAATTCTGACACAATCAAAAGTTGAGCCACATTGCTATCCACCGCTCCAAGAAGAGTTTTCACAACTTCGTTTGGATAAACTGTCAAGTGAGCTTCAAGTGATTTACCGATTACTTTTGCATTACGAGCTTCTTCCAAGGCTTTTTGAGCTTGTCCGCGGAAGTCCATGAAGGCTGCCCAGGTATCCAAGATTTCTTCTTGATTAGCAAAAGTTTCCGCTTCTGGCAATTCTGACAATTGAACGAATTCCTCTTCTTCAAACTCAAGATATGACCAGATTTCTTCTGCAGTGTGAGGAAGGATTGGTGTCAAGAGTTTGGTGATTTTCACAAGAATATCATAGAAAACAGTCTGCATTTGACGACGTTCAAGTGATTTGGCACCTTCGATGTAAACAACATCTTTAGCGAAGTCAAGGTAGAAGGCAGACAAATCAACGTTAATAAAGTTCACCAAGGCCTTGTAGATTGTCAAAAATTCAAAGTCAGCATAGGCATCACGAATGGTCTTAACAAGCTGGTTAAAGCGGATGGTCATGTACTTATCAACTGAACGAAGCTCATCGTAGGCTACTGCGTCTTGAGTTGGGTTAAAGTCAGAAGTGTTGGCAATCAAGAAACGAAGGGTGTTTCGGATCTTACGGTAAGTTTCAGAGACTTGGCTCAAGATATCCATAGAGATACGCACGTCGTTGCTTGAGTCTACACTTGTTACCCAGAGACGCAAGATTTCCGCACCAAATTGTTTTTCAACATCGCTTGGAGCAATGGTATTCCCAAGAGATTTAGACATCTTCTCACCTTTACCGTCAAGGGCAAATCCTTGTGACAAGATTTGTTTGTAAGGAGCAACGCCATGGTTAGCAACAGATGTGATAAGTGATGAGTTGAACCAACCACGGTATTGGTCAGAGCCTTCTAGGTAGAGGTCTGCTGGGTATTTGAGTTCTGGACGGTTGACCACTACTCCATTCCATGATGAACCTGAGTCAAACCATACGTCCATGATATCTGTTTCTTTCTTGAACTCGCCATTTGGTGAACCTGGATGAGTAAATCCTTCTGGCAAGAGGTTCTTAGCATCACGTTCCCACCAGATGATAGAACCGTGTTCCTCAAAGAGTTGAGCTATATGTTCAATAGTCTCAGCTGTCATGATTGGTGTTCCGTCTTCAGCATAAAAGATAGGAAGTGGAACTCCCCAAGCACGTTGACGAGAGATAACCCAGTCGCCACGATCACGAATCATGTTGTAAAGACGAACTTTACCCCATTCTGAGTGGAACTTCACTTTTTCAATTTCATCCAAGATTTCTTGGCGGAATTTAGATACAGAGGCAAACCACTGTGGAACAGCTCGCCAGATGATTGGTTTCTTGGTACGCCAGTCAAATGGGTATGAGTGAGAAATTTCTTCTTGAGCAAGGAGCAAATCGCCCAGTTTTTCGATAACAGTTGGAACAACCTTGTCGTAGAATTGACCTGCAAATTCAGGGCCGGCATTTTCCATCATAATACCGCGTTCGTTAACTGTTACAGCAACTTCAAGGCCGTTGGCAACACCAACATTGTAGTCGTCCTCACCAAAACCAGGGGCTGTATGGACAATACCAGTACCAGAGTCAGTTGTAACGTGGTCACCGAGGATCACCAACTCATCTACAGCTGTATCCCATGGGTGAGCTGTCACAATTTTATTCAATTCTTGACCACGGTAGGTCGCCAATACCTGAACATCAGCCCAGCCAAATTTCTCAGAAAGACTATTCAGTAATTCTGAAGCAACCACAAACTTACGAGATTCGCCAGCTGGTTGTACCAATACATAATCAATATCTGCTCCAACTGTCAAACCACGAGAAGCTGTGATAGTGAATGGAGTTGTTGTCCATACGACGATATAAGTATCTGTATCTAGGACACCTTTACCATCTTTGACGCGGTTAGCATAGTAAAGGGAAGTTGAAAGCAAGTCATGGTACTCAATTTCCGCTTCAGCAAGGGCTGACTCAGAAGACCATGACCAGTAAACTGGCTTGGCCCCACGGTAGATATAGCCTTTTTTAGCCATTTCACCGAAGACACGGATTTGAGCTGCTTCATAGTCCGGAGTCAAGGTCACATAAGGGTTTTCCCAGTCACCAGAAACACCCAAACGTTTAAAGTCTTCGCGTTGTTTATCTACTTGGGAAAGAGCATACTCGCGGCAAAGTTTCAAGTACTCAACCAAGTCCATTTCTTTACGTTTCACGCCTTGTTTTGCCAAGACTTGCTCGATTGGCAGACCATGTGTATCCCAACCAGGAATATAAGGTGCGTAAAATCCTGACATAGACTTAGAACGAACAATAATATCTTTGGAAATCTTGTTCATGGCATGTCCAACGTGGATATTTCCGTTTGCATATGGAGGTCCATCGTGCAAGGTGAAATGCGGTTTTCCTTGGTTCAATTCTTGACGACGTTGGTAAAGCTTTGCATCTTCCCATTCCTTTTGCCAAACTGGCTCTTTGGTAGGAAGTCCTGCACGCATTGGGAAAGCTGTTTTCCCAAGGTTAAGGGTATCTTTGAGTTTCATGGTATCTCCTTTATAAATATTAACAAATTAAAAACCACGACTTCCAAAAAGGACGAAAATCGTGGTACCACCTTTGTTCGAAAAAAGACAGTGTCTCTTTTCCTCTTTTCCCGTAACGTGGGGAACGTCCAGTCTTACTGTTTTCAGACTGGATTCGTTGAGAGGATAATCTAACGACTAGGGATTGCAGGGCTCACACCATCTCCCGCTCGCTGAAAATATAGTTGGTTAGATTTTGTTCTCACATTTACTTTTATAGGATAAGAACAGATTCTTTGTTTGCATCTTCCTCAGTTACCGCAGTAGCTTCTACTTCAACTGACTCTTCATGCTGTTCAATTTCCTCTGTATGTTGATTTTGTTGGGCTTCAAACTCAGCCAATTCTTTATTTCCAGCCTCGATACGAGCTTGCAACTCAGCAACCTCTTCTGGTGTGAATTGACGAGTCATATCAATTGGCTCTTCCTCTGGTTGAGAAGGAATAGTTTCACCAAGAACTTCACCCACCACTTCTTTAAAGGCTTCATCGCTTGTTTGAAGATACGTTGCTGTTGGGCGAAGAATGTCTTCCCAATCTGATGACTCAACAATAGCCAATTGACTTTCAATCGTAGACTTGAGGCGTTGATGGAATACACGACTCTTGTTCTTCAACTCTTCTGTCTCAACAGCCACTTTCTTAGCATTATCTGTTGCCTGACGGAGAATTTCATTTGCCTTGTATTTTGCTTCTTCTAGCAAACGCTGAGCGTCTTGTTCAGCTTGTTGAATAATATTGTTCGAACGTTCTTGAGCAGCCTGTTTGACACGCTCCGCAGTATCTTGAGCAATCAAAACTGACTGACTCAAGGAATCTTTCATCTCATCAAAGTAAGACAAACGTTCTTCCAAACTCTTGATGTGTGTCTCTTTGTCGTGATTACTACGAACCAAATCTTCATAGTCACGAACAACGATATCAAGAAATTCATCTACTTCTTCTGGGTCAAAACCTCTAAATCTTGTACCAAAGGTTTTATCTTTAATTTCTAACGATGTAATTGGCATACTTTTCCTCACTTACTTAATAATAATTGAATGCTTAATTTTATCTTGTCTTTTTTTGTCTGTCCATTGTCTTTGACAACTTTTAGACGACCAAACTTTCTAACACTGATCAAATCCCCAACTGCGACCTGGTAATCAGTTTTTTCAATCACATGATAATTTACCTGGACAGATTTTTTCTCAATCAGTTGACTAGTTTGATTTCTAGATAATTTCAAGGCACTTGATAAGAGGGCATCCAATCGAAAACTCGAAACTAAAATTTCTCGTTCTCTAAAGTCAATTTTAGATATAATCCTATCGGTAAAAGGACGTTCCTCCAGCGATACAGGAAGTCTGCCAATCTTTCTTATTCCATCCTGAAAAAGAGGAATAAAATCACGATTGACAAAAATCTGTGCTCTCTTTTCATCTACCAAGATATCACCAAATAATTTACGGTCAATTCCTAGCTGGTTGATGATTGTTCCCAATATTTTTCCATGGCTCAGCTGTTCAAACTTGCTCGGATAGCAAATTTCTAACAAGGTCATTTCAAAGTCTGATATTTCCGGTTCAAAGTAATCTGGATACAGAAGAACTCGAACCGACTCCGTCGGAAGAAAATCACCACTACTTTGGCAACCCAGTTCATATGTCCCAGCAAGCACCCTTAAAATCTGTTCCTGATGGGGATTGATAAAAGGAGTAAGCACCGGTACATATGTATCTTCTACCCGCTTGATCCACTCTAAACCCTTATCAATAAAAGGAATATCATCTTGGGAAAAATGCTGATAAATGGATCGATTTACTGTCATAGTAATAGCACTAGTCGTGTTAAGATATTTCCAAGAAACTGGATCAGAATCAACGCGGCCCAAACCGTAAAATCAAGACCAGCAAATTGTAAATTGAGCTTACGAAGTGGCTCGATAACTGGACGAGCAAGTCTGATGACTAAGCGACCTAGTTGACTTTCATAGGCATTTGGAAACCATGAAAGAAGAGCAAATGCAACGAGAATGATGGAGTAAATGCTAACTGCATTTTGAATTAAACGGATTAAGAAAATCATTATCTTGCTCTATTTCGTTTAATATCAAAGCCGAACTCGGCACCTTGTGATTCGTCTGGAAGTTTGATATCCTCAATATTCACGATAACGTTGACAGGCGTCAATAGATACATCGTACTCGCAACTTTTTTCATATTTCCAGCCAAGACGTGACGGGCTCCGTCCAAGTAATCAAGGCAGCGGCGCGCTTGTACTTCTGTCATGTATTGGAAATCAATCAAGATGCTTTCATTTCCAGTTAACAAATCAACAATCTCAGTTGCATCCTCATACTTTCTTGGATAACGAACATCAATCGTCACTTTCTCATCTGAGTGATGGTTTTGCTTTGCCAACTCTTGTTGACGAGCATGGAGGCGAGTAATATTCGCATCTTTTACTGATTCCGGCTGAGCAGATGCTGGTAATCCTTTAGAAGATGAGATAGCTGGGCTAACTGTTTCCTCTTGTTGAGTCTGGTAGTTAGTCGTTTCTTCCCCATCTTCTGTAAAATAATCTATAAATTTATCGAATCTATCTTTTAAAGACATAGCTCTCTCCTATTTAAAAAATGCTGTACCGATTCGAACAAAGGTTGAGCCGAACTGAATCGCTTCTTTAAAATCACGACTCATTCCCATACTTAGCTCTGTCATCGGCATATTAGGGATTTGTTTTTCTCTAATTTCTGCTTGCAGAGCCTGCGTATCCTTGAAAATTTCTTTCAATTCATCACTGCCTGCCTCAAAAGGAGCCATGGTCATTAAACCAACATACTCAATCTGATCTAACTTAGCCAATTCTGGCAAAAGTTCTAGCAATTCTTCTTTTGAAAACCCATGCTTGCTTTCTTCCCCAGAAATAT
The DNA here is from genome assembly GCF_054353455.1 of Streptococcus sp. V913. NCBI lineage: Bacteria > Bacillati > Bacillota > Bacilli > Lactobacillales > Streptococcaceae > Streptococcus > Streptococcus sp. V913. The sequence goes on along the minus strand of NZ_JBTHHX010000002.1, from coordinate 111,530 downwards.
TAACCTGCAAGAAACACTTGATAACATGATCTGTTCTCTTTTGAATTTCCTGTGCTAACTTTAGGGAGTCTAAAGCATGAAAGTAATCCACATATGGGATTACTTCTTTTACTTTCCGTCTCTGTAATGTTCCTATTAAATGCCAAGTGACTGGGTAATCTTTCAAGGCCTGATATTTTTCTAAAAATTTATCAACTCGATTTTCACCGATATGATGGATGCCAAGTGGAAGCAAGGCTTCCGCTGTTTGTACATCTACATATTTTGTCACTGCGATTACTGAAACAGCATCTAGATTACGGTTGGCTTTTTGACTAGCATCAGCAATTTGCTGAAAAACTAATTCAGTGTTTTTTTTCAAATTCATTGATTAACGATTTTTGAAGAATGGAGGTGTATCCAATTCATCCTCATCTTGTGAAACTGGTGTTTCAAAGCGTTCAACTGGTGAAACAACAGGATCTGTTTGGCGAACAATCGACTCACGGCGCAAGTCCCAATCTCCAAAAGCAGATGCTTGGTTGGTTTCAAAGCGACGTGGACTTGATTTAGGCAACTCTGCTGTCTCTTCCAAGTCGAATTGACGGTCAAATGTGTGTGCTTGTGGAGTTTTAGTTGATGGTCGACCAACTGGTTGGTTGGTAGCAGACCCGACTACTTTTTCTAGTCGTTCTTGACGAACACCTGTCGCTACAACAGTCACACGGATTTCATCCTTCATGCTTTCGTCGATAGATGTTCCAAGCCAGATGTTTACACCTTTGCCAGCTGCTTGATTGACGATTTCTGAAGCTTCTTCTGCTTCAATCAAAGTTAAATCAAGACCACCAGTAACGTTGACAATCACATCTTCGGCGCCATCGATAGTTGTTTCAAGAAGTGGAGAGTAAATTGCTTTACGAGCTGCTTCAACAACGCGCTCTTCACCACTACCAATACCGATACCCATAAGGGCATTCCCTTTGTTTGCCATTACAGTCTTCACGTCAGCAAAGTCAAGGTTAATCAATCCTGGGTTCGTGATCAAGTCAGTAATCCCTTGAACACCTTGGCGAAGAACGTTATCTGCTTCACTAAGAGCTTCAAGAAGCGGTGTTTTCTTGTCAACAATTTCAAGTAAGTTATTGTTAGAGATAATCAACAAAGTATCAACGTGCTCGCGAAGTTCATTGATTCCTTCTACAGCGTACTGACCACGTTTGCTTCCTTCAAATCCGAAAGGACGTGTCACGACACCAACTGTAAGAGCACCAAGATCTTTAGCGATACGTGCAATAACAGGGGCAGCACCTGTACCAGATCCACCACCCATACCAGCAGTGATGAAGACCATGTCTGCACCGCTGATTGCTTCCGTCAAAGCTTCTTCGCTTTCTTCTGCAGCTTTGCGTCCAACTTCTGGACGTCCTCCAGCACCCAAACCACGAGTCAATTTTGGACCAAGTTGGATAACGGTTTCTGCTTTCGTACTGCTAAGGGCTTGTACATCAGTGTTGGCTGCGATAAATTCTACACCAGCAACACCTTCGTCAACCATGCGGTTAATGGCGTTACCACCACCACCACCGACACCAATTACCTTAATAACTGCGCCTTGAGCTGCTGCTGTATCAAATGAAAATGTCATAATTTCTTATCCTCTTTTATTCATCAAACATGCTTCCGATTAAACCACGGAAACGTTCTGTTAGCTTCGGTTTACTTTGAGAACTTGCTTGGAATTCTTCCTTGGGAGCAACTGGAGTTTCCTGTACAGTTTCAACTGGAGTTGTCTGTGTTGGGCTTGGTTGCGCCACAGGATTCAAACGTTGATTTGGAATGCCAAAGTTGATTGGTTTTTGACGAAGGAATTCATCTCCTTTAACTGCTTTTTGAGCAAGAAGATTGACTTCAGTCAATTTACCAGCAAACTCAGATAAACTAATCACGTGAGCAAATGCAGGGTTGCGAATTCCAACCTGATTTGGAACATAGAGTTTTACTCGAACACCAAATACTTCTTGGGCTAATTCAACAACGCCCGGCAAAATTGCATTTCCACCGATAAGGACGATACCTCCTGGCAAATCCAACAAGTGTCTTCTTTCCAACTCTTGTTTGATTTGGTCAAAGATATGTTTGATACGTGCTGAAATAATTTCTGCCAAGTAGCTTTCTGTCACTTCAACAGGTTCTACTTCGCCAATTACTTCAACTTGGAAAGTTTCATTACTTGCAAGTGGAACGTAAGCTTCACCATAGTTCAGTTTCAAACTTTCTGCAATCTTTTGAGATGTTTTCAAGACTTTAGAAATATCTTTTGTAACATAATCTCCACCTTCTTGGTAGATGTTGGTGAATTGCAATTCTTGGTTGCGGATAGTCGCTACAGTAGTCTGACCTCCACCCATGTCAATGACAGTTGCACCAAATTCACGTTCGCCTTCATTGAGAACTGAGTTCACAATCGCCAAAGGTGAAATAATCACATTATCAACCTGGATACCTACACGTTCGACCGTCTTGCGAAGATTGTGTAGAATCGTACGAGGACCTGTGTAAAGTAGACCACGCATTTCCAAACGGACACCCATCATACCACGAGGATCACGGATTCCTTGGAAACCATCCACGATGAATTCTTCTGGAATAAAGGTAATCACTTCACGATCAGGAGTCATGCTCTTTGTCAAAGCTGATTTAACAACATCTTCAACATCCTGATCTGTGATTTCTTTTGTATCTGATGTTACAGGGATCATTCCTTGTGTTGGTTCGACCTGCAGAAGATTTGCTGGAAGACCAACGTTGACAGACTTGATAGAAATGCCTGCTTTCTCTTCTGCCTGTGTGATTGCGGATTTGATTGCCGAAGCAGCCGCTTCAATATCAACAATAATTCCGTCTTTTACACCTTTACTTTTGGCATTACTAACACCAATTACATTTACTTCGCCATCTCTATGCTCAGCAACTAACACCTTAATGGAGCTAGTTCCGATATCTAAGCCTGTAAAAAAACCATCTCTAGTCATTACATCGCATCCTCTCTATCTTCCAAGTTTCTCACTTCTATTTAATAACTATGTTTGGGCATAGCTATTCAAAGAATATTATAACACAAAAAAACTAATCATGCTTAGTTTTTCGTAAATTTCCTGCATGTTTTTTGAGAACATATTAGAAAATTTTTCTTCTGGAAAAAGTTTTTGATGTTCTTGTCAACAATTCGATAATATTTATAACCCATCAAAAAAAGAAGGTCTTTTTAGACCTTCTCTTGAATAAATTCTTCCGATTTTTGCTGTAAAAAAATCTCTAGCAATTTTGCTGTTACGCAAATTGCTATCACGATAACGCTCGAAACAATAAGGTAATTCAAAAGTTGTCCGTGATTTCCAACAAGTGGCGGTCTCGTTAAGAAACCATAATCCCCACTGACAACTAAATTAACAACCCATATCAAAGCGTTCAAGGTGAAGGTAATCACCGCTACATTTTTGAAGTTGAGCAGGGAAGCTTCATAGTTTTTAAACAAGTATAAGAGTGCATTTCCCAAAAGTGCCACGTGCCCGATGATAAAGGACAGGATGGTCACATGCGGAAACGGATAAGGGTCAAAGAGTGGGTATGCCAGAGCAACGGTTGCTCCAAAAGTTCCTAGAAGGGCAAAGTATTGCTTGTACTTGGAAGTCCCTGGTATCAAGAGCATCACAAACATGGCGATACGGCAATGATAGAAGGGCAAACTTTCTGATAAGGGCATTTGATTCCCCCAATACCAGCTATACAGAACAATCAGTTGAACAGATTGAAGAATCTGAATAAATCGTTGGTAAGCCACTTTGTCACGAAAACGATAAGAAGCGTAGAAAGTAAAGGCCAGTATACATAACAAACCAATATACCAGTGGAGTTCAAACTGGGGCGGTTCTGATATCTGTGTGGTAAATAATTGATCCCACAAATTCATATTCTATTCCTCATTCATCTAGCCAGAGGCGGTAAAAAATTCACTTTCTCCAGCTTTTAAATTTTTTGAAAAAACTTGATTCTATACTATTCATAGAACACTTGCGTCTTAAATTCGCAACCTATTATATCATTTGTATTGCAGAAATGCACCTTACAGATACCCTTTTTTGATTTGTCAACTTCTCTAGCATAAACTAATCAACATATTGGTCTCTTTGTCCTCTATAAACTTGCCAAAGAATCTTCATTTGCTCCTTGGTGATGCGTTTTTCAGATAAGAATGGCAATTGGTCAATGGCAAAAAATTGAAGCTCAGCAATTTCTTGATTCACTTGAAATTGTCCATCAAGAAGTTGGCATTCAAAGACAAACTTTGCATATTGTTTGCTCTGTAGTTGGAAACGATTGGTGTCAAAAACTGCAAGTAACCTTTCAGCTTTTGCTGTAAAGCCGGTTTCTTCTTCAATTTCTTTAAGAATATTTTCGGTTGGAGAATAGCCAACTTCACCAAAACCACCTGGCAAAGCCCAACTATCCTCCCCTTTTCCTCTAACTAAACAGACTTTTTCATCCTCAACAATCCAAGCACGGACGTCCATCAGAGGAGTTGCATAAGCGGACGTTGGTTTCAAGACTTCTGCCACTTCTTCTGCATCGAGGTCTGATACCTGATTCAACATTTCAGATAACAGGCTTCGCAAGTCCTCGTAACGCTCGCGGTCAAAAGGATCTTTTGTAAAGGTTAATCCAGTATCTGTAATGGCAATCATTCTTTGCAGATACTTGGCAAAATCACTTGCATTCATTTTCTAAACTTTCTACCAACTTGGCTAGATTCATAGAGTTTGAGCCTTTGAGCAGAATTTGGTCATTGGCACCGAGTCTTTCCTTAACTTGCTTGACAAGGTCTTCAAATTGATCTTCGTCAGCTGTTTTTTTGAAGTAGAAAACGTGACCGATTGGGAACATTTGACTGGCAAGTTGAGCCAATTCCGCAATATCTTCTCCATAGAAAATAACGGTATCCAGCACATCTGGCGAGAGGCTCAGAATCATCTGATTATGGAGTTGGACAGACTGGTCGCCGAGTTCCTTCATGTCTGCTAGAACAGCAATTTTCTTTCCTCCTTCGTTGGCTGGGATGGCAGAGAATGTCTCCAAAATCAACTTCATAGCAGTGGGATTGGCATTGTATACGTCAGAAAGAATATCTGCTCCATTGGCTGCTTTCTTCCACTCGGTGCGGTTACGCGTCAATTCTAGGTTCTGGAAGGCCTGACGAATTTGCTCCTCTGAAACTCCTTCTTGTAGAGCTACATAAGCAGCAATCATAGCATTGGTGGCATTGTACTTACCTGTCACTGGCAAATCAAGGGCTTGCTCCAAGAAATTGGCCTTAAAGGTCAGACTATCCTTGCGTTCAAGCAAGTCTGTAATTTCCAGCTCTGCTCCTTGCCCAAAACGGACCACCTTTTTATCAGTGGGCAAATAGTCCTCTACAATGGAGTCGGCTGGTGCCAAGAGCAAAGAACTCGGAGCCATACCGTCTGCAATTTGCATCTTCCCTTTAGCAATCTCTGAACGGTCTTTGAAAAAGGCCAAATGGGCTTCTCCAACCAAGGTCACGATGGCTGTCTTTGGGTGTGCCAATTCAGACAAGAGATGGATATCTCCCAAGTGATCCTGTCCCATCTCCAAGACCAACTTTTCTGTTCCCTCAGGCATATGGAGAACCGTATAGGGAAGACCAATTTCGTTATTGTAGTTTCCTTGGGTTTTGTAGGTTTTGTAGGTTGTTGACAGTAAATGTGCCAACATATCTTTGGTCGTTGTCTTGCCATTTGAACCCGTAACAGCAAAGACATCAACTGCCGTTTTTTCAAGATAGTAGGCTGCGAGGGTTTGAAAGGCAGACAACACATCGTCTACTAGAATGTAGGGATGACCTTCTACTCCCTTCTCAGACAGGGTTACTGCTGCACCATTTTCAAAAGCTGTTTCGATAAAGTCATGACCATCACGCGCACCTTTGAGGGGCACAAATAAGTCCCCTGCAGCAATCAAACGACTGTCAAACTCAGCTTTTTCTAACTGAGCATCCGCAAAAAGACTAACATCATTTTTAGCTCCAACAGCTTGGGCAACTTCATGGATCGTTAATTTCATTTCTACTCCTTTAAAAAGGGTTGAAGTCCGAGAACTCTAATCACCTACAGTGAAGGTTCGGGCTTCTACCCCTTCTTTCATTTTATAGCAAATGCGCTTCGTGCTTGTTAAAGCTCTCCTTAGCAAGGTCAACCAAACGCTCAATTAGTTCTGGGTAGCTGATTCCCATATTGTCCCAAAGTAGTGGGTACATAGACCACTGGGTAAAACCTGGCATGGTATTAAGCTCATTTAGGAAGATCTCGCCCTTATCTGTATAGAAGAAATCGCAACGAGAGAGACCAAGACCACCGATTGCACGGAAGGCAGTTTCAGCATTTCGACGCATGACAGCTACCACATCATCACTGATCCTAGCCGGGATATCCATGGTAATCTTGTTATCGATATATTTGGCATCATAATCATAGAAGGCAACATCCTTGACCACTTCACCTGGCAAAGTGCTCTTGACATCGTAGTTCCCCAAGAGACCAACCTCGATTTCACGCGCATTCACACCTTGCTCTACCAAGACACGGCTGTCATATTGGAAGGCAAGTTCCAAAGCTTGGCGGAGTTCTTCTTGGTTTTCAGACTTAGAAATACCGACACTTGACCCCATGTTTGATGGTTTTGTGAAGACTGGATAAGTCAATTTTTCTTCAACTTCAGCGATTTTAGCAGTCACATCATCACCTTCGACGACGGCCACATAAGGAACTTGGGCAATTCCGACAGATTCTAGAACTCGCTTGGTCGTAATTTTATCCATGGCAAGACTAGATGACAAGATATTGCAACCTACATAAGGCATTTTTAAAACTTCCAAGAATCCTTGAACAGAGCCATCCTCTCCCATTGGGCCATGAAGAACTGGAAAGACCACTGCACCTTCTTCGTAGATGGCACTTGGTGCAACTTTCTTATTCCAATCAATCGTTTCATTGGTCATGAGACGATCCTCTTGACCTGGAGTCCGGCTAAATTCCTGTGTTTTGATAAAGTCACCTGACTGGCTGATAAAGAAAGTCTTGACTGTGAAACGGTCGTAGTTGACCGCACGCATGACACTTTCAGCTGACAATACAGACACTTCACGTTCTGCACTGCGTCCGCCGTATAAAAGAATAATCGTTTGTTTCATATTGCTTGTCCTAATTCTAATAGAATACTTGTTCTTTAGTATATCATATTTACTTTTTTTTTAAAACTTGAAGCTAATACTGATATTCAAAAAACATAAAAAGAGACCGATAAAAACAAAGTCGGCCTCCTTGATTTTTTGTATAGATGAATGGAGTTAGTAAATTGGTCTACACTTACAACTCTGTCCGATTTTCAATGGCTCGTAAGAGTGTGACCTCATCCGCATACTCGATATCTGCTCCCACGGCTAGTCCTCGTGCTAGACGAGTGACTTTGATACCAGCTGGTTTGAGCAAACGAGAGAGATACATAGATGTCGCTTCTCCATCTGCTGTCGCATTGGTTGCCACGATCACCTCTGAAACCTCACTATCCATGAGACGGGTCATGAGGCTCTTGAGATTGATATCGTCTGGGCTGATGCCATTCATAGGAGAAATGAGACCGTGCAAGACATGATAGAGTCCGTGGTATTCTTGGATGTTTTCCATAGCAGCCACATCGCGACTATCCTCTAGCACCAAGATCGTTGTCTGGTCTCGAGTCGGATCTGTGCAGATAGAGCAGGGATCATCATCGGTCAAGCGACCACAGATGGAACAATAGGTCAATTCCCGCTTGGCAGATAGGAGATTTTTTGCAAATTCATTGACATCGTCATCAGACATTCCAATGGTATAGAAGGCGAGACGAGTAGCCGTTTTGATCCCGATACCTGGAAGCTTCGAATAGCTATCAATTAACTTGGCAATAGGTGTTGGATACAGCATAAGTTCCTTTCTAATTCATTGGATGTTGTTGGTTATAAAGATTGATGATATCACGCGCAATTGAAGGTCCGACACCATTTGTTAGGTTGGTGTTATGAGGAAAGACGACTGCGACCGCGATTTGAGGATTATCGGACGGAGCATAAGCAACTGCGTTGGTATTATTGGCCTTTTGACCGCCATTAACATAACTTTCGGCCGTCCCCGTTTTCCCGCTGATGGAAACGGCTGCGCCATTTGAAAAGGCACGACCAGTTGTCAGAGCGCTCGTTCCATGCGAAACTTGATAGAAACCTTGGTGCAAGAGGGCCATATCCGCTTCTGAGATATTGATCTTGTTCAGTTCCTTGGTGGCTGTTTCTTGAACTAGATTACCTAAGCCACCTTGTTCATTGTTTCCATAAACTCCCTCAACGATGTGAGGAGCCAATCGTACGCCATTGTTTGCAATGGTTGCGACATACTGGGCTAACTGCATAGGTGTGTAGTTATCAAACTGGCCAAAGGCGTTATTAATATAGTTGGCCAAATCAAATTCTTTTGGTGTAAATCCTGTAGATTCATCTGGGAGGTCAATCTCTGTTGAAGCTCCAAGTCCATATTCCCCAAAGGTTGATCGCAACTTGCCCATTGCAGTTTCTAACTGATCAGTTGCGACTATCATATTTGGCTGGTAGGACTGCCCCATGATCCCTAGCGCAGTCTGAACCATGTAGGTATTAGAAGAGTACTCTAGAGCCTCAACTGCTGTGATAGGGAAGGAGCCATAGGACAAGGTATACCATGAATTGATCGGAGCCGAACCTTGGAAAACAATCGGCTGATCTGTCAAAGTTTGATTTCCTGACAAGACCCCATTTTCCCAACCAGAGCTAAGAGTCGCCGCCTTAACGACAGATCCTGGTACAAAGACATTGGTTATCGTTCCAAGCGAATCTGAACTTAATTCACCGGATTCGACATTATGCTTGACACCCGACATAGCTAGAACTGCACCGGTTTTAGGATTGAGGGCTACGGCGTAGACTCCTTCAGAGTATTTGGCTCCACCGTTACCCAACTCCGAGTTGAAGTAGCTCTTGAGTAGATCATCCACACCATTCTGGAAAGTTAGGTCAATCGTTAGTTTGATGTTGTTTCCTTTGCTTCCTTCTTCGACATTTTCTATACTTTCCATATTCCCGTGTTTGTCGAGGTGGATTTCCTTGACGGAGCGTTTGCCTTGAAGAACATCTTCATATTGCTTTTCAAGATAGGAAGTTCCTACTCGGTCATTGAGAGAATACCCTTTTTTCAAATAAGCGTCCACTTCCTCCGCTGGAAGACCTGATTTTTCACTCGATACACTACCTACAATTGAAGACAAAGAAGTGTCTAGGACTTTCCGATCCCATGAAGTTGAAATACTAATCCCTGGTAATTCCTTGGATGCTGATGCAACGAGAGCAACTTGGGTATCATTCAAGGCATCCGTAGAAATGGTGCCCGTCGCAAAATTTTCAACGGCATTGAGCTGACTAAAGAGATAGATTTCCTTTTTCTGGTCATCTGTATAATTGAGTTGACTCACGTCAATACTTTCAACTGCATTATTGTAGAGAGTCGCTTCAGATAAGCGGTTCCCATCTGAATCTAGGCGTTTATCACTTGGCAAGGATTCGACTATTTTTTTGTAAACGTCCTGGTCCGCCAAGTAGTAGTCTGCAATCTGACGGTCTGTCAAATTAGGGGAGGTCACATTCACATATGTGAGAAGTTTCTTGGCTGTCTCCTTCAATTCAGCTGCTGTCATTTTATTGTTTCGGGTGAAAGAAACGACTTGCTTGACAGTGTTTTCTACCAAGGGTTTCCCTGCCGCATCATAGATCTGTCCTCGAGCTGAACTGGTTGTTACCCTTGTCTGGCTGGCTGAGGCCAATTTTGTTTCATAGAAATCTTTATTGAGCACCTGCATGTATAACAATCGACCAATAATGGCCATAAACAAGAGGATAACAATGGCAAACAGTAAATTAAGCCGAATAGGAATCGAATGGCTATTGAATTTTCTCATACAACTAAGACTCTTTTCTAGAAAAAATTCCGATTTTCACCTTTATTTACATATAAAATAATAGAGCAAACAGGTGAAGCTCAGTACTTTTCATTGTACCATATTTTACGGAGAAACTCTTGGAAAAGTCGAAGCATTTTTTGACTTTCAACTGAAAATGCCTTTTTATTTGGTTATCCTAACTTCTATGATATAATGATAGTAATAGTTAGGAAAGCGTTAACCTTTAAGACTTTGACTCATAAAAAGGAGCCTCATGAACAAGCCAGATATCGCAACCATAATCGACCTCCATTTTGAAGAATTAACCGAGCTCGAGCAAGAACTCGCTCGCTATTTTTTACAACCTGAAACGAGTCAAGATGATCTTTCTTCTCAGCAAGTTACCCAGAAATTACATATCTCCCAAGCAGCATTGACCCGCTTTGCCAAAAAGTGTGGTTTTACAGGTTACCGAGAATTCGTCTTTCAATACCAGCATCAGGCTAGTAAACCGGACACTCATTCCCACAAACATAGTCCTTTGACCAAACGTGTTTTGCGAAGCTACAGTATCATGCGAGAACAAACGCAGGATTTGATTGACGAAGAACAACTGGAACGCGTTGCCCAGTTAATCGAAGATGCTGAGCGTGTCTACTTCTTTGGAACAGGCAGTTCCGGTCTTGTCGCTCGTGAAATGAAATTGCGTTTCATGCGTCTGGGTGTGGTCTGTGAAGCCTTAACCGATCAGGACGGCTTTGCATGGACGACCAGCATCATGGATGAAAATTGTCTAGTACTCGGTTTCTCACTTTCTGGTACAACTCCTTCTATTTTAGACAGTCTATTAGACGCAAAAGAGATGGGGGCCAAGACCATCCTCTTTACCAGCGCTCCAAACAAAAATAGTCAGGCCTATACAGAGACCGTTCTTGTTGCTAGCCACAGCCAGCCTTCCTACATTCAACGGATATCCGCTCAGCTCCCCATGCTCTTCCTTATAGATTTGGTTTATGCCTACTTTTTGGAAATCAATCGTGAAAGCAAGGAGAAAATCTTTAATAGCTATTGGGAAAATAAAAAACTCAATGGCTATCGTAGACAAAAACGCGTTAGAAAATCCTAGTTTGGTTGAACCAAACTAGGATTGTTTTGTTTTGAAATGATAATAGGCACCCAACATACCTGCTGTGTTTTGGTGATGGGCAAATTCTAATCGTGTTTTTTCAGCTAGGCTTGGCACCAAGGCCGCCTTCAAGGCTGTGCGGATCTTCGGTTTGAGGATAGCCTCTTGCCCCATGATCCCGCCACCGAGAATGACCACTTCTGGATTGGCAACGTAGCAAATATTTGCCAGACCTTTCCCAAGGTAGTCTACCATGCGGTCAATACCAGCCATACAAATCTTGTTTCCTTCAGTAGCTTCCTTGAAAATGCGTCGGCCATTCCACTGATCAACTGGATCGCCATGACCTGTTGCTACATATTCTACCAAGGCTGTCGTAGAAGCCAAGTCTTGGAAAGCTCCATCCTGCATGTGCATATAACCAACTTCGCAAGCTGAGTTGCTAAATCCATGGAAAACTTTCCCATCCATAATCAAGCAACCACCGATACCTGTTCCAATGGTCAAACAAAGTGTCACACTCGCTCCCTTGCCTGAACCAGATACTGCCTCAGCAAGACCTGCACAGTTGACATCATTTTCAATTTCGCAAGGAATCGCAAAGCTAGTCTCGATTTCCTTCTTGAACTGGGTTCCTGCATAGTTGGGAATCTGAGGACCAGCATAGAAGATTTCACCCTTATCAGGATCCACCATCCCTGCAGAAGAAATGGCAACACCTGCTACTGGGCCCTTTTCTAAATAGCTGGCTACGATATCTTTTGTCTTTTGTAAGATATGGGGTCCACCCTTATGCGCCTCAGTTGGCATTTCATGCGATTCAACAAGTTGGCCTTCTTGGTCGATCAAACCATATTTGATGTTGGTTCCGCCAATATCAATTGCAACGTAGTGTGTCATAAATACCTCCTTATGGATTAGAGGAAGCGCTCCTTGGTTTCACGAATCAATTGCGCTGCTGCTTCTACAACTGGTCGATCTTCTTCAGTCACTGGTGTCAATGGTGAACGAACTGATCCAATGTTAAGTCCCTCATTGATTTTCAAGACTTCTTTGATCACACCGTACATATTTCCATGTGCAGCAGTCAATTTACCAATGATTGCGTTGATAGCATACTGCAATTCACGCGCTGTTTCCAAGTCTTTTTCAGCAATCAACTGATTTAGTTTCAAGAAGAGTTCTGGCATCGCACCATAAGTACCACCGATACCAGCTTTGGCACCCATGAGGCAACCACCTAGGAACTGTTCATCTGGACCATTAAAGACGATATGGTCTTCCCCACCAAGGCTAACAAAAGTTTGGATATCTTGAACTGGCATAGAAGAGTTCTTCACACCGATAACACGAGGATTTTTCAACATTTCAGTGTAGAGACTTGGAGTTAAAGCAACTCCTGCCAATTGAGGAATGTTATAAATCACGTAGTCTGTATTTGGAGCTGCAGAACTGATATCGTTCCAGTATTTAGCAACTGAGTATTCTGGCAAGCGGAAGTAAATCGGTGGAATCGTTGCAATGGCATCTACACCCAAGCTTTCTGCGTGGCGAGCAAGTTCCATACTATCCTTTGTATTATTGCAAGCTACGTGAGCGATGATGGTCAATTTCCCTTTAGCAACTGTCATGACTTCTTCCAAAATCAACTTGCGGTCTGCCACACTTTGGTAGATACATTCACCAGAAGAACCATTGACATAGAGACCTTGAACTCCCTTATCAATGAAGTATTGAACCAAGGCGCGCGTACGCTCTGGACTAACTTCTCCTTGATCATCATAACATGCGTAGAAGGCTGGAATGACGCCTTCGTATTTTTTCAAATCTGACATAGATTTTCTCCTAAGATTTCTTTTTTCTGCTGAGAGCAGTTCTATTTTTTACAAGTTTAGTATACACCTTGTGAAAATCGCTTTCAATATCTTATATACACTTAGATTTTAGTTTCTACTTGTATTTTAGAAACTGTAACGATTGAAAGTAGTTTCAGAAACAAGCCATCCTACTGGTATTTGGCGAAGATTTTCTCCATCAAACCTGCTTGGAGAAAGACTAGCAAACCAAAACCAAAGAGGATAAAGGCTGACCCACCCAAAAGGAGAGTGAAGGCGGATAGATAAAGAACCATCACTATGAGAAAGAGAATGGCTAACATGAGGAAGAACCATGGAAAGTTAAAACTTGCCAAGATAAGCCCTTTTTGCAACACTTCTTTCCAAGACAAATCATAGCGCGCAGCGATGGGATAACTAGCCAGCATCACCAGAGTGAGGAAGATGAGAATCCCCAAACATATAGCTTTCACAATCTGGAAAGGCAAAGCAGTCTGTCCCCAGAAGAGATAGAGGTCTAAAAGACTCAACAAAACAATGCCCAACTCTAACAGACCCAACTGAAGACCCAGTTTCAGATTTTGCTTGAAAGCTCTCAGATAGGTTCTAAAGACTGGTACCCGTCTGCTTCTCTTAATCTCAAACATGGTCTCGTAAAGGCTGATTTTCGCTACTCCAATCGTCACGATGGGCAAACAAGAGACGACAAAAAGAAGGTTGACTGTCACGATATCCAAGACCTTCTCACTGAAACGCATGAGAAAATTATCTGTATCAAATGCTGCCTTGATTAGGCTTACTCCTTTTTGTGCCATGTTTGCTCCTCCTGATTCTTTTAATCAATCAAAATTTTAAAAAGATACTTGCGAACCTTTTCTTCCATCCCTGCGTAGCCATTTGGCTGGTGAGGTTCTCCTGGGAAGAAAATCGCAAAATTGTGATAGCCCAACAAGAGTGGGTATTTTTCATGACAATGGACAAAACCAATGTCACTCGCTTCGTCGAATGCTACTGCTTCATCTTTGATACGTGAACCGTAGCTCGAATATTCATGTCCTTCTACCAGCAAATGCAAGTCTGCATAGTTCTTATGATGCTCAAATTGATCATTTTCAGCTTGATTGAGGACATTTTCCTGAACAACTAGAAAGACCTTGTCCCCGTCAATCTCATACTTACCGAGTTCGAAAGAATCTTTACGGTGCTGATAGAGATAGTCGATAACCTTGTCAAGATTGGGATGGATTCCCTTGTAAAAGGCGATGTTTTTCAAATCGTCAAAAATCATTCTGTTTCCTTCGTTTCTGATAGTTAACTAAAATCATAAATTAAGTTGATAAGTGTCTGACAAAACTTCACGAAGTAACTGCATACTCTCCATTTTGTAGACACTTATGAAACTATATTTCTCTTAGTCTATAACATATTCTTCTGAATTTTGATAGACAGTTTTTCCTATACTCAATGAAAATCGAAGAACAAACTAGGAAGCTAACCGCAGGCAATACTTAAGTATGGCAAGGTGATGCTGACGTAGTTTGAATTCGATTTTCGCAGAGTATTATCCTTTAACAGCTCCCATAGTAATACCCTGAGTGAAGGATTTTTGGAAGACAAGGAAGACTGTTACGATTGGCACTGCTGCAAGAGCTGCACCCGCCATGATCAAACCGTAGTTGGTTGCCATTTCGGCCTGCATGGTCGCAACCCCGAGTGAGATAGTCAAATTTTGACGTGAAGTCAACATAACCAACTGCATAAAGTAGTCGTTCCAAGTATTGATGAAGGTAAAGATTGCAAGAGCTGCAAATCCTGGTTTCACGATAGGGAAGGCTACGCTCCAGAAGGTACGAATCTCACCACAACCGTCGATTTTAGCTGATTCAAGCAATTCTGTAGGGATGTTTTCGCTGAACTGTTTCATGAGGAAGACCCCAAATGGCCATCCAATCAAAGGCAAGATAACTGCCCAAAGAGTATCGTGAATTCCCATGAAGTTGACGATACGTACCAATGGTACAAGGACAACTTGTTTTGGAAGTGCCATGGCAGCGATAAAGACTGCAAAGAGAATGCGTTGACCATAGAAACGTTTTTTAGCCAAGACATAACCTGCTAGAGAAGAGGTTGCACAGACTAGGAACATAGTTACTAGTGAGATAAATACAGAGTTCCACATCCACTGCATAGCAGGGTTTTGCACCATGAGTTGTTGGAAGTTTTCCATGGTTGGCATTTTAGGGAACCACTGTGGCGGAATCATAATGGTATCAGGCTGTGATTTGAAGGCCCCTGTCAAGATCCAGTAGAATGGAAAGATGAACAGTACGGTCAACAAGAGCAAGATAATCGTTGAAATAACAGTGAAAGCTGTTAAAGGTTTCTTTTGTGTAGGTTGCATAACTGTCTCCTTTCTTTAGTATTCTACGTCGTTTCCGAGGATCTTGAATTGAGCAAAGCTGACAATGGCAATCATCACTGCTAAGAAGACACCGATGGTATTGGCATAGCCGTACTCTGTCAATTGGAAGGCTTTTTCGTAAAGGTAGTACATCAAGGTACTTGTTGAGTAGTTTGGACCACCAGATGTCAACAACTGAATCAAGGCGAAACATTGGAATGAGTTGATGGTTGTGATGATTGCGATGTAAAGAGTTGTTGGAAGAAGGCTAGGCCATTTGATCTTCCAGAAGACTTGAAATTCAGTCGCACCGTCAACACGCGCTGCTTCAACAAGTGAGTTATCAATATTCCCCATGGCAGCGATATAAAGGATAATCGGTTGACCAACAGATGTTGTCAAAAGGATGATCATAATCGCTAGCAAAGCCCAGTTTTTGTCACCCAGCCAAGAAATGTTCTGGCTGATGATGTGGCTTGACTTAAGGACAAAGTTTAGAATCCCTGATAGTGGGTCATAGATCCATTTCCATACAACCGTTACGGCAACACTACCTGTTACAACCGGTAGGAAGAAGACGAAACGATAAAAAGAACGGGCAATGGCATTTTGATGATAGGTTTGAGATGCTACAAAGAGAGAGAAGAGAACCACAATCGGAACAGATCCGATAACCAGGATAACGGTATTGATCAAAGACTTCATAAAGACAGGGTCTTTAAACATGCGAATGTAGTTATCCAAGCCCACAAACTCAAATTTAGTCATGGAGTAGTTAAAGAAACTTGTAATGAATCCCATAATCATAGGAGCCAAGACAAAGATGACAAAGAAGAATAACACTGGTGCTAGGAAAGCGTAGGAAATCACTGTTTCCCGCATACGAATTTTATTGACTTTCACAGTCGGCACCTCTCTTTCAAATAGAATAGTTTTTGATTTTCTTGAACTGTTTTAAAACCAAAATGAAATTTTTTAAGATTCGCTTATGTAAGAACTTCATTTTAATTTCGTGACAGTTCCTACCATTTCAAACAAAAGTCCCCCTTTTCTTACACCATAGTGCACAGGGAAAAGGGGGGAATCAATCTGACTTAGTGCTTATTGTTTTGTAGCTTTTTTGATGGTTTCGTTAGCTTTTTCAGTGAAGGCTTTCAAAGCATCCGCTGGTTTTTCGTCACCATTTGATACAGATTGCAACATTGGGAACCAAAGTGTTCTCATTTCAGCAAATCCATCGATAGTGTTGTAGTATGGTGAGTAGTATTTAGTCCAGCTGCTGATTGTTTCCATACGTTTGTCATCATAAAGTTTGCCAAATGAAGTACGAACTGGGAAGGCACCTGTACGAACAACGTCTTTAGGACCCCATTCTTTGTCATCTGCGATGAATTGAACGAATTTCTTAGCAGCTGCGACTTTCTTGTCGTCTTTGTTGTTGAATACTGCAAATCCGTTTACAAGGTATTCAAGAGATGGTTTACCTGAGTCTGATGGGAATGGTACTTCTACCACATCTACCTTACTTGCTTCCAAGAGTTTCGCTTGGATACCGTTTTGAGCTGGTGCCCAAAGGATTGTGTATGAAGTTTGACCGTTCGCAAAGTTTTGGATGTCTGCTCCACCGTCAAATTGTGAACCATTGTTCAATAGACCGTCCTTGATCCAGCTAGCAGCTTTTTCAAGACCTTTGACGAATTTAGGATCGTCTGTTGTATATTTTGTTACATCTTTATCTGTTACAGAACCGCCATAAAGGTTTGCGATGAAGGCACGTGTTCCTTGGTCTCCCCCTTGACCAGAACTGAACAATGAACCTGGAGTGTAGCCTTTATCTTTAAGCGCTTTCAAAACTTTTTCAAAGTCATCAGTTGTCCAACCTTCTTTAACAAGGTTTGCAACTCCAGCATCTTCCAACATCTTCTTGTTCATGGCCATGTAGAATGGAGCTGAACTGATTGGATACATGTATGCTTTGTCTCCAGCTTTACTTGCTTGTACGATGTTTTCGTTGTTCACATCTTTGACGAATTCGTCTGTGAAGAGGTCATTCAACTCAGCCAATTTACCATTTTTACCGTATTGGATGATACGTCCTGGTGCGTCAAAGAGTACGTCTGGCGCTGTTCCTGCTTCGATGGCTGTTGTGATCTTTTCAGGACCTGACTTGAAGTCGATGGTTTCCAATTTCACTTTTACATCTGGATTTGCTTTTTCAAAAGCTTCGATGATTGATTTTTCATAAGTTCCAACACCGTCACCAGTTTTTTCTTGTGTGAAGACTGGGAATGCCCACCAAGTGATTTCTGTTTTTCCGCTATCGCTACCAGAATTTGCAGCATCTTTACTTCCACCAGAGTTACCACAAGCAGCAAGGCCAAGAATCGCAGCACCCGCAAGTACTGTACAAGCTAGTTTTCTAAATTTCATCTGTATTCTCCTAATTTATAAGCGTATCCATATTGGATAATGAGTTCTTTATATTTGTATACGTTTTCATTTTGTTCGACGCATCGACCACTCTCCTCTGTTTTGAGATTGTGTTATTTAAGACCGGCAACAAAGCGTTCCGTAATCTCTTTTGGTCTAGTAATAGCTCCACCAACAACGATACCTCGCACCCCATATTCAAGGATTTGCTTAGCTTGTTCTGGTGTATGAATTTTCCCTTCAGCGATGACATCCACTCCTGCTTCACAAAGTTTTTTGATCAGTTCAAAGTCTGGACCATCTACTTTTGGACTATATGAAGTGTAACCTGATAGGGTTGTTCCAACAAAATCAATCCCTGCTTCGACCGCTGCTATTCCTTCTTCAAAAGTGCTAGTATCAGCCATTAAAAGTTGATGTGGATACTTTTTTTTGACTTGTCGGATAAAGTCCTGAATTTCCAAACCATCGTAACGTTCACGTTTGGTACAATCCAGAGCAATGACCTCAATGTCTAGTTCAGCCAACTCATCAACTTCTTTCATAGTCGCTGTAATGAATGGCTCCTGTGGCGGATAGTCACGTTTGATAATCCCGATAATCGGTAGTTTCGTAACCTCCTTGATCTCCTTGATATCGCGAACACTGTTTGCTCGGATACCGACTGCCCCACCTTGCTCAGCCGCTTTGACTAGCAAGGGGATAACCCCTCCCGCTTCTGTATAAAGCGGTTCGTGAGGAAGTGCCTGGCAAGAGACAATGATTCCATCTTTGATCTGTTCAATCAAGGCTTCTTTGCTGATCTGTGGCATCCTCTTTCCTCCCTTTCTTGTTCTTATGGGCTTATTATATATTATTTGTTAAGCGCTTTCAATAGGTTGTGATAGAATAGATTTCAGTTTCAAAACTATTTTATAGAACAGACTATCCTGAAAGTAGTTTCAGAGAGCCATCTATTTTAAATAATTTTTATTAAAAAACAAAAAAGAGAGCTCCTGGGCTCTCTCATTCATTATCTTGCGTACTTAAAAGGAATCTCACTACCACAGAGCCAGTTATAAACTTGGTCATTGACAAAAACATTCATGGCTTCGTGGGCATACTCAGGCATGATGCGATAGGCCTTTTCGCAAATTAGACGATTGTAAATTGCAAACTGGGTAATAGGATAGCAAACATCGTCATCCAAGCCCGTAATCATCTTGACCTCACCTTGAATGCGATGGGCAAGATTTTTCACATCGATGTAGGCAAGGGTCGCCATGATTTCCTCCTCTGTTTCATGGAAAGGATCGTGGAACTTGAAATAACGGAAGAGTTCATCATAGGCTTCACTGGTATTGCCAATCTCAATCACTCGTCTAAAGTCAGACAAGAAAGGATAGATGGCAACTGTTTTCTGAATCCTAGGATTGAGCGCCGCTGCAACCAGGGCTAAAGCCCCTCCCTGTGAGGCGCCATAGCTAGAAAGTCTTTCCTCATCTACCTGAGGTAGACTAGCAACAATTTCGATCAACTGGTAAATATCCAGATAGACATCCTTATAAAAGAGATGTTCCCGACCTTCCACAGCACCACGGATGATATGCCCCTTCACCGTATTTCCTAGTGGAGAGCGCAAGCCGTCTTGCGAATAGCCCGACTGGCCCCGCACATCCATGGAAACAACACCGTAACCAGCCACCGTATAGGCCAGCATGTCAGCCCAGTCCCAACCACGCCCCATGTATCCATGGAAATGGAAGATTAGCGGAACCTTCTCCTCAGTCTTTGGAAGGACGACGCGTGCATAGACCTTGCCTTCATTAGTTCCCTCAAAGGTCAGTTCATAGCACCTTACTTGAGGAATATGGAAATCCTTTTCCTCCCACTGGTAGGCAGGAAGGACTGAAACTTTTTTGACTTCCTCATTCCAAAAAGCATCAAAATCTTCTGGGACCTCATCCCTTCCTTTATAAGTCTTGATTTCTTCTAGCAAAGCTGGGTTTTTCATAGCATGCTCCTTTTAATTTGTAATCGTTATCATAACTGTAGCATATCTAGAAAAGCAATGCAAGAAAGAATGGTAAACAGAAAGTGATTTTAAATTCTCCTCCCTCAAACGCATCGTTTGAAAGTAGTTTTAAAATCTTAAACTTCTAATCCTCCGTTTTACATATGATCCTTCACAGCAACTGCTACCATTCTGGCTTTGGCACGGACTTTAGTAGCCACTGTCATCTCCATAGCAATAATTGCTTTTCTTTCCCCTAATTCCTCCAGAGTAGAAGTAACCACAATTTCATCTTCAATTGGACTAGGACTAAGGTAATCAATCTCCAAGCGAGCTGTAATAAAACGTCCTATCACAGTTGATTCCGTCAGTTCCAACCCTTTTTGATGATGGGCAAACCAAGCTGCTGAGGCCGTGCCATGGCAATCAAAAATAGTCGCTATCATTCCTCCAAAGACATTTGATGGAACTCCACCAGTATAAGCATTTTCAAGCTTTATCCGACTAATACAACTCTTTCCATCTATACTTGGATAGGTTTTTAAATGTAAGCCTAAATCATTCTTGGGACCACATCCCCAACAATGCTGAAATCGTTCTCCATACCTATCTTGGATAGCAATCGTTCTTGTTTCTAACATCTTAAAAACTCCTTTCATTCTACACTATACTCTATTTTTGCTCATTATATCAAGCTTCTCTCAATGAGTAAATAGGCTGGGTGACTAATATCTTTTTATCACTTGACTAAGTTTGATTTATAGGTGACCACTTCTTAAAAGAAAAAGAGCGTTTCCGCTCTTTGTGTATCAATAGGTGCTAGCTCCTTTCTCTAGTTTGACGGTTTGGAATTTCTTTTGGTAGGTTACTTTAATAGTCATATGAGAATCCTCGTTTCTTTTTGATGACTCTAGTATAAGACCCAAACCTAAAAGCTAGCTTATAGATTTCTTAGAAAAGGCTTAATCCAGATGTTCTCTCTTCTCTAGGTGGAGAGCAATCATGCGCCATTCTGGATCCTCTTTCCAATCTTCTATCGAACTAATGTAGCTGGCAACCTTCCTGGCTTCTTCCAAAATCGGAAAATCTTCGATAATATCCGCCACTTGAAACTCTGGCAGACCTGACTGTCTGGTTCCAAAAATCTCACCCGATCCGCGCATTTTCAAATCCTCCTCCGCAAGGACAAATCCATTAGTCGTTTCTGTCATGATGCGCATGCGATCCTTCCCAGAGTCCGTCTTGGGATTGGCAACGAGAACCGAATAGGACTGCTTGTCCCCCCGACCCACACGACCTCTGAGCTGGTGAAGCTGACTGAGACCGAAGCGATCGGCATCCATGATAATCATGACAGTCGCATTGGGAACATTGACCCCAACCTCGATAACCGTTGTCGAAACCAGAATATCCGTTTTTCTCTTTTTAAAATCCTGCATGATCTGATCTTTTTCGTTACTCTTCATCTTACCATGTAGCAGAGCAACCTCTGCCTTTCCTGCAAAATGAGCCGTCAATTCCTCTGATAAGGCAATAGCATTTTTCAGATCCAGAGCTTCTGATTCTTCAATCAAGGGAGAGATGACGTATGCTTGAGAACCTTTTTGAATTTCTCCTTCTAACCAAGTCAGCACCTGAGGCAGTTGCTCATGTTTGATCCAACGTGTCACAATGGGTTTCCGACCCGCAGGCATCTGGTCGATAATGGAAACATCCATATCGCCAAAGGCTGTGATAGCCAATGTTCGCGGAATGGGCGTCGCCGTCATCATGAGAACGTCTGGGTTGTCGCCTTTTTCCCGTAAAATCCGCCTTTGTCCCACACCAAAACGGTGCTGCTCATCGATGATAATCAAACCAAGGCGAGCATAATCAACCCCATCTTGTATCAGAGCGTGGGTTCCGATAATCAAATCAGCCTCACCCTTCGCTATGGTCTCCAAGACTTCTCTTTTTTCTGCAGCTTTCAAGGATCCTGTCAAGAGAGCGAGTTTCAAGTCTGGAAAGAGACTCTGTAGACTTTCAAAGTGTTGCTCAGCAAGGATTTCGGTCGGTACCATGAGAGCCGCTTGGTAGCCAGCCGTCACTGCAGCAAACATGGCCAAGCCAGCGACTACCGTTTTCCCGCTCCCCACATCTCCTTGCAGGAGACGATTCATGTGGTAGTCCGACTTCATGTCGGTCAAAATTTCCCGCAAACTTTTTTCCTGATCTGGGGTTAAGGCAAAAGGTAAACATTCCTTAACAGCCGTCACTTTTTCCTGAGACCAATTCAGAACCAGACCGCTTCCCTGAACTCTATTTTCAGACTTGAGCGTCTGCAACTGCATTTGGAAGTAAAAGAGTTCCTCAAACTTGATACGACGAAGGGCCTGCTTGTATTCTGCCAAATCCTTTGGAAAATGCATAGCACGAACTGCCTGGCAACGGGACATGAGTTTGTATTTATCAAGTAAAAACTGGGGAAGATTTTCCTCTATCAAGAGGTCCAACCCCTGATCAAAAGCCGTTTTGATGACCTTAACTAGACTGGCCTGACTGATTCCTTGAGCCAGACGATAGACAGGCTGGAGGTCATCTTCCACCTGAGCCAGGACCTTCATCCCTGTCAGGCTGGCCTTGGCACGGTCCCACTTCCCAAAAACAGCAAGGGTTGCTCCCAACTCTATCTTATCAGCCAGATAGGGCTGGTTAAAGAAATTCACTGCAAAAACGACTTCTCCCTGCTTAAGGCTAAAACGTAGGCGATTGCGCTTGAAACCATAATACTGTACACTAGCAGGTGTCACGACTTGACCAGACAGAACCGCCTTTTCGCCATCTTCCAGATCTAGGACCTGCTTGGTTTTGAAATCTTCATAACGGAAAGGAAAGTAGAGCAAGAGGTCTTGCAAGTTTTCAATTCCTAGTTTGGCGTATTTCTCTGCTGACTTTGGTCCCACGCCAGGCAAGACATGCAAGGGTTGATGTAGATTCATGCTCCACTCCTTTCTTTTTTAATAATATTCTCGAGGAATGCGATCGCTGAGGAGACAAACGACCTCATAGTTAATAGTTCCACGGTAGGCCGCTACCTGAGTAGCTGTGATTTCCCTGTCCCCGTTAGTGCCGATCAGTGTTACTTTTGTTCCGAGCGGATAAATCTTAGGCAAGCGAATGGTGATTTGGTCCATAGAAACCCGTCCGACGATTGGGCAAGCTTGTCCATCTACCAAGACAGTGAAATTTTGCATATCTCGTGTCCAACCATCCGCATAACCGATTGGCACGGTCGCGATGACTTGCTCGCTATCCGCCTGATAGGTGGCTCCATAGCCCATGCAAGCTCCAGCTGGCACTGTCTTGACATGGACCAGAGCCGACTCCAAGGTCAAGGCTGGAGTCAAGTCATAAGGCAAGTCTAAGACATCTCCACTTGGATTGAGACCATACATGGAATCTCCCATACGAACCGCATTGAAAATAGTTTCAGCATGCCAGAGGGTCGTTGCTGAGTTGCTGGCATGAACCAGCTCTGGAACATCCTTCATACTTGCCAAAATAGCTTTAAAGCGTTCTAACTGGGCATTAAAATAAGTATCTGATTCCTCATCTGCAGTAGCAAAGTGGGTAAAAATTCCCTCAACACGAGCACCATGTTGCTTGAGCAAGTCTTGAGCCTGCTCAGCTTCACTGACATCTCTAAAACCAATTCGTCCCATTCCTGAGTCAATCTTGAGGTGAACTGTTAAGCCTGCTAGGTCATTCTCCCTAGATAAGAGAGCTTGAATCCACTCCAACCCTGCCACTGTCAAGGTAATGTCGTATTCTTTAGCTAGGGAAACAGCTTCTAGCTCAGAAACTCCTAAGATGAGGATTTTCTTGTTTATACCTGCTTGACGCAACTCGATAGCTTCATCGATATTGGAAACGCAAAATCCATCAACAACATCCTGGATCGCCGTTGCAACAGCTACCGCCCCATGTCCATAAGCATTAGCCTTGACTACTGCAAATTTGAGCGTATCATTAGGGATATGACTTCCCATTTGTTGTATATTTTGTCGAATAGCTCCCAAACGAATCAGAGCCTTGGTCGGTCTATGTGGACTAGCTTTCATGATTTTCCTCCAAAATGACACTGGCTGTCACAAACTGATCTGTATGGCTGATTGACAGCCAAATTTTTCCTGAAAATGGCGCCTGACTAAAATAGGGAGCTCCTCGTTCATTGTTCAAGACTTCCAAATCCTGAAAGGTCAGTTTGCCAATTCCTGTCCCCATAGCCTTGGAAAAAGCTTCCTTAGCCGACCAGCGACCAGCCAAATATTCGATTTGTCTGCGCCCTTTGAGACTGGTAAATCGCTCCATTTCCTTAGTTGTCAGCACGCGCTTGGCAAAGCCCTCACGTCGTGTAACTGCACTTTCTATCGAAGCCAATTCTTCGATGTCAATTCCGTGTCCAACTATCATACTCATAAAAGGAGCTGAGATTCCCCCAACTCCATCCTTTTCACTTATTTTGTTAAGGTAGTATAAATTTCTTCTACCAAGGCTACTGTATTTTCCCATCCTAGACAAGGGTCGGTAATGGAGCAACCAAAGACCTCTGGTTGATTTTGGCGACCGTCTGCTAGGTAAGATTCGATCATAAAGCCTCGAACCGTCTTTTTAATCTTTTCATTCCAGTCACGATTCAGCAAGGCCTGACGAACAATGCGAATTTGTTCCATATACTGCTTGCCTGAATTGTCATGATTGGTATCGATGATAATGAAGGGATTTTCAAGTCCCATAGTCTCATAGCGATTGATGGCATTTAAGAGGGTTTCATAGTAGAAGTTGGGTTCATTTTTACCATATTCGTTCATGGCGCCACGAAGGATAACGTGGGCCAAGGGATTTCCTGAAGTTTGCACTTCTTGGCCATGATAAAGGAAGGTTTGCTTGTTTTGAGCTGCATATATGGCATTAAACATGACCCCAAGGTTCCCAGATGTTGGATTTTTCATCCCAACTGGAGCATCAATCCCAGAGGCTACAAAGCGGTGTTCTTGGTCTTCCACTGAACGAGCCCCAACAGCATGGTAGCTGACCAGGTCATCAACCAAAACGAGATTTGACGGATAGAGCATCTCATCAGCTGTTGTCAATCCAGTCTCCGTAATCACACGGTAGTGCAGTTGACGAACGGCTTGCAAGCCATTAATCAAGCTTGGAGCTTTCGAAGTATCGGGCTGATGAACCAAACCCTTATAGCCATCTCCATTGGTACGAGGTTTAGCTGTATAAACACGCATCACGATAAAGATTTTATCCGCAACTTTTTTCTGCAAGTCTGCTAAGCGGCGAGCATATTCGAGTACTGCTTCTTCATTGTCCGAAGAGCAAGGCCCCATCACCAAAAGGATTCGGTCGTCCTCACCCGAAATGATGGCTGCCAACTCTCTATCACGGGCTTCTTTTTTTCGCAAGGCTTCAGGTGACAACTGGGTCTCAGCCTTGATTGCTTCAATATCAATTTCTTGACCTTTTTCGATAAATGCCATCTTACTCTCCTAGCGTTTGGTAAATTTCGCGAATAAGTGCTTCTGTGTTGTCCCAGCCTAGACACGGATCTGTAATGGACTTACCAAAAACTTCAGGTTCATTTTGACGTCCATCTTCTAGATAGGACTCAATCATAAAACCACGAACGTATTTCTTGATTTTCTCATTCCAGTCACGGTTAATCAAGGTCTGACGAACGATACGGATTTGATCCATGTACCGCTTGCCTGAATTGTCATGATTGGTATCAATGATGATAAAGGGATTTTCTAAGCCCATCTTTTCATACTGGGCAATGGTATCCATCAAATTGTCATAGTAGTAGTTAGGAATATTTTTCCCGTATTCATTCAAGGCACCGCGAAGAATTGCGTGGGACAATGGATTCCCCGTTGTTTCCACCTCTTTACCGAGGAAGAGGAAACTCTGTTTATTTTGCGCTGCATAAATCCCGTTAAACATAACATTGAGATTTCCAGATATGGGATTTTTAAATCCTGTTGAGAAATCTGCTCCGCTCGCTACAAAACGGTGCTGTTGATCCTCTACAGAACGGGCTCCAACAGCCATATAAGAAATCAAATCATCCACCAGCGGAAGATTTTCAGGATAAAGCATCTCATCCGCTGTTGTCATGCCAGTCTCAGAAATAACGCGGTAATGTAAATGACGAACAGCCTTGATTCCATTGATCAAGCTAGGTGCTTCTTTAGCATTTGGTTGATGAATCAAGCCCTTATAGCCGTCTCCATTGGTACGAGGTTTAGCCGTATAGACACGCATGACCATAAAAATACGATTTTTGACCTCTTCTTGCAAAGCAGATAGACGCTTGGCATACTCGAGAACCGCCTCTTCATTATCAGATGAACATGGTCCAATCACCAAGAGAATACGCTGGTCTTCCCCACGGATGATGGCTTCCAATTCCTGATCACGTTGGTTTTTTCTCGCAAGAGCCGCTCCCTCTAATTTAGACAAGGCGCGAACTTCTTCAATGTTAATTTTAGGACTTTTAGCTGTAAATACCATGATTCATCTCCTTATAAAGCAAACGGACACCAAGCAAAAAATGATTTTTACCAGGTATCCGCCTGTATCTTATCTCATATTATTGTCTCTTACCATGACAGTTCTTGAATTTCTTACCAGAGCCACATGGGCATTGATCATTTCGTCCAATTCGGCTCAAGTCCACATCTTTTGGAAGCTGAGTCTGCTGCGCTGCGATATTACGAGTCGCAGTTGTACTGATATTGTGTTCAGTTTGAGGACGTTCCTGTTCGTGGATTTGTGCTTTCATCATCAAGCGAGTTACATCGAATTCAATCGATCCAATCATGTCGTTAAACATACGGAAACCTTCTGCTTGATATTCTACGACAGGATTGTTTTGCGCATATCCACGAAGACCAACAGCATTTCGCAACTGGTCAAGAGCATCGATATGGTCTGTCCACTTGTTGTCTACAACACGTAGGATCAAGACCTTCTGGAACTCTTTCACTGCTTCTTCATCACGAAGTTTGGCAACTTGGCTATCATAAACTTTCAAGGCACGTTGGAAAAGTTCATCTTTGATGGCCTGATCTGACAGACCTGCAAGATCTGAACGGCTGATTGAATCTTCTGGAAGCAAGTTATACTTAGCAAAGTTCAGGATTGCTTCCAGTTTTTCATCTTCTTTCGAACGAGCATGTGCATCTACGATTCGGCCAATGGTACGACGGATCATAGCATGGATTTCAGGTGCCAAGTCACGATCTGCTGTAATGACATCATAACGTTGTGCATAGATGATTTCACGTTGTTCACGCATAACGTCATCGTATTGAAGGACTTGTTTACGAGTATCGTAGTTGTTTCCTTCAACACGTTTTTGAGCTGCTTCAACTTGACGCGTTAACATGCGAGATTCGATGGCTTCGTCAGACATGTTGAGACGTTCAAAGACACCTTTCAAACGTTCTGAACCGAAACGTTTCATCAAATCATCTTCAAGAGACAAGTAGAATTGTGACTCACCTGGGTCTCCTTGACGCCCTGAACGTCCACGAAGCTGATTATCAATACGGCGACTTTCATGGCGTTCTGTACCAATGACACAAAGTCCACCAAGTTCACGAACCCCTTCGCCAAGCTTGATGTCGGTACCACGACCGGCCATGTTGGTTGCGATAGTAACTGCACCACGCTGACCAGCGTTCATGATGATTTGCGCTTCTCTGTAGTGGTTCTTCGCATTCAAGACTTCGTGAGGAACACCTGCCTCTACCAGTTTTTTAGAAAGAAAGTCACTCGTTTCAACTGCAACTGTACCTACCAAGACCGGCTGACCTTTTTGGTGACGAGCTTTTACATCTTCAACTACAGCCTTAAACTTCGCATCAAGACTGGCATAGAGAAGGTCTGAGTGGTCGATACGTTGGATTGGACGGTTGGTTGGGATTGGGATAACACGAATGTTGTATATTTCGCGGAATTCTTCTTCTTCTGTCTTACCAGTACCCGTCATACCTGCCAATTTCTTATACATACGAAAGAGGTTTTGGTAGGTGATAGAAGCTGAAGTCTTGGTCTCGTCTTGGATTGGAACACCTTCTTTAGCTTCAATCGCTTGGTGCAAGCCGTCAGAATAACGACGACCTTCCATGGTACGACCTGTAAATTGGTCGACAATCAAGATTTCTTGCTCTTCACTTACCACATAGTCGATATCGAGAATCATGATATAGTTGGCACGGAGGGCATTGTCGATAAAGTGGGTAAGAGCCACGTTTTCGACATCATAGAGATTCTCCAGTTTGAAATAGCTCTCAGCCTTGTCAATCCCAGAATCAGACAAACCAATCGTCTTAGACTGAATGTCAATAATATAGTCATCCTTGTCCAAAGACTTCACAAAGTGATCCGCCATATGGTAGAGCTGACTCGTTTCAACTGCATTGGCACCTGAAACAATCAAAGGAGTACGGGCTTCGTCGATCAAGATCGAGTCAACCTCATCGACCAAGGCATAGTTGAGCGGACGTTGTACCATGTTTTCTGCACGAACGACCATGTTGTCGCGAAGGTAGTCAAAACCAATCTCTGAGTTGGTTGAGTAGGTGATATCACAGAGGTACGCTTCTTTTTTCTCCATTGGAGATTTGGCTGCCAAGTTGATCCCTACTGATAGACCGAGCCATGAGTACAACTCACCCATCTCAGTCGCGTCACGTTCTGTTAGGTATTCGTTGACTGTAACTACGTGAACCCCTTTACCTGCAAGGGCATTGAGGTACACCGGCATGGTCGCCGTCAAGGTCTTCCCTTCACCGGTACGCATCTCTGGAACGTCACCATGGTGAAGAACAATCCCACCCATGACCTGAACCTTATAAGGGAAAAGCCCGAGGACACGTTTTGCTGCTTCACGAACTACCGCAAAAGCTTCATATAGTAGTGAATCAAGTGATTCACCCTTGTTGTAACGTTCTTTAAATTCGTCAGTTTTTGCTTTTAGCTCTTCGTCTGACATCGCAGCCATTTGGCTCTCATAATTAAGAACCTTATCAGCCATCTTTTCTAGACGGCGAAGTTCTCCTTTATCATTTTCAATAATCGTTTTTAAAATATTAGCCATGATTTTCCTTACTTTTTATTCTGAATATTTTAGAATGTTCTTTTCATTTTAGCATATTTACTGTTATTTTTCAAGAAAGAATCCTTGTTTTACAAAGGGGAAAAAAGGACTAGCTACTAGTCTAGTCCTTCATTTTTTAATGTTTAATTTCCCAAGAATACAGGCAGTATCCCAAAATACCAAAAGAGATTGATCCAGAAGGCCAAGCAAAAGATAATTCCAAAGATGAGAAGACTGATTTTTTTAATCAGCACGGAGTATAGGATGGATAAAACGCCAAAGACCACGAAGAGTTTTTTCATAACGAAATAATATACTGAAATTCCTCCTATTTGCCAATCCCAAGGAAGGAAAAACATGAGGAACCAGAGAAGGCAAATCGTAAGGATATATCTCTTGTAGTGCGCTTCAAGAAAGGCTTTTGTTTTCTCCATAGCAAACCTCCATTTGAGTCACTGTCTCTTCCCTTTTATTATACCAAAAAAACCTAGAAAAAGCTTTCCAGGTTCGGTTTGAAATCACTAGTCATACTAGAGAAATTCCTTTATTCATAGGCTGATTCACTTTATTGACTGGATGAAGAGGTTCCAAAATCGACCTTAGGAACTGTCTTGGCTTCTTCTGTTTCTTTAAAGGTTTCAGCTTCTTTGAAGTTCATCATATTCGCAAAAAGCACGGTTGGAAAACTTCTCAACTTTTGATTGTACTCAGCTGCAACCTTATTATAGTCCTTGCGTGCTACAAAAATACGATTTTCACTGCCTGAAAGTTCGACCATTAGTTGCTCAACATTTTGATTGCTCTTGAGTTCTGGATAATTCTCCGTCAAGGAAATCAAGCGGGAAAGAGCTGAGCTCAACTCTCCCTGAGCCTTTTGGTTTTCTTCCGATGTCACTGAGCTACTACCGATTTTAGCTCTAGCATCAGCAATCTTGGTAAAGACTTCGGTTTCATGATTCATTTGTCCTTTAACGGACTCCACCAAGTTACCAATCAAGTCCGAACGACGTTGGAGGGCTGTCGAGACATCGGCCTGAGCCTGCTCCACTTTAGTCTGTTCACCAACCAGACCATTATAGGTCGTCACTGCGGAACAACTTCCCAGAACTAGTAGTCCAAAAAAGATCGCCACTATTGAGAGAATTACTTTATTTTGTTTCATATCAAAACCTTAACACTTTCTTTTATCAACTTTTCTGAGAAAATACTCAGATTTTAAATCAATTTCCCAAACTTTGTTTTTATTTTTAATTAAGGAGTGAACTGTTGCAAAGGAATCACCTTACTGTATGGAGAAGCAATATATGATCACTCACCAGTCATCAGACGAACCACCGCCATCAAAGCCACCGCCGTCCCAGCCTCCAGATGAGTCGGAGCCTGAGTCAGACCAAGAAGATCCTGAATCTGATGAGTCACCGCCCCACCAGCCACCGCCAGAATCATCTCCATGTGAACCGCCACCACGGCCTCCAGATATAAATCCGATAATCATAACGATGAAGTAAATGAGAATTCCAAATCCGATAACTCCGTCGCTCGAACTGCTTTTTCGGTTCCGTTTTGAAGATTGACTCTCAGCTGTATACTTTTCAATTTCTCTTAGACGACTAGAATTAGTAGCATAGTCGTAACTACTTCTAGAACTTGAAGAAGTCGTACTCGATCCACTATAAAACATGTAGTTGAGATTGTTTGCTATAGAAAGAACTCCATTGCTGTAGTCTCCCTTTTGAAAGTAAGGTCGTGCTGTTTTCAAAAATCTATTGGTCTGATAGTCTGTGATTTTACTGGCCACATTATTGCTTGTTTCAATCCGTGATTTTCTATCCTCAACAGCGACCACAATCAAGGCGCCGTTGTTGTCTCCCGAGTAGCCAATCTTCCAAGCTCTAGCTGTTTCGTTGGCTACAGTTTCGATTGTTTCTCCATCCAGGCTTTTCACAACGTAAACGCCCATCTGGAATTTTTCTGCTTTTTGACTATTTACCTTATTCAAGCCTTGGATCAGTCTGATTGTATCATCAGTCAGATAGTGATTGGGATCATAGATTCCGTACTCAGGTTTTTCAGGTGCTGTGAATGCTGACAAGAAGAGAAAGACCATCAGCAACCCAAGCAAGCGAACCAACAAACTATGTTTAAATAATCTGCCTTTTTTCATAATAACCTCCCTGATAAAGGAAAATTGATTTAAGGAATTATAGCATTTTGATTTTTACAAAAAAAGTGCATTTTCATTACAAATAGATTACAAAAGCTAGGAAAATGATTGAAATTTGATGACAGATTCTCCTCCAATTTGATAGGTTCTTTTCTCCCTTTTTAGATAGAAAAAAAGAAGACTATGAAGTCTTCTTTTAAGTTATTCTTATTGGAAAATAAGCAAGGGTTACTTGCGTTTTCTTGCAATCAAGTGAATCGGTGTTCCCTCAAAGACAAAGGCCTTTCGGATTTGATTTTCTAAGAAACGCAAGTAAGAGAAGTGCATGAGTTCTTCTTCATTGACAAAGATGACAAAGGTTGGTGGCTTGGTTGCCACTTGGGTTGCGTAGAAAATCTTGAGGCGTTTTCCTTTGTCTGTCGGTGTTGGATTGATAGCAATGGCATCCATAATCACATCGTTCAAGACTGCTGATGAGATACGGGTGTTTTGACTTTCACTGATTTGCTTGATCATCTCAGGCAGTTTATGGAGACGTTGCTTGGTAAGAGCGGATACAAAGACAATCGGTGCATAAGGCAGATATTGGAACTGCTCACGGATATCCTCTTCCCATTTCTTCATGGTGTGGTTGTCTTTCTCAAGGGTATCCCACTTATTGACCACGATGATCATCCCTTTACCGGCTTCATGAGCAAAACCTGCGATACGCTTGTCGTACTCACGAATACCTTCTTCGGCATTGAGGACCATCAAGACCACGTCAGAACGGTCAATAGCACGCATGGCACGCATGACAGAGTATTTCTCCGTATTTTCATAGACTTTACCAGACTTACGCATACCAGCCGTATCAATCATGGTAAACTCTTGTCCATCAGCATCTGTAAAATGGGTATCAATGGCATCGCGCGTTGTTCCAGCTACTGGACTAGCAATCACACGGTCTTCTCCCAAAATGGCGTTGATCAAACTTGATTTCCCAACGTTTGGACGGCCAATTAAGCTGAATTTAATGACATCTGGATTTTCTTCTTCGACTTCATGTGGTAGATTTTCCACGATGGCATCCAGTACATCACCCGTACCGATACCGTGGACAGACGAGATTGGTAGAGGTTCGCCCAAACCAAGAGCGTAGAAATCATAAATATCATTTCGCATCTCGGGATTGTCAACCTTGTTAACAGCAAGGATCACAGGCTTATGGGTTTTATAGAGTTTGCGAGCTACGTACTCGTCCGCATCTGTAATCCCTTCTTTACCAGACACCACAAAAACGATGACATCTGCTTCCTCCATGGCAATTTCTGCCTGGTGTTTGATTTGCTCCATGAAAGGAGCATCGACGTCGTCAATCCCTCCAGTATCAATCATACTGAAAGAACGGTTGAGCCACTCACCCGTTGCATAGATACGGTCACGTGTCACACCCTCGACATCTTCTACGATTGAGATTCGCTCACCAGCGATTCGGTTAAATAGGGTTGATTTCCCAACATTGGGACGTCCTACAATGGCAACAGTTGGTAAGGCCATGTTTTCTCACTTTCTACAATAACTTTTTCTGTTCTAGATTCTTCCGAGTTGAACTAGGTTCGGCTTGGCCAAACTGCTCTGCCAAACGCTGACTCCAAGATGTTGTCGCACGCGCACCAGCATAGTCTGCCTGTACTTGGTCATAGTCCAAAATCGCTTCAACTGGCTGTTCTTGGTATTCTTCTTCAAATACCACTTGGTTCAAAGGCAGTCTTGGTTTGACCTCATGTTGTTGATTTGGCACACCGAGTGCAATCCCAAAAACGGGGTAGGTATAGTCAGGCAAGTTAAAAAGCTCTGCCACTTCTTCCGACTTGTAACGGACCAAACCGATAATCACACCACCATATCCCAGACTCTCAGCAGCAAGCAAGGTATTTTGCCCAGCAAGCGCAGCATCCACAGAGGTGATGAGGAGACCTTCCACTCCTTGGGGTTGGAAAGTATCCGTATGGAGACTTACTCCCTTTTCAGCTCGGTTCAAGTCACCAACAAAAAGTAGGAAAGCAGCTGACTGGCGAATGGCTTCCTGCGGAACCAATTCATATAAGGCATCTTTCTTCTCTTGACTACGCACAAGAATCACAGAGTAGGATTGGAAATTTTTCCAAGATGACGCCATTTGTCCAGCAGTCAAAATCTCGTCCAAGTCCGCTTGAGGAATTTCTTGCTCCTTAAAGCGACGAACTGAAGTATGAGCTTTCATCAGTTTAATGGTTTCTGTCATCGGCGATTTTCTCCTTCTAGTCTTGTCTCCTCAGCCAAATAACGAATCCTTTCCATGACCCGTCTAGCTTCCCAAGTCTCATCATTTCCATTCTTTCCTTTGGCAAAATGTTTTTCCAAATCTTGGAAATTAAAGTTGGAAGTAAAGAAGGTCGGCAAATCTTCCTGCATACGATACTGGAGAATAACTTGGAGAATCTCATCACGCACCCAAGGGGTAGACTGTTCTGCACCAATATCATCCAAGACCAAGACTTCTGCTAACTTGATGTCATCCACCAAGGTCTTCACAGATCCTTCACCGATGGCATTTTTCACATCAATGACAAAGCTTGGATAGTGGAGAATGGTTGTTGAAGCACCACGTTTTTCAGATAGGTCATGAGCAAGAGCCGCCATCATGAAACTCTTACCGACACCAAAATCTCCATAAAGATAGAGGCCTTTTCGGATGCTTGGGTAAAGGTCAACAAAGGCATAGAGTCTCTCAAAAATCGGCAAACGACCTAGATCATCCAGGTCAATCTGAGCCAACTTCGCTTTCTTGAGACTTGCTGGTAGATTGATCAACTTGAGACGATTCTTAATAGCCGCCTCTTTTTCTGCCGCGATTAGTTCTGGTGTTTCTTCATAAGATACATCCGCATATCCGTGATTCATAACCAAGATAGGCTTGTAGCCACGCGCTATATAGTCCGCATCCCCACGAAGAAACTTATCCCGTTCTGTAATATATTGGTTGAACTTGGAGATACTACGATTTAACTCCTCTTGGCTGAGGGATTCTTTCTGGATAAAAGTTGCTACATCTGGGTCTTTCATAATCTGCTGGACTAGGTCCTGATACTGAAAACGACTCGTCTGACGTTTAATAACGTCACCCACACTTTCCATCTAGTCTCCTCCTTCTTCTAATCGGGCTAACATTTCTTGTTTTTTGCGTTCAAGTTCCAGACGAGTTTCCTCACTGGTTTGATTTTTATATTCTGGATTGCTCCACTTGGGAACATTTGTCTTAGTTGAGCTGGCCTTGTTTTTCTGTTCTTCTTGCCCTTTTTGCTGGTGTTCTCGAATCCGAAGCACGGCTTCCTCAGCTGTCCGAATCTTACGATAGGCATAGTCGTTGGCGACTTTCATAGCATATTTTTCATTAACATTGGCCGAATCAACCTTGTTAAAGGTTAAAAGCAAGACGATATTGATAACTTCGTCCAACAAGCCTAAAGATGCCATCTGGTGAAGGAGTTCTCTTTCACTTTGGATGATATTTCCCTTACGTGTTTGCTTGATTTCTGCTAAAAATTCCAGGGGAGTTTTATTTTTGGCTTCATTGATAATGGTCATTTCTTTGGGACTAAAGTCAGAAGACGCTGGTTTTTGTGCTATCTTTTCACGCATGCGTTTGACTGAAATAACCTGAGCCACTGTAGTCGCCTTGGCTAATTGATAGGTTTCAAACCAGGTCCATTTTTTTTCATCTGCGATGGCAAACAGTTCCAAAACATCCGCCTGCTCATTTTCAAAACGCAAGCCATCTCGAGCCATCAGGCGCTGAAAATGCTCTAAATCAAAATCATTTTTCATCTTGATTTTAGACTCGGTTGGAGTCACTTCTTCGGTCAGGTTTGGAAATACTTGGCTCAAAGAAACAGAGAGTGCTTCTCCCTCACTTGGAGCTTGCTTCATAGAAGCAAGCGCAGTATCCCCAATCTTTCTCTCCAACAG
Source organism: Streptococcus sp. V913 (assembly GCF_054353455.1). Classification (NCBI taxonomy): domain Bacteria; kingdom Bacillati; phylum Bacillota; class Bacilli; order Lactobacillales; family Streptococcaceae; genus Streptococcus; species Streptococcus sp. V913. Next base: position 76,384 of record NZ_JBTHHX010000002.1, on the reverse strand, counting down.
TCTGCTATAGACAGAATGACTTAAAAAATCCTGAATAGGTAGGGGAGAATGAAGCTGCAATTCATAGGTTTCTCCCTTCTGATAAAGGGTCAACAAATCCAAAGCAGATAAGACTTTAAGGGATTGGAGCAAGGTCGGCATGCCAAAGTTTAAGTGATTGAGGATATGGGAAAAGAGGTGTTCCTTTTGACCACCATCCCAAAAGGTAATGGCATATAGATAGAGGCTCAGTGCCTCCTGACCGATAATCGGGAGGTAGCACCGCACCAGAGAAGAGGTATCTTGCGACACCCGATTATTCTTTAGAAAAGAAAAACGGTCATTTGGCTTCATTTACTTTTCCTTTTTCTTTTTTGAGGACTGGGTGATCTGCTGGAGCAGACTCTCCAACTCACTCACATCCTTAAAACTACGGTAAACGCTGGCAAAACGAACATAGGTAATCTCATCAAGCTCCGCCAATTCCTCCATTACTAAAGCTCCAATATATTCACTTTGGATTTCATTCTCACTGCGACTACGGAGTTTTTGCTCGATGCGATTGACCACCATGTTGATTTCATCACTCGAAACAGGGCGTTTCTGGGCTGAGCGAATAATCCCATTAAAGATTTTATCTCTCGAAAACTGCTCTCGTGTGCCATCTTTCTTGACGACAACCAGCGTTCTTTCTTCTACTCGTTCATAGGTCGTAAAACGATGCTGACACTCGTCGCACTCACGTCTTCGACGGATGGTATTTCCTTCTTCGGCCTGTCGACTATCAACAACACTAGACTTGGTAGCCCCACATTTTGGACAACGCATGCATTTCCCTCCTTGTCGTTTTCTTTTCATTATACCATTTTTTGATCAATTCCCAAAACAATTCTTATTTTTACTTGACAAGTTTTTTGTTTTATTGTATTATTTAATTAGAACAACAAAGATAAAGAAAGGAGACTATGATGTCCTGGTCATTTGATAATACAAAACCCATTTATTTACAGATTATGGAAAAAATCAAACTACAGATTGTTTCCCATGAACTGGAATCCAACCAACAGCTCCCTACTGTGAGAGATTTGGCGAGCGAGGCTGGGGTTAATCCCAATACCATTCAGCGCGCCTTGTCTGACCTTGAACGTGAAGGATTTGTATACAGCAAGCGAACAACTGGTCGTTTTGTCACCGAGGATTTGGACCTCATCGTTCAGTCCCGTAAACAACTTTCCGAGGAGCAACTGCAACACTTCGTCTCTTGCATGCTTCAATTTGGCTACAAAAAAGAAGAACTGCCAAATGTATTAAGCGACTATATCAAAGGAGTTTAAGACTATGACACTACTAGCACTTGAAAATGTATCAAAATCATATGGAGCAACTGCGGCACTTGACAATATCTCACTAGAGATCTCAGCTGGAAAGATTGTTGGACTCCTTGGACCAAACGGATCCGGGAAAACAACACTGATCAAACTGATCAATGGCCTCCTTCAACCAAATAAAGGACGTGTCCTCATTAACGGACAGGATCCAAGTCCTGCTACCAAGGCGATCGTCTCTTATCTACCAGATACGACTTATCTCAATGAACAGATGAAGGTCAAGGAAGCCCTGACTTACTTTAAAACCTTCTATCAGGATTTCAATCTTGAACGCGCCCAACATCTGCTTGCAGACCTTGGCATTGATGAAAATAGTCGCTTAAAGAAATTATCAAAAGGAAATAAGGAAAAGGTGCAACTGATTTTGGTTATGAGCCGTGAAGCCCGCCTCTACGTTCTGGACGAACCAATTGGAGGTGTGGATCCAGCTGCTCGTGATTATATCCTCAATACCATCATCAACAACTACTCACCAACCTCTACGGTGCTGATTTCAACCCACTTGATTTCAGATATTGAGCCAATCTTGGATGAGATTATCTTCCTCAAAGACGGGAAAGTCGTTCGCCAAGGAAATGTTGATGATATTCGTTACGAGTCAGGTGAATCAATTGACCAGCTCTTCCGCCAGGAATTTAAAGCCTAAGCAAAGGAGATTATTATGTTTTGGAATCTAGTTCGTTATGAATTTAAGAATGTCAATAAATGGTATTTAGCGCTCTATGGAGCTGTGCTTGCAATTTCAGTTTTAATTGGAACTTTTCTTGGTAGTCTTAGCCAGAGTTACAATTCTAACAATGCTGTTTATTTCATCTTCTTTTTGGTACTAGTCTTTGGAGGACTCAGCGTCACTCTTTGGATTGCAACAATCTTTTTAATCATCCGAAGATTCAAGGGGAGTGTTTATGACCGCCAAGGGTATTTGACCCTGACCTTGCCTGTCTCTGAGCACCAAATCATCATCGCAAAACTTTTAGGTGGTCTTGTCTGGTCCATCTTAAGCTATATCGTCTTTATCTTGAGTGTACTGATTATCTTCTTCTTAACACCGATAGAAAAAGACTTCACTTACCTCTATAACTTCATTTCCCCTTACCTCAGCTACGGTTGGCTCTATGCCCTGTCTCTTCTAGCAGGTTCGATTACATGGATCTTGTCCATTTACCTCGCAATCTCAATCGGGCAACTCTTTAATGAGTATCGAACAGCTATGGGAATTCTAGCCTATATCGTCATTGCCATCGTCATTGGTTATGTTTCTCTCTTTTTCCGAATTGAAAATAACTTTAACATGATGATTGGTACAGAAATTCTGCGCGATCTCTTTCTATCAGTTATCTACTATCTCGGTACTTATTACATCTTGAAAAACAAGGTTAATTTGCAATAAAAAATGCCCAGCTAGAAAGCTGGGTTTTTCTTTAACTCAATATCAAACTGGCTACAATAGGGCTGACAAAGACATAGAGAATACCGGTAACACCGATAGCCAAGCCACCCATGGCTCCTGCTACAGAACCGTATCGAAAGGCCGTTCCCGTTCCAACTGCGTGACCTGTTCCTCCAAGAGAAAGTCCGACAGCCACTGGATCATCAATCTTCAACCACTTCAAAAGGGTTGGTCCAATAACACTGGTTAAAATCCCAGTTGCCACTACGACGACCAAGGTCACAGTCGTCAACCCCTGCAATTTTTCTGTAATTCCCACTGCCATGGCGGTTGTCACTGACTTTGGAAAGAGAGAAATGGCTAGGAAAAAGTCCATGCCAAAGATTTTCGCAACTATGGCAGTGAAGCTAGTATTGACAACGACTGCTAGCAGACTACCAAAGAGAATACTCCGTGCATGGTGCTTCATCAAGTGAAAGCTCTTATAAAGCGGAATCCCTAGAGCCACTGTCGATGGGACTATCAAATTGTTCAGATAAACCCCACCTTGGTAGTAATCCTGGTAAGAAATACCCGTCGCCTTAAGAAGGATGATAATGAAAATTGCCGATAAAAGCAAAGGTGTTGTCAAAGGATGGGGAAAACGTCTGTAAATCAACATCCCCACTAGATAAGCAAGGATAGACAAGGCAAGCCCAAACAGGGGATTGGAAACAAATTCACTCATTTGGCATCTCCTTTCTCATAATCTCCCTCAAATCGTCTCTTGATGAACTGAACTACCACTGCTATGAGGATAATATTGATGACAGCCGCAAAAAAGACAATCAAGACGATGGGCAAGAGATAGGGAGCAATCACATCAAACTTTTCCATGATTCCCACCGCTGGCGGCAAAAAGAGAATGGTCATATTGGCCAGCAGAAAATTCCCCACCATGTTGACATGCCTGGTCCTTAACCACTTGAACTGCAGGGCTAGAAAGAGAATCATCAAGCCGATAATACTGCCTGGGATGGGCAGATGAAAGAAACTGGAGATTCCCTCACCGATCAATGAAATCACAAAGAGAATCATTAATTGAACATATAATTTCATTCTAAACTCCACGAAATAGACTTCTTGCATACCAGTTTACTCTTTTTTCAGAAAATTTCAAGGAAATATCGAAATTCTTCTTTCTTGCAAGGATTAGTTAAAAGTAGTATAATCATTGCATGCGCAATCATCTTGTGTTACAAAGATAATCAGTAATGACTTTGTGATTTTTACTTTTAAAAGAAAGGAGAAAGCAATGACCTATTTGGAAAAGTGGTTTGACTACAACCACCGTCAAAAAGAAATGGAAGCCTTGTTGGAAGAAACTATTGCCCAGCAGAGTGAACAAAGGTTGACCTTGAAAGAGTTTTACCTGCTCTACTATCTGGACCTAGCTGATGAAAAATCTTTACGACAGATTGACCTGCCAGATAAACTCCATCTCAGCCCGAGCGCTGTTTCTCGAATGGTGGCACGATTAGAAGAGAAAAACTGTGGCTTGCTTAGTCGCAGATGTTGCGATCAGGATAGACGAGCAAGTTTTATCTGTCTGACTGACGAGGGACAAACCACCCTAGCTTACCTGCAAAAAGCCGTCGAAGAAAGACTGGAAATGAGTCTTTATTTCATTTCTTAATCAGATTTTTTAAAAAAGTTGCGTGCGCAATCATTTTTCTTGACATTCTTTTTTACAAGGAGTAAAATAAAGTCATCATTAAACAAAGGAGTTATAAAATGATTGAAATTACCTATCTAGATGCCAGCAAGAATGAAAGAACTGTTACCTTCGATTCTTATGAAGACTTTGATCGTTCACAACAGGCTTGCCTTATCGGTATCGCAGACTACTACCCTGTCCAAAAATTAACTTACAACGGTCATGATTTGGACTACCATGGGACTTACGGAGATATCTTCTTCTATCTCAAGAAACAAGATTTAAGCCAATATAACTAAAAAAGGAGAAATACAATGGCAAAAGCAATTACAGATGCAACATTTGAACAAGAAACAAAAGACGGTTTGGTTTTGGTAGATTTCTGGGCAACTTGGTGTGGTCCATGTCGTATGCAAGGTCCAATCTTGGACAAATTGTCTGAGGAACTTTCAGAAGATGTCTTGAAAATCGTTAAAATGGATGTTGATGAAAATCCAAACACGGCTCGTGCTTTTGGAATCATGTCTATCCCAACCCTTCTCTTCAAAAAAGACGGCCAAGTGGTGAAACAAGTTGCAGGTGTTCATACTGCAGAACAAATCAAGGCCATCGTTGCTGAATTGAGCTAATCACACAAGAGACCAAGTACTTTATTTGGTCTCTTTTTTCTTGCCCTTTGCCATTTTTCAAAAAATATGCTAGACTGTAGGTAGAATATTACGATGTTTGGGACATGCCATCGCTAAAAAAAACCTCTACTTGGTATTTTTTAGCTCCCCTAAAGGGAGCTTTTTGCGTGCTCTGAACATTTCCCATTTTGGAAGGAGTACTATGAAACGTCAATCAGCCTTGGTCGTCTTTAGTGGCGGTCAAGATTCCACAACCTGCCTCTTTTGGGCTAAAGAACACTATGAAACAGTCGAAGCCGTCACCTTTGCCTACGGCCAACGCCATCATCTCGAAATCCAAGTTGCTAGAGAAATCGCTAAGGAACAAGGAATTCGTCATCACATCCTAGATATGTCTCTGCTAGGACAAATCACTGAAAATGCCCTAACCTCTGATATGGAAATCGAGCAAAAAGAGGGAGAGGTTCCCAATACTTTCGTTGACGGTCGCAACCACCTCTTTCTGTCCTTTGCGGCAGTTCTTGCCAAACAACTTGGTATTAAAGACATCGTGACAGGTGTCTGTGAAACAGACTTCTCAGGCTACCCTGACTGCCGTGATGTCTTTGTCAAATCCCTTAATGTCACGCTCAACCTTGCCATGGATTACGACTTTGTTATCCAAACACCTCTCATGTGGCTAGACAAGGCTGAAACTTGGGAATTAGCCGACCAACTAGGTGCCTTTGAATACGTTCGTGAAAAGACCTTGACCTGCTACAATGGGATTATCGGAAGTGGCTGCGGAAATTGCCCAGCCTGCCACCTACGTCAACATGGGTTAGATGTTTATCTCTCACAGAAAGGAGAGGCCTAATGTTTTTTGCACCCAAAGAAATCAAACAGGAAACTGGGGAGTCTCTTGTCTACAATCCTCACAGAACCTTGGTATCAAAAGAATTTACCTTCGACGCTGCCCACCACCTCTTTCACTATGAGGGAAAATGCAAATCCCTTCATGGTCACACCTATCATCTGCAGATTGCTGTTAGTGGATTTTTAGATGAACGTGGCATGACCTACGATTTCGGAGATATCAAAGCTATCTACAAGAACTACTTAGAGCCCCACTTGGACCATCGTTATCTCAATGAGACCCTGCCCTATATGAATACGACTGCTGAAAATATGGTTTACTGGATTTTCCAAACCATGAGTCAAGAGTTGCCAGATGAACGTGGTCTCCGTTTGGAATACGTTCGCCTCTATGAGACTCCGACTGCCTTTGCGGAGTTTAGACGGGAGTGGTTAGATGACTAGGGAACGTGTCCTCAAACTACCTGTTCTGGAAATTTTCGGCCCAACCTTTCAAGGTGAAGGTCGTGCTATTGGGCAGAAAACCATGTTTGTCCGTACTGCTGGTTGCGACTACCACTGCGACTGGTGTGACTCCGCCTTTACTTGGGATGGTTCTGAAAAACCAACTCGCATGACGGCTGACGAAGTCATTGCTGAATTAGACAAGCTAGGAAGCTACGACTATGTAACCCTGTCTGGGGGAAATCCTGCTATCCTAGCAGCCAACATGGCCGAATTAGTCACTAAACTCAAGGAACGTGGAGTCACTCTAGCTGTTGAGACTCAAGGCTCCCGCTGGCAAAATTGGTTAAAAGACATCGACCAAGTCACACTTAGTCCCAAACCTCCTTCATCCAAGATGGAAGTCAACTTTGAGACCTTGGACTTTATCGTTTCTCAACTGGATCCAGATAAAGTCACCTTTAAAATTCCCGTCTTTGATGATGCCGATTTGGCCTTTGCCAAAGGGATTCAAGAGCGCTACCAACCAGATGTTCTCTTCTTATCGGCTGGAAATCCTGAGCCCAAGGCCACAGGCAATATTGTCCAAGAACAACTGGACCGTCTCAAAGAACTCTGGGAACGCGTCGCTGCCGACGATAGCTGGGGCAATGTCCGCGTCCTTCCTCAACTGCATACCCTCCTCTACGATAACCAACGTGGTGTTTAAGATTAGAAAGAAAAAATCATGTCACAACAAGAAGAAATGAAAAACCTTAGCCTCCTCGGCAACAAAGAAACCAACTACATTTTCGAGTATCAACCAGAAGTCCTGGAATCCTTTGACAATCGTCATGTGGAAAATGACTATTTCATCAAATTTAACTGCCCTGAATTTACCTCACTTTGCCCCATCACTGCTCAGCCAGACTTTGCGACGATTTATATTTCCTACATTCCTGACAAACTCTGTGTCGAGTCAAAATCCCTCAAACTCTACCTCTTTAGCTACCGAAATCATGGAGATTTTCACGAAAACTGTATCAACACTATCGGGAAAGACTTGGTCAACTTGCTCGACCCTCGCTATTTAGAGGTCTGGGGAAAATTCACTCCGCGTGGTGGCATTTCAATCGATCCCTACTACAACTATGGTAAGCCTGGAACTAAGTATGAGGGCTTGGCAGAACAACGCCTCTTCCAACACGACCTTTATCCAGAGAAAATTGACAACCGCTAATACTCTTCGAAAATCTCTTCAAACCGCGTCAACGTCGCCTTGCCGTATGTATGGTTACTGACTTCGTCAGTTTCATCTACAACCTCAAAGCAGTGCTTTGAGCAACCTGCGGTTGGGTTCCTAGTTTGCTCTTTGATTTTCATTGAGTATAAACAGATACGAAAAAGTCCTGTTCCTCAAACTGAGGACAGGACTCTTTTTTCGTTTCTTATTCTTCTGTTCCAAGGCAGTTTTTCGCAACAAGGGCTGCAAGAATACCACCAACGATTGGGGCAAGGATGAAAATCCAAACTTGTTGAAGAGCTACGCCACCTACCAAGACGGCTGGTGCCAAGCTACGAGCTGGGTTTACTGAAAGTCCAGTGATGTTCAAGCCTACAAGGATCAAGGCTGTTAATGACAAACCAATCACCAAACCAGCGATTGCGCCATTTCCTTTGCTTGCTGATGTTACAGTCATGATAACCAAGACAAACAAGAAAGTTGCGATAACTTCAAACAAGAAACCACCAAAGACAGTGACACCGTTTGCCAAGGCATTTTCACCAAGACTAGCAGTTGACATGCCTGAGTTAGACAAGAGGAAGAATACTGCAGCTGACGCAAGGAAAGCTCCAACTACTTGTCCAAGGATATAGTTTACAAGCTCAGAAGATGACAAACGTTTGTTCACAAACATAGCGATCGAAACAGCTGGGTTCAAGTGAGCCCCTGAAATCGTCCCAATTGAGTAAGCTGCAACTACGATTGCCAAGCCAAAAGCAAGAGCAATCCCAAGGTGTCCAACACCTTCAACACCATTTCCAAAAACAACAGCTCCTGTTCCGATGAACACAAGCATAAATGTACCGATTAATTCAGCAACAAATTTTTTCATGATAAGTCTCCTTTTTTTCAAACTACGTATTAGTCTATCAAAAGAAACAAAGGGTTTCAAGATATTTGATTGGAAAATTTCTTGAAAATCCACTGAAATTCTAATAAAGACTATTACAAGTAAAAATTGATAAAAATGCTTTGCTGATTATCCTTGAAGAATGTCGAAAGCTTTCAAACACTTGCTTAAAAGTATGCATTCCTCAATCAAACCTTTTTCTAGTAGATCATACAAAAAAATAAAGAGAATAATATAATTGATAATATAGAATAAACGTTTTTGGAAAAGGAGACTACCATGAGAAAAAAGTTTAGAGTTTATTTTCTAACCACTGCTACGATTTTAGCGTTTGGCCTCGTCGCCTGTTCATCTAAACCATCGACCACTACTACAAGCAATACAGAAAGTACAACAAATACAGAGACAGCAACCTACCATAAGAAAGATGTAACTGGTCCTGCTGCTTCATTTGATTGGAATGCCAAAGTTGAACCTACGAACTATGAGAGAACCTTTGTTGAAACAAACAGTGGCAGTCAATTTAATAAAACTCTAGATCGCACTAAAGAGGCTGCTGAGAATCTTGAAAATAGAAAAAAGAAATTTCGGATCCTAAGGTTCAAACAGCCCTCAAATTAGTGGATGCAGTCTTTGTCAATCAAGAAAATCTTGACCTAGTTGTGAAAGCATCGGGTGCTAGCAATCAAGAAGAGTTATTTGATAAGATTTGGAACGAATATTTAGTCCCTGAGTTAACTAAAATCCGTCCGAATTTTTCAAATGATACCATCTTTGAGTATAAGGGAGAAAAATATCCTCTCAAAATTTATGCACCAATGTTTTTCAAGGTCAATACCAATGCATTAGGAAAAGCAGGTGCCTATACTCTTGAGGACTATAAGGTAGAAGGCGATATGGTTTATTTGAAATTTATGTCTCCATCTGTAGATACTTACCAATATGAAGTCAAAGCATCCTATCACACAGACAATCTCGCATTCTTTCAAGGACTGGTGGAAGAACAACAAAAGGCTCTTGAAACAGACTATGTTAAAGCTCTAAATATTCGATTTGTTTATCAATTAGCGGCGCTTGATTTTAAAGCGGATAACTATGTCGATTTAGAGGGAATGGATTATCTTGATCGCAGCACTCATTACCTCGCCATAAAAGTGGATAATAATGGAGAAGCTAGCTTTGATAATGAAAATCTCGCCAACCTTTTATAAATTAGCATGAAGGCTTCAAATGAAGCCAATAAAGGAAAATTTGAGTAAATCTTTAAAGCATGAAAAAATCACCTAAAACAGGTGATTTTTGTGTATTCATTTTATCAATAAAGCGGCTTAAATCCGACACCGGATACTCTTACTCCCCCAACTCCACACTGTAGGCGATAATCTGGTCAACTGTATCAGACAGAAACTGAATCGTATCACGGAGTGGTTTGTCTGTTGAGATATCCGCTCCAATAATCATGGCTGACTCAAGTGGTGTCTTGCTACCACCTGACTTAAGGAGATTGATCCAGTCTTCAGCTCCAGTTGATGAATGTTTCAGATGAAGGTAACCAGCTGTTGAGATGACAAGGCCAGCAGAGTAGGTGTAGCTATACAAGCCCATGTAATAGTGAGCTTGGCGCATCCAAGTGAGTGCCGCATCGTCATCAATCTCAATGGCATCTCCCCAGAAGTCTGTCAAGACTTCTTTCATAATGCTGTTGAGCTTGTTTGCTCCAAAGGTCTCCCCTTCTTCAATCAATGTATAAAACTTACGCTGGAAGGCCGCTTCCAAGAGGTGGGTGATAAAGTTATGGAAGTAGGTGTCTGTCAAGCGGTGGGCAAGAGCGAAGCGTTTTTGACGTGGGTCTTCAGACTGGTGTTCCAAGTAATCACTGAGGAGCAATTCATTGAAGGTTGATGGCGCTTCGACATAGTAGGTCGACATGTGGGCGTTGAAATAGCTCTGGTGGTTGTCTGAGAAGATAAATTGACCAGAATGCCCAATCTCATGAATCAAGGTATAGACATCACTCAAACGACCTGTCCAGCTCATAAGGACATAAGGATGCACACGATATGGATCCGTTGCATATCCCCCAGAATCTTTGCCACTATTGGCTGCAAAGTCAACCCAGCGCTCTTCTTGGTAACGGGCAATTTCTTGAGTGTATTCTTGACCCAATGGTGCGACTGACTTCATGACCAAGTCATAGGCATCATCAATGCTCACTTCAGGATTGAGGGTGCTATCCAAGTCCAATTTCCAGTCAGCAAAGGTCATCTTTTCAAGACCATTCACCTTGGCAACATGCTTGAGGTATCTCTGAGCAACTGGCGCAAAATCCTTCATGATAAGGTCAATCTGGCGGTCAAACATGGCTCGATCTACTTCCTGCTCAGCTAAAAGATAGTCGAATACTGAGTCATAGCCTTTCATATCTGCCAAGAGTTTTTCAGACTTGACTTGAGCAAGGTAAGCTGCTGCAGCCGTATTTTGGTGCTTACGAAGTCCTTCTGAGAAGGAACGGAAAGATTTCTCACGAATTTCAGCATCTTCGTGGTTTTGGTAGAAATTCTCATAAGTTACAAAGCTGTTCTTGTAGGTCTTGCCATGGGCTTCAAAGTCAGCCATTTCAAAATCCCCAGCTCGCATTTTAGTATAGATGTCCTGTGGACTGTAGAAAACTTCACCGAGGTTGGTCAAAGCCTTCTCCACATCAGCACCGAGATAGTGGGCTTTTTTGATTTTTGCCTGACGAATAGCTGCCGTCAAGTGGGGCAGTTCACCCAAACGAGCCAAGACTTCCTCATCTGCTGCTACCAAGGCATCGTCAAAGAAAGTCAAGGCTACACTGGCATCTGTTTCAAATTCCATCCCAGCTTGGGCAATATTAGCAAACTCTTCATTGCTATAGTCTGTCGTCTGAGGCATAAAGGCATAATTGCCGATATGGCTCATCTGGATATAGATTTGTTCCAATTCCGCAAAGGCCTTCTCAAAATCCTCAAAAGTATGAAGATTGCCCTTGTAATCACGGCTAAATTGATTAATATCTTCGCGCGTCTTTTCAATCGCACGCAAGAAATCCTCACGGTCTTGGTATAGGGCGGTTAAATCCCAAAGTTCCTTTTCTGGAAATTCTGAACGGTGTTTTTGTTCCATTTTCTTCCTCTTATTTTTCTAATTCTAATAAAACACTAAGGGCTGATAAGGCGTAAAGCGGGGCTGTTTCCGCTCTTAGAATGCGAGGACCAAGTCCTGCAAGAACTGCTCCTTTGGCTTCGAAACTCTCAATTTCCGCAGGTGAGAGACCACCTTCTGGACCAAAGATAAAGAGCAATTTTGCTCCTTTTTCAATGTCACTAACTGCTTGTAAAAGAGCAGCGGCTTCTCCTTCTTTGGCTGATTCTTCATAGGCGACCACGATAGAGTCGAACTGGTCCAGTTGTGCTAGAAATTCTGATTTCTTCTCAAAAAGTTGGATACTTGGGACCAGATTACGCTTGCTTTGTTCTGCCGCTCCAAGGGCGATTTTTTCTAGTTTATCAACCTTTTTGCCCAATTTCTTGCCATCCCATTTGGCGACCGACCAGTCTGCGGGAAATGCCCAAATTTGGCTAGCTCCTAGTTCTGTCACTTTTTGAGTGATGAACTCCAGCTTGTCTCCCTTGGGAAAGCCTGATGCGATGGTCACTTGGATTGGCAGTTCCACATTGTCAGCTAATTCTTGGACCAACTCAAACTGACGTGCTTCCACATCAAGCACGCGCGCCAAACGCTTGATGCCATCATCAAAGACCAAGGTCACCTGGTCATCTTCTTTCAGACGCATAACCTGAAACATGTGCTTGCTGGTTTCCTTGTCCTCAATGGTGACAGGAGAGATAGGACTGCCTTTGACAAAATACTGCTGCATGTTAGCCTCCAATCACACCGGAAATATCCTTGGTCTTCTTGAAGACACAGGCATTCCATTCCCCTTGAATCATGTGGGTCTCAAGGAAAAATCCAGCTGACTCAGCTGACTCACGCACCATATCCCACTTGTCCTTGATAATGCCACTCATGATGAGGTAGCCTTCATCCTTGACCAAGCGATAAGCATCCTCGGTCAGATGGATGAGAATATCTGCCAAGATATTAGCCACGATGACATCTGCCTCAACTTCCACACCCTTAAGCAAATCGCCTGGCGCTACATAGATATTTTCCATGCCGGGATTGAGCTCAATATTTTCCTGTGCCACACGAACCGCCACATCATCGAGATCATAGGCGAAGATTTCCTTAGCTCCTAGTAGTGAGCTCGCGATTGAAAGGACACCTGATCCAGTCCCCACATCAATCACTGTCTCACCGCCACGAAGGACCTGCTCCAAGGCAAAGAGACTCATCTTGGTCGTTGGATGCGTCCCAGTCCCAAAGGCCATGCCAGGATCTAGCTTGATAATTTTTTCTCCAGCAGTCGCCTCATAGTCTGTCCAAGACGGCACGATGGTCAAATCATGAGTAATACGAGCTGGCTCATAGTATTTCTTCCAATTGTCCGCCCAATCTTCCTCAGCCAAGGCAGTTGTCCCCATCTTGACCTCTCCCAGATCCATAAAATCTGTCAATTCTGCTAAGCGAGCCTGTAAGTCTGCCTCAACCACTGCTACATCCACTGTGTCAGGGTAGTAGGCTGTCACCACGATTTCTTCCTGTTGCTCGACCTCTGGGAAAATCTCACCGAAACGGTCAACATTTCCCACATAGTCCATACTGTCTTCAATCGCAACACCTTGCGCCCCTAGCTCAATCAGGAGGTTGGAAACCAATTCCTCTCCCTCACGCTTCACTGTAACTTTTAACTCTTGCCATGTTTCCATAATTAAGATACCAAGCCCGTAAAACACAAAGCCAAAATAGGAAATTCTCTGAAGACGCTTGTGTCTAAGAGAAGTTTATCTTTGTGGCACAGTGTTTAGGGCGGGTTCAGTTTAGAAATTTAACCGACCCATCCTTTCTATTTTTCTATCCATTTTTTCATGTAGACCATATCCATGCCTTCTTTTTCAGGCTCGATATGGGTCTGACAATAGCCGTTTTTCTCATAAAAAGCAACCATGCCTGCATCCTGTAATACCGTACACAAATCCCATTGTGTGATGGTTGGAAATTCTTTTTCCAGCAAGCTCAGTCCCTCAGAACCATATCCTTTTCCTTGATACGGAGGTAAAATCGCGGCTGTTCCCAACCAAGCTTCTGTCAACTCTTCATTGGTCTGAACTCGTAAAAAACCAATCTTTTCTTCATCTTCTTTCACAAAGTAGTAATAGCTATTAGGACGTTCTGCTAGTTTCCACTTGATTCGTTCGCGGTCCTCCAGATAAGGATCATACTCATCTTGGTATTTCTCATAAACCGCCTCAAAACTGGCTCTTTGAATGGCAATAATCGTTTCTAAATCTTCCGTCCCTACTCTCTCAATTGTTATCATTCTTCTCCTCCAAATAATCCCTCACTCTATACTGCAACTGAGGTACAACCTTATCTGAGCCAAGAAATTCCTCGATGCCCATCAGTTTGTAACCCTGCCCTTCGTCACCAAAGACAATACTATCAAACTGTTCCTGCCTTAACTTACCAACTAGAAAGACAGATTCCTTCCCCTCAAAAAGCATACTTGGGTACACCTTACTCCAAAGCAGACACTCTTCAATCAAATGAATTCCCAGCTCTTCATAAACTTCACGCGCTACACACTCAAAAGGACTTTCATCACCCTCTCGTCCGCCACCTGGCAATTCCCAGGTATTAGGGTATGGAATGTTTGATTTGTCATCACGTAAGATAGTTAAGAGCTTATCACCACAAAAGAGGGCAATTTTGCAACCTGTAAAATCAGAAATCTCTATTTCCATGTCAGACTCCTAGTATCTCGGATAAGGATAAAACTCTCCTTCTTCCAAGCCTGCTTTCCCTTCTTCAAAGACTTCTTGGTTCCATTCCATGACAAATTCTTCTGCTTCTGGATCTTCCAAAAAGTCCATGAGCGCATCCAGCCCAACCTCGGCAGTATCTTTTAGGAAAAGCGCAAAATAAGCCAAAAACTCGCGAGAAAAACCTTTCTTAGGTAGATAAGGGATGACCGTTAAATAGTCTTCTTTATTGACTGTTGACTTGGCAGGATTGTAAAAAAGCACTGCTTCCTCAAAGAGGATATCATCTGAAGAAACCTCTCCATCCTCATCCACCATCTCCACACCTGCAGCATTTTGCGCTTCCAATATAAAACTCACTTCAACCGCGTGGTTGCGCTTGTCCCAGCTAATCTCATAGTCAAAGGGAAAGTTCTTGTCCAATTCTTCCTCTAAAACATCTAAAAATCCATATGTTGCCATTTTGTCCTCTTTCTATGTGACTCTTAAATCGCCCCGATTACTCGGAATTATGCTAAAATAGATACTACCATCTTACCACATATACATCAGAAAATCCATGTTAGAAAGGACTGCTATGCCAGACAATCTCGCGCTTCGCATGCGCCCAAAAACCATCGACCAGGTCATCGGTCAGGAGCATCTGATCGGACCTGGAAAAATTATCCGTCGCATGGTGGAAGCCAATCGTCTGTCCTCCATGATTCTCTACGGACCTCCAGGAATCGGCAAGACCAGTATCGCCTCTGCCATCGCTGGAACGACCAAGTATGCCTTTCGGACCTTTAACGCGACAGTGGATAGTAAAAAGCGACTCCAAGAAATCGCGGAAGAGGCTAAATTTTCTGGAGGATTGGTCCTGTTACTGGACGAGATTCACCGACTAGATAAAACCAAGCAAGACTTCCTTCTGCCACTCTTGGAAAGTGGTCTGGTTATCATGATTGGAGCAACGACTGAAAATCCTTTCTTTTCTGTCACTCCTGCCATTCGTAGCCGTGTTCAGATTTTTGAATTAGAACCCTTGTCCAATCAAGATGTTAAAGAAGCCATTCAAATCGCTATATCTGACCCTGAACGGGGTTTTGACTTTCCAGTTGAGCTAGATGAGGACGCTCTGGATTTTATCACAACCTCTACTAATGGTGACCTCCGTTCTGCCTTTAATTCACTAGATTTGGCTGTTCTCTCTACCCCTGAGAATGACAAGGGCGTCCGTCATATCACTCTAGATATCATGGAAAATAGCCTACAGCGCAGCTATATTACTATGGACAAGGATGGGGACGGTCATTATGATGTTCTCTCAGCCCTGCAAAAGTCCATCCGCGGCTCAGATGTGGATGCCAGTCTCCACTACGCAGCCCGCTTGATTGAAGCTGGGGATCTTCCTAGCCTCGCTCGTCGCTTGACTGTGATTGCTTATGAAGATATCGGCTTGGCCAATCCTGAAGCGCAGATCCATACTGTAACTGCTCTAGATGCTGCACAAAGGATTGGTTTCCCAGAAGCTCGCATCCTCATTGCTAATGTTGTGATTGATCTGGCTCTTTCACCCAAGTCCAACTCAGCCTATGTGGCTATGGACAAGGCCCTTGCTGATCTCAAAACATCGGGGCATTTGCCTATCCCTCGGCACCTGCGTGATGGTCACTACAGTGGCAGCAAGGAACTAGGGAATGCTCAAAACTATCTCTATCCACACAACTATCCTGGAAATTGGGTCAAGCAAGACTATCTGCCAGAAAAAATCCAAAATCACCACTATTTTACTCCAAAAGATACCGGCAAATACGAACGAGCCTTGGCGCAACGTAAGGAAACCATTGATAAATTACGAAATTTGTGAAATCCTTTTCAGATAATTGCATTTTCCTCTTGATTTTTTTTGAAAAAGTGGTATCATATAAACATAGAAACGCTGTGGTGTACGACTTCACACTTAAGTGTTGACCGACTATTTTTTGTATTATTAGGGAAACAAAAGTCTTCTAACAGCATGTAAGCCGTCTCACACGGAAACAGCTTCAGTTAGAGCGAGTTGCCCACCTGCTTAATTGCGCGGGTTCAATACAAACCGTGAAGTTTCGGCACCAATACAGCTTTTTATTTGCCTTCTTAGCTCAGTTGGTAGAGCAGTAGACTCTTAATCTATGGGTCGCAGGTTCGAGCCCTGCAGGGGGCATCTAAATCAACAGGAAAAAGCCTTGAAATCAAGGCTTTTTTGTTTGTCTATAACTGATTTGCCCCATCATTTGCCCCACATTTTTTTATGAGCAATCTTTCCAGACATCTCTAATTTGATTAAATTCCTCAAAAATTTTCTCTTCTAAAGTGTGTCCATATACTTCTACTAACATTGAAATATCTCTATGCCCTAGAATTTTTGCAATAACTCCAAGGTCAAATCCTTTGTGCCAGAGGTAGCTTCCATAGGTATGACGTGCTCCTTTTGTCGTGATAATTGGATAAATATCTAATTCATTTAAAAGAACACTCAAAGCTTTATTGACACTTGCAATGTCTGGTACCAAGTGAATATATCCATAATGCTGAAAAATCATTTTATACCTATTCTTGATTCCTAGCTCTTTATTAGCCTTCTCTTGTTCAATTTTTAGGACTTGTAATATCTTGATACATTCTTCGTCTATCGGTACCACCCGAATAGACGTTTTGTTTTTTGGAGGGACAAATTTATGAGTAAGGGTATTAAACCTCCTATATGTTTTTAGCAGTCCTCTGTCAAAGTCAACTTCATTCCAAGTTAACGCTATTAACTCTCCAAACCTCATACCTGTTTTTAATAGAAAATAGACGATATAAGGAACAATTGAATGTTGGTAATCAAATTTTCTCTTTACTGCTAAAAGTAAATCCAGATAGTCCTTTTCTGTATGTAAATATTTCTCTTCTGTCATCTGTTGTT
Source organism: Streptococcus sp. V913 (assembly GCF_054353455.1). Classification (NCBI taxonomy): domain Bacteria; kingdom Bacillati; phylum Bacillota; class Bacilli; order Lactobacillales; family Streptococcaceae; genus Streptococcus; species Streptococcus sp. V913. Next base: position 59,054 of record NZ_JBTHHX010000002.1, on the reverse strand, counting down.
CTTTGGATGAAAATAACTCGACATGTTGTGTAAAATCATCTATTAGAACTTTGTCGGCAATTGCCATTTGGATGCTCTGATGAATCCCAGTATTCAATCTACCAAGAAAATTTCTACCAACTGTTTGCCCATACTTATTCATTATTCTTTGGTATTCACTCGCACGAATTTGAGTGACTTTTTTATTTCCAAATAATCTTTCAATTGTGTTTTTACGGAGAAGATATTTTTTCTTTGTCTCTTCCGACCTACTACTCGGTAGAATTTTTAGTTCAAGCCATTCTTGATATAGATCGATAAGAGAAATATCTCTAGAAATTCTTTTCCCTAAACGAAGTTCTTGCAGAATCGGTTCAGCTTCTGACTCTGCAAGTTTTTTTGTTTTAAAACCGCTATTATGAGCAACAGTTTTTCCTTCGCTACGAATTTCATAGGTCCATAAATTACTATCTCCTCGCTTTCGATAACGAACACTCGCCATATTACGCCACCTCTGTTCCTAGAATCTCATTTACAACACTTTTTGGAACAACCATCAAACGTTTGCGATTATAAAATGTATAACCTCGTGATACAAGTAATTCTCTTGCCTGATGAATGATATCATTCGCTGTATGAGGGCGATAGCCCATTTCAATTAATTCTTTGTTACTAATTAAATTATTGTCCATAGTTATCCTCCTTATTTTTTTTCTAAATTCAGAAACTCACCTACAAGTAGTTGTAATTCTGAATTTAATTTAGGGAGATTCTGTATTAATACTTCTTTTAATTCTTCCGCAAATTGGTTCGTTTCTTCTCTCAATAGTTTGCGGACTCTTGTTTTTTTCTTTTTGATACTGTCTGATTTTAAATTTGGAAAAGCCAATGATAACAGTTCAGGATTGTTGAGAAAGATAATTGTAAATGCTCTTTGATCCACTCGAATATGTTCTAGCTTATAAAATCCGAAATTATCAAGTCGATTCATAATATCTTGGACCATCTCCTCACCAATCGCTTTGGTCCTGAGTTGGAACTCCAGTCTCCACCAAAACGGATTTACAGCCAAATCTAGCTTCTCTTCGCGCTTGTGAGCAATGATTTCTTTATTCTTATCATATAACCTAACTTGTACATTACTACCGCTAGAACCCCAATATTTCGTCTCTAATTCGCCCCCTCTACCATAGAAGACCTTATGGGTAACACCACCTTTAATATGTTGCAAATTAACGATTTCAGGATTGTTGAAAATGTCAAATGCCAAATCAAAACGTGACAAACGTACCGTCAATGAATTCAATCTAGCAAAGTACATTAATTGCCTCCATACTTTCATTCCATCAAATTCTTTTAAAGTATTAGGATTGAAATCAATTCGAATCAATTGTTCATTTCCATAAATGGCTAATTGGAAGAATATAATATTGATTGAATCATACTCATTAAAATCTTTAGCTAAAGTAAAGACATCATCTCGTACGTTATCATGTATTTCAAATGAGTCAACTTTTGCGCTTATTGCCTGTTTCAGATTTTTGAAAATTCGTCTTAGGGAACCAGTGTCTGTATCCCAGATAACCGTTAATCTATCAATACTGACATCGAACCGCTGTACTAATTCTCCTACATCACATCGTTCTTGAATGCTTCTTAAATCTTGTATAGAAACCAACAAAATCGTCCCCCCTTCTTTTAGATTTTTTAGTCCTCAGAAACACCGTCAAATCAACGTTTGCTCGTTCCGTCGTTCTTTGGGCGTTGCCCTAAGTGTACCTTTTTGCTGGCTGTTAGAATAGCCAGCTTTTGCTTGGCTAGAAATTGTCTGGACGGCAGTCTGCAGGACTTCGCCTGACTTCCCGTCAGGCTCGTCCCTTGTCCTTGTCACACAATTTCTAGCTCCAAGGCTTCGAATAGTCATAAGTCATAGTCTCGTCCTCAACTTCCTCCCCACTCACCAATCCTAAACTTACGAGCTATTTTGTATTATTTATAACTTATTTATAAGTTATAAATATATTTTATAAAAAATATTTTAATTAGTCAACTAAAAACTTGATTTGTAAGTTTATAGGTGATAAAATAAGTTAAAAATAAAAATAGGAGTTTCCCATGACCTTTATTATTCAAAATTTTGGACCCAATTTGGCACGACTACGCATAGAAAAAGGAGTAAGCCAAACTCAACTAGCTGAAGATTTAGGAATCGGTAAACAGTCCATCTCTGATTACGAAAAACAAAAAAGCTATCCTACCTTTGCAAATTTGGATAAGATAGCAGAATATTTTAATGCAACTCCAACCCAACTCTTTGGAACGAGTAAAGAGATTGAGTTAGAAAAGAGTGTTCTTGAATCTAATGAATACTCCGATAAAGTAAGTGAAATCTTAAAAGCTGTCAAATACATCGAGCATTTCCTACATACTGATGGACAGTACTTAGAGGATTTACTTTACCTAACAAGAGGCAACCAACTATACACAGAAGATGGAAAAGAGTTGTATATTGATCCAACTTCTCAGAAAAGAACACTTCATACCCAATATGAACCTGGTTTTATTGAAGCAAGAGATAAATCTCCACTAGAGCTCTTAATTGAAAATAAGGAGCTATTAGATTAAATAAAAAAAGCGAGGATATCCTCGCTTTTCTATTGTAAAATCTTATTCTTCATTATCAATCATCAAACACTCTGCCTGTGAGTTGGTACATGAGGTAAATGTGCTCCAAGGTTTTGACAATTCGCGTCACATGAAGTTATTTAAGCATTTCCTTTTCTCTCATTACCATTTTCTGTTATAATAAATTGTACTTCTAGAATAGAAAGGACTTAAGATGACAACTCTTATTAAACATAAACGTGTAGAATTTTCAGAACTTTTTTATGACCTAGTTTTTGTTTTTGCAATTTCAAAAGCAACTACTTTAATTGAGCATCTTCATAACGGTATTTTGACTTGGAATTCTTTCCTTGATTTTTTCATGGCTGTTTTGGTTCTCACTGATTCATGGATGATTCAAACCGTTTATACCAATCGCTATGGAAAGAACTCTTTATTTAACATGGTAATCATGTTTATCAAAATGGGACTTTTACTCTTTATAGCCAATATGATTGGACCTGATTGGCAACAATATTTTCATTATCTTTGTTGGGCTGTTGGTACATTAACCTTTACCTTATTTTTTCAATATTTGGTTGAATTTTTTAGAAAATCAACCGATAATGTTGAACGGGAAAGTATCAAAGGTTTTCTATGGATAACAGGTCTAGGAAGTTTAGGAGTCTATCTAGCAGCTCTTCTTCCTATTTACGTTGCAGTCTCTGTCTTATTTGCTAGTATTCTGCTAACATTTATTATGCCAATTATCTTGCTTAGTAAAGATAAGCATTACCAGGTAAATCTCCCCCATTTAATCGAGCGCATCTCCCTTCTTGTCATTATTACGTTTGGAGAGATGATTATGGAGCTAGCTAACTTCTTTACAATCGAGAATTTCTCGATTTATTCAGTTCTTTATTTCATTATTATGCTTTCTCTGTTCTTGTTTTATTTTGGTCAATTCGACCATGCTATTGATGAAAAATCTAATCAAAAGGGACTATTTCTAATTTACAGTCACTATCCTATTTTCATTGGACTTATTATGATGACCGTTTCGATGAGTTTTCTTCTGAATCCTGAAGCTAATCTTCTCTTTGCAACCAGCTTCTCTTATATCGGATTTGGCCTCTTTCAAGCTGCTGTCCTAGTAAATGGGCCCTATAACAAACACTATCTTCGCTATTCGAAAAGTTACTACTGTGTCCAAGCGACACTCTATCTGGCTGCCTTGATTCTCTCTTTAATCTTTGCTTCTAATCCTATAATAGTAGTGAGTATAACAACCATTTTAGCTCTAGCTATAGCCATTCATTTTATTTATTTTTATATGACACAGAATAAAAAATATTCCAAATCTAACTGGGGATTATTTTAATGAGTTTATAACATTAAAAAGCCTTGGGAACCAAGGCTTTTTTTCATTAATTTGTTTTTCCATTTTATCCTCCAATTTGATCTCGCACTGACATTTATTTATAACAAAACTATATATCTAGAATAGCATAATCATTAGGTATTATAGGTTTTCAAACAAAATACGAGTCATTCGTTTTTGCCCCACTTTTGCCCCATTTTTAAATCCTGACATTGAAAACACCTAAAAGTATTTCCCTAAAATCAGCTATATTTCAACATTTTTGTTTATTTTCAATATGAAAAGTTCTTACAAATCCATGCAGGGGGCATCTAAAAACAACAGGAAAAGCCTTGGTTTCAAGGCTTTTTTTGTGTCCTCCCTACTTTTATTCCATCAACGGATGCTCAAGATATATTTTATGTGTAAAAAAATTCTTTTGCCCCTCAGTGATACAATCATTTTACTCAATTACAAGCAGATCGAAAGCAAAAGACTTAGCTCTATTTCATACAGAACTAAGTCTTTTATTTAAACAATCTAATGTTTCCTCTTCATCTCAATCAACTTCAGACATTTATCTAGATCTACATCTCGTTCAAAATGTGCAGGAGTCCAAGGGATTTCTATATCAGGAAGAACACCTTTGTCCGTCATCCCTTTGCCTTTATCTATAGCCAACCAGCGAGAAGTTGGGAACATCAAAAAGTAATCATCATAATCTACCTTGCAACAATTTGAGTAGTCTAAAATACCAAGCGTTGGACGGCCGATAACTGTCACTTTCTTAAAATCCTTCATCATCTTGACAAAATTATCTCCTGATGATGCACAATAAATATCCGACAAAACAAAAATCTGCTCTGGATAGTGACCACCCTTAACACCTGGGAAAAGCTCGTCTTGATCATCCTGATACCGAACATAGCCTTTCCCTCGATTTTGGAGTAAATTATTACGAAAATCTTCAAGCAGTTTCACCGTATCAGGACTGATATTTTCTTGTTGAAGCCATGTTTCAAAATCTTTTAAGCGTCGATCGACATTTCCTTCTGTATAGAGAATTTCCATTCCATCATCCTGTAAATCAAGAGTGTCATAGCCTTTCCCTTCCTCCAAGCCAAGATGTAAGAGCGGAAAATACAAAGAATCCGTGCCCCCATTGTTGTAACGGACATCTATAATAAGAGTTTCTGTCTCAGCAATCTTCTGCAAACACTCTTGGTATAAACGGTTAATCGCTTCTTCATCCATAAAATTATCTAAACGTAGATAGAGGATATCTGACTCCAACTTTTTCCAAAAAATCTGAGCTTTTTGAGCTTGCTGGCTAGCACGAACTGCAATAGACATCTCCTGCCCATCTCGCAAGACGGTCACTTGCTCTGCCATCAGTAGCAGATCTACCCATTCTCGGTATCGTCTTTCTGGAGTCAGACTAATAAAGTAATTTTGGTGTTGCAAAGCTACTTGCTCCAAACTTATCCCGTCCAGACTGAGGATTCGATCCCCCACTTGGAGACCTGTATCTTGGTTTGCTTCCTCAACAAACATTTCCTGCTCACTTATCCTCAAAAGAAAACCTTTTGGACCTGATTTTTTATCATGGAAAGAAATATGCCCAATAATCCCAAAACTAGCAAGATAAGTCCTGACTTGATAAAGAAATTCTTGCTCAGTCATATCATCTGTAATCTTTTCTAGAAAAGGCTGAGGGTTGCACCCTTTGCGATCTTTTACTGTAGATGAATCATGTGTCATAATCCAAACAATGTCTTTAAAAATATCTGTTTTTTTCATACGAGCCATTCCTTCTACCTTTAAAATAGCATAGCCTTCTTCACAACGAAAAAGGAGTTTTTACTACAAAGTCAATCTGCTATCCGCCCTTTTTCATGATGTATTTTCGTATAGGTGTTTCAACCATTTGAACGATTTCAAATCCTTCTTTTTGATACAGATGCTTTGCTGCTTGATTTGACTCAAAGACTGTTAGAGAAATACTGGCAATTTCTTCATTTTCAAACATTAATTGAATAAAGTCCTTAAAAGCCTGGCTACCTAATCCTTGCCCCTGTTTCTGGGGGTTGATAAAAAATCTCCCGATATGAAGATTTCTGTCTTCTAGCCTGATTTTTTGTATTAGCCCAACAAACTCTTGTCCATCAAAGATTGAAAAGATTCCTTCCAAATCTTGCAAGGCTTGAAGGGTCAGTGGAAAAGGAATCTTTGGTCCCATCCATTGTTCTTGAAAGGATTTTCCGAGGGAGTTAGACCATTGGCATACGAATTGAGCATTTTCTATGCTCACATTTTCTTCAAAACGAATTGTCATCTTGACCTCACCATCTTATCAGTGTTTCTTTATTATACTACTTCTCCTATTTTTTACGAATAGATAAGTATGATTGATCTTTATTTTTTTCTTGTCGGGAGCATTCTCGCTTCTTTCTTTGGTTTGGTCATTGACCGTTTTCCTGAGCAATCCATTATTCGACCAGCTAGCCACTGCAATTCCTGTCAGACTCGCTTGCGTCCCTTAGATTTGATTCCTATTGTATCTCAGGTCTTCAATCGCTTTCGCTGTTGCTACTGCAAGATTCGCTATCCATTCTGGTATGCCCTCTTTGAATTGAGCTTGGGATTTCTCTTTCTGGCTTGGTCTTGGGGCTTTCTTTCCTTGGGGCAAGTCATCCTCATCACTGCTGGTTTGACCTTGGGCATCTACGACTTTCGCCATCAGGAATATCCCTTACTGGTCTGGCTGACGTTTCACCTAATCCTCATGGCTTGCTCTGGTTGGAATCTGATTATGCTCTTTTTCCTTGCCCTTGGAATCATGGCTCATTTTATCGATATCCGAATAGGCGCAGGGGATTTTCTCTTTCTGGCTTCTTGTTCGCTCGTCTTTAGCGTGACCGAATTACTCATCTTGATTCAGTTCGCTTCTGCGGCAGGGATTTTAGCCTTTCTTTCGAAAAAGAAAAAGGAAAGACTTCCTTTTGTGCCTTTCCTCTTACTTGCTGCTTGTTTGGTTATTTTTGGTAAGCTACTGCTTGTTTGATAAATTCCTGAATCGGCTCTCCTTGATGGAGGGCTTTTACAATTTTCGAACCGACGATAACGCCATCTGACACCGCATTGAAACGTTCTACATCAGCCTGACTAGATACACCAAAACCTGTCAAGACTGGGATGTCAGCTACTTGATGCAATTGTGTCAAGTGCTTGTCCAAGTCTGCACGGTAATTTCCTGACTTCCCTGTCACCCCATTGATGGCAACAGCATAGACAAAGCCTTCAGCTCCCTTGATCAACTCTTTCTGACGCTCAATTCCTGTTGTCAAGCTAACTAGGGGAATCAAGGCGATGTCCGTGTCTGCCAAAAAGGGCTCTACAAAGTTGGCATGCTCATGAGGCAAGTCTGGGATAATCAAGCCCTTAACTGCTGTATCTGCCAGATCTTTGACAAATTTCTCCACACCGTACTGAAAGAGGGGATTGAAGTAGGTCATGATGACCAGTGGAACCTCAGTCTGAATGGTTTTCAAGGTTTCAACCAAAGCTTGGGTAGAAGTCCCATGAGCTAAACTGCGCAAGCCTGCTTCTTCAATCACAGGTCCATCTGCAACAGGGTCTGAAAAGGGAATACCCACTTCAATAGCTGAAATACCCAAATCTTCTAAAAAGTGGATTGTTTCACCGAGACCATCCAAACCTTTCTCATGGTCCCCAGCCATGATATAAGGAACGAAAATTCCTTTTCCTGCTGCTTTGATAGCCTTCAATTTTTCTGTTAGTGTCTTAGGCATGGGCTTCTCCCTTCTTTGCTGCATCTGCTTCTAAGCGGTCTTTGACTTGAATTACATCCTTGTCCCCACGACCGGATAGGCAGACAATCATCGACTTGTCTGGACCGAGTTCTTTGGCCAATTTCACTGCAAAGGCAATGGCGTGGCTTGATTCCAAGGCTGGTATAATTCCTTCCACACGAGACAAGAGTTGGAAACCTTCCAAAGCTTCCTCGTCAGTCACAGGAACATAGCTGGCACGTTTGATATCATGGTAGTGAGAATGTTCCGGACCGATACCAGGATAGTCCAAACCTGCTGAGATAGAGAAGGCTTCAAGAATTTGACCATGAGCATCTTGGAGCACATCCATGAGAGAACCATGGAGAACACCTGGACGTCCCTTGGTCAAGGTCGCTGCGTGGTACTCTGTATCCACACCAAGTCCAGCTGCTTCAGCCCCATACATAGCTACAGACTCATCTTCTACAAATGGATGAAAGAGTCCGATAGCATTAGAACCACCACCTACACAGGCTACTAGGGCATCTGGTAAATCTTGACCTGTCAAGTCACGGTACTGTTGTTTAGCTTCTCGACCAATCACACTTTGGAAGTCACGAACAATTTCTGGGAATGGATGAGGTCCCAAGGCAGAACCAAGGATATAGTGGGTATCATCGATATTCGCTACCCATGAACGAAGGGCTGCATTAACCGCATCCTTGAGTACGCGCGAACCATCTGTCACAGCCTCAACCTTGGCTCCCAAAAGCTCCATACGGAAGACATTAAGGGCTTGGCGTTTGACATCTTCCTCACCCATATATATGGTACATTCCATGTTAAAGAGGGCCGCAGCTGTTGCAGTTGCCACACCGTGCTGACCAGCACCTGTTTCAGCGATAATTTTATTTTTGCCCATACGTTTAGCCAGAAGAACTTGTCCCAAGGCATTGTTAATCTTGTGGGCCCCTGTATGGTTGAGATCTTCCCGTTTGAGATAAATCTTGGCTCCGCCGATATGCTGGGTCAAGTTTTTTGCGTAGTAAAGAGGCGTTTCACGTCCTACATACTGGCGTAAGAGCTGGTTTAATTCCTCTTGGAAACTTGGGTCTGCCTGACTTTCACGATAAGCTTTTTCCAACTCCAAAACTGCTGTCATTAAAGTTTCTGGGACAAAACGTCCACCGAATTTTCCGTAAAATCCATCTTTATTTGGTTCTTGATATGCCATGCTTTACCCTCTCTATAAATCTTCTAATCTTTTCATGATCTTTCTGTCCATCTGTCTCCACTCCACTTGATACATCTACTGCATAGGGAGAGAAATGTTGAATTGCTTTTGCTACATTGTCTTCCTTAAGCCCACCTGCGATAAAGAAGGGCTGAGCAAGTCCTGTCGTATCCAGTTGACCCCAGTCAAAGGTCTGACCACTCCCTGCCACAGGCGCATCAAAGAGTAGATAGTCTGCCCGAGAATGAGGCACATGACCATTTCCATCCACCTGCACAGCCTGAATGCTGGCACAAGGCAAATCCTTAAACAAATCATCTGCTACCTGACCATGAACTTGAATCAAGTCCAAGCCAACTTTGTCAATTGCTTCTAGCAGTTGAGCTCGACTTGGTGAAACAAATACGCCAACCTTCTTAACGTTCACAGGAATGAGCTTTGCCAGCTCAGCAGCCTGATCCAAGGTCACCTGTCTTTTACTGGGTGCGAAGACAAAACCGATATAGTCTGCCCCTGCTGATACGGTTGTTTCTACCGCTTCTTTGGTAGATAATCCGCAAATTTTAACCTTTGTCAATTTGCAACTCCTTGATTCTCTGGGCTACATCTTCTGCCTGCATGAGAGCTGTTCCCACCAAGATTCCGTTAAAGTATGTTGCTACTCGTTCCGCATCCTGTCCTGTGAAAATGGCAGATTCAGAAATGTAATAGCGACCTTCCTTAAAGTGCTGGGCTAAGTCTACACTGGTCTGCAAGTCGACTTCAAAGGTGGTCAAGTTGCGATTATTGACCCCAATAATCTCCGCACCAAGTCTGTGGGCCACCTCTAGTTCAGCTAGATTGTGAGTCTCCACCAAGACTTCCAGACCAAGCTCTGTCGCATAGTCGTACAGTTCCTTGAGGCATTCTTCTGACAGGGCTGCCACGATGAGCAAGATAACTGTAGCACCTGCATTTCGAGCACGGATGATTTGCTTTTCGTCAATAATAAAGTCCTTGTTGAGCGTCGGAATCTCTACCTGACTAGAAATCTCTCGTAGATAATCTAAATGCCCTTTAAAGAAAACTTCATCTGTCAAAACCGAAATCATCACTGCGCCGTTCGCTTCATAAGTCTGGGCCTGTTGCACAATATCCACATCTAGATTGATATCTCCCAGACTAGGGCTAGCCTTCTTGACTTCAGCGATTACCTGCAAACGGTCCTGGTGATTCTTCAAAAATTCTGCCAAGCGATAGGTCTGGCGCAAGGGCTGGATTTCCTCCAGCTCCATTTGCTCGACTTCACCCGCCTTCTGTTCTAAGATTCGTGCTAAAAATTCCTGACTCATTTTTGGTACTCCTGTAACAGTCTGAGTTTTTCAAGGGCCTTGCCACTAGCAATCACTTGACGAGCCAAGGCAACTCCTTCCTTGATACTATCTACCTTACCATTGGCATAGAAACCAAGACCAGCATTTAAAACTGTCGTTTCCAAGAATGGACTTGGTTGGTTTTGAAGAACGCTGAGCAAAATTTCTGCATTTTCCTGAGCATTCCCTCCACGAATATCTTCGATAGCGTAGCCTTTCATCCCCAAATCCTCTGGAGTGAAGCTTGACAAGGTGATTTCGCCATTTTCAAGAAGAGCAATCTTGGTTGTTCCGTTCAAGCCAGCTTCATCCAGCCCTTCTGGTCCAGCAACCACGATGGCACGTTTGCGGCCCATGTTTTTCAAAACCTGAGCTGTGCTTTCTAGCAGTTCTGGACGACTAATGCCAAGCAACTGTGTTTCCAAAGCCATTGGGTGAATCAGTGGACCAGTCAAGTTCATAATCGTTGGAATTCCTAACTCCAAACGAGCTGGCATGATGTACTTCATAGCTGGGTGCATATTTTTAGCGAAGAGAAAGACGATTCCAGTTTTATCGAAAACCTTACCAAGTTCAGCTGGTTTGAGATCAAGATTGATGCCTAATGCTTGAAGGACATCTGCCGAACCTGATTTAGAAGAAATCGAACGGTTACCGTGCTTAGCCATATGAATACCACCACCAGCCAAGACAAAGGCTGCAGTTGTCGAAATGTTAAAGCTGAAGGACTTGTCTCCACCTGTACCGCAGTTGTCCATGGCATCATGAATTTCAGTCGGAATGTGTTGGGCATGGCCTCTCATGACTTGTGCAATGGCTGTGCGTTCTTCAGGTGTTTCCCCCTTCATCTTAAGGGCTAAAAGGAGAGAAGCAATCTGAGATTCGGTTACACGCCCAGTTACGATACGCTCAATGACATCCGTCATTTCCACACCTGATAAATTTTCAAATTTTGCTAGTTTTTCAATAATCTCTTTCATCCTAGTTTCCTCACTTTACAACCTTCTCGATAAAATTCCGAATAGAAGACAAGCCATCTGGCGTTCCGATACTTTCTGGATGGTACTGGAAGCCATAAATCGGCAGGGTTTTGTGTTGAATTCCCATAATAGCTTGGTCATCAGTCGAACGAGCTGTCACTTCAAAGCCTTCTGGCATTTCTTCAATTAAAATACTGTGATAACGCATGACTGGACGACCATCCTCAATGCCTTGATAGAGAACAGATGGCGCTTCAAAGCTGATATGGCTCTGTTTCCCATGCATGACTGTTGGAGCCAAGCCTAGCTTCCCACCAAAGACTTCTGCGATAGCTTGATGACCCAAACAAATCCCTAGAATTGGCTTCTTACCTGCAAAGTCACGAATCATGTCTTCCATCTTTCCAGCATCAACTGGCCAACCAGGGCCGGGAGAAAAAACCAGACCATCTGCTTTTTCAGCTTCTTCATACAGCTTGAGATCATCATTTCTCAAGACCTTCACTTCTGCAAAATTCCCAATATACTGGGCCAAGTTATAGGTAAAGGAATCATAGTTGTCAATCAATAAAATCATGGTCTTAGTTCTCCAATTCTAGTCATAGATTTAGCCTTGTTAATGGTTTCTTGGTATTCGTTTTGGGCGATAGAATCATAGACAATCCCTGCCCCAGCCTGAACATAGGCTGTTTGATTTTTGAGAATCATAGTTCGGATGGCAATGGCGAAATCCATATCACCCGTCGCAGACAAGTAGCCGATTGCTCCTGCGTATACGCCTCGTTTTTCCGTCTCCAGTTCATAGATGCGTCTCATGGCCCGAATCTTTGGAGCTCCTGACACTGTTCCAGCTGGAAGTGTAGCTTTCAAGGCATCCATGGCAGTGAGTTCTGGAAGCAAACGTCCTTTCACCACGCTGGTCAAATGCATGACATAGCGGAAGAGCTCCACTTCCATATACTTGGTAACTTGGACACTTGCCGTTTCAGAGATGCGACCAATATCGTTACGCCCCAAGTCTACCAACATTCCATGTTCTGCTGTTTCCTTCTCATCAGAAAGCAGGTCTGTCGCCAAGGCCTTGTCCTCTTCATCCGTAGCCCCTCTTGGTCGCGTACCTGCAATCGGATTAGTTGTCACGATGCCATTTTTAACTGAAACCAAACTTTCTGGACTGGCACCGATGATTTGATAGTCCCCAAAGTCATAGAAATAGAGGTAATTAGATGGATTGGTCACGCGGAGATTTCTATAGAAGTCAAAAGGATTGCCAGTAACTTCTGCTGAGAAACGCTGGCTGAGTACGCATTGGAACATATCCCCATTACGAATCAAGTCACGAGCGGTTTCCACCATTTGCTCAAACTTCTGAGGAGCGATGTGCGATTTGAAGTCTAGCGGAGATAAATCCAAGTCTTCAAATTCATTTGGAGCAGGAATGCGTAATTCTTCAAGCACTTGGTTCAAGGCTTTTTCCAAGTCTTCTTGACTGCGCTCGCTGTAAAGAGCATCTTCGATGACATGGATTTTTTCCTTCTTATGGTCAAAGACCATATAACTCTCATAGACAAAGAAATGCATGTCTGGCGTCCCAATGGTATCCTCAGGGATTTGACCAATTTCTTCATAAAGAGAAATCATATCGTAACCAACAAAGCCAATAGCTCCCCCACCAAAAGGTAGGTCTGAATGATGCTGGCTCTTATGAGTCACTTCATAAAGGAAATCCAAAGGATCCCGATCAATCACTTGACCATTTTGATAAAGGACTCCATTTTCAAACTTAATCTCAAAAACAGGATTATAAGCTAGGATAGAAAAACGAGCGGTTTCCTTGTCTCTCGGAATACTCTCTAAGATAACCTTGTGTTGCCCCTTTAGGCGCATATAAGCCAAGATTGGTGATAAAACATCTCCATGAATGATTCGTTCCATTGTAATTTCCCTTTCAGTTCTACTTCTAGTCCGTGGCGATTGTATGAAAAATCCCCACGCAAAATAACTTGCGTGAGGACGAAATTCGCGGTGCCACCTCAATTATAGGATTTCTCCTATCTCTTATTCCTGTCTCAGAACTTTCCTATAACAGGCTGTGCGATAAAGGGCACTCCCTTGAGAATTATGTTTTCTTCTCTCGTTTCAGATGGACCCAATCTTACAGCTTTCTCTGCTTGTTTCCAGCAACCACAAGCTCTCTGGGAAAGAAATAACTATAATTTTTCCATCTCTTATTTTTTAGCTTCTAGGTCGTCTGCAATGGCAGCTACATCCTTGTCTCCACGACCAGAGACATTGATGATGATAATGTCATCTTTACTTAGTTTCGGTGCACGTTTAACCGCTTCTGCGATAGCATGCGAACTTTCAATCGCTGGGATAATCCCTTCTGTCTTGCTGAGAAGGAGCAAGGCTTGAACAGCTTCTTCGTCTGTCGCTGCTACGTATTCTACGCGGCCTGAATCTTTAAAGTAGGCGTGTTCTGGGCCAACCCCTGGATAGTCCAAACCAGCTGAGATAGAGTAAACTGGAGCCAGCTCTCCATCTTCCTTAAAGACTGCATAGGTCTTCATGCCGTCGACAATTCCGATACTACCTTTTGTCATAGTAGCTGCGTGCTTGTCTGTATCAAGTCCATGACCAGCAGCTTCGACCCCAACCAATTTGACTTCTTCATCAGCCACATACTGTGAAAAAGCACCGATAGCATTGGAACCACCACCTACACAGGCAATGACATAGTCTGGTAAACGGCCTTCTTTTTCTAAGATTTGACGACGAGATTCTTCACTGATGACCTTTTGGAATTCATGAACAATTGTAGGATAAGGATGAGGACCTACAGCAGATCCCAAAACGTAGAAGGCTTCAAGATCATTCATCCATGCTCCAAAGGCTGCATCAACCGCGTCCTTGAGAGTTCGAGTTCCCGTTTCAACCGCGTGAACAGTTGCTCCCATCATCTCCATGCGAAAGACATTGAGACGTTGACGTTCCACATCTTCTGCCCCCATGTAGACATCACAGGCCATACCAAACTTAGCTGCAGCTGCTGCCGTCGCAACACCGTGCTGACCAGCTCCTGTTTCTGCGATCACTCGTTTCTTGCCCATACGTTTGGCAAGAAGAATTTGCCCTAAAACGTTGTTAAGCTTGTGAGAACCAAGGTGGTTCAGGTCTTCACGTTTAAGATAAATCTTAGCCCCACCCAGGTGATCTGTCAAACTTTCCGCAAAATAAAGTGGTGTTTCGCGACCTGAATAATCCTTCAAGTAATGGCGAAATTCTGCCAAAAATTCTGGATCATCCTTGTACTTGTCAAATGTCACTTCCAACTCATCCAACAAAGCCTGAATCGGCTCCGGTACAAAACTACCACCAAATTGTCCAAAATAACCTTTAGTTGTCATAAAAGTTTTCCTCTTTCAGTATTAATTTAAAGATATGAAAAAAGCCCACACACAGAAATCAATCCGTGTGAGGGCGTTGGTAACGCGGTGCCACCTCAATTATAAAGGGACTATTCCCCTTTACATCTCTGCCTTGTCTAACAACAAGTTGCACTGTAAGGTGTGCGCACCGAATTTTCATTGTTTCAAATTCATTTTTAAAATCAGCCCACTTTCACTACTTCCAACCACCTGTTCACAATCACCACAGGCTCCCTGAAGATCGAATATAGTTACTTTTCTGATTTATTGAGAATATTATATGTTATTGTTCTATCTTTGTCAAGATTTTTTATGATTTTTTTCCAGAACCGAGGATTTCTTCAGAGATTCTCACCAAAGTCTGAACGATGTAATCCACTTCTTCATCGCTTAATTTTGTATGAAGAGGAAGGGTAATTTCATTTTCAAAAAAGGCATAGGCTCTTGGATAATCTGCCATATCAAAGCCAAGATTCTTATAGGCTGTCAAGAGCGGAAGCGGTTTGTAGTGAACGTTACTTGCAATTCCCGCCTTGGCCAATTCTTGGATGATAAGGTTACGTTCTTCTAAACTTGCTCCTTCTACATGGGTGATGTAGAGGTGGCGTGAAGATTCGACAGTATCAGTCTTGTGTGCAAGTGGGTGAATACGAGTACCCGCAAATCCACGATCATAACGGTCTACGATTTCCTTACGACGGTCAAGCAAACTTGGGTAACGATCCAATTGTACTAGACCAAGGGAAGCCATGATATCTGTCATGTTGCACTTGTAGGCAGGGGTTACGATATCGTATTCCCATGAGCCCAGTTGCATCTTGGCAAGGGCATCTTTGGTTTGACCATGAAGGGAAAGGATTTGGAATTCCTTGTACATTTCTTCGTCGTCAATCGCTGGATTGGCTTTCCAAGTCGCACTTCCTCCCTCAGCTGTTGTAAAGTTCTTAACAGCATGGAAAGAGAAGGAAGTGAAGTCAGCGATAGAACCAGCTGGTTGTCCTTTGTAAGTAGATCCCAAAGCATGGGCACTATCAGAGACAATCACAATACGGTTAAAGGCCTTTTGCCACTTGCTAGCAGCTGTAAAGAGGTCACGTTTTTTCTCAACAACTTGGAACAAACGGTCATAGTCGCAAACAATCCCGGCAAGCTCTACTGGGATGATCACCTTGGTTTTTTCAGTGATGGCTTGCTCAAGCAAGTCATAGTCCATCTCAAACGTATCTGCTTGGATATCCACCATGACAGGGGTTGCTCCTACGTGTGTGATGACACTACATGAAGCTGTATAAGTCATAGCTGGAACGATGACTTCATCACCAGGTCCCACTTCAAGCACACGCAAAATCAACTCAAGAGCGGCTGTCGCAGAGTTGAGACAGACAGTCTTAGGTGTCTGTGTGTAAAGAGACAAGCGGCGCTCCAGTTCTTTTGTCTTCGGACCTGTTGTGATCCAGCCAGAACGAAGGGTGTCCGCTACTTCAGCAATTTCAGCTTCGGTAATATCGGGTGGTGAAAATGGAATATTGTAATTTGGCATTGATTTGCTCCTTTTATCTGTACTCATTTTCTCATGACTACTTTATTTTAGTACCTCAAACACGGTTTGAAACATGATTTTGATGTCTCCAAGGAAACTAAATTCTCGGAGATAGGCGAGATTATAGCGCATCTTTTCAGGGAGGACATGTTCGACATAGGCCTGGTCAACTGACAAACCTTTCTCCGTCATTTGACTGATGATGGTGTCCTCATCCTTGTAGTTGATACTAGCTGGAGAGGTGATTCCGGCTGGCAAGAGCAAGGTCGCCATCATTTCAGGACTATACTGCTCGGTGTAGCGTGGCACCTCAGGTCTTGTACCGACAAAGGACATTTCGCCTTTAAGGACATTGACCAGCTGAGGCAGTTCGTCCAAGCGCACACGGCGAATGAAATTTCCCACTTTGGTAATACGGCTATCGTTAGCTGAAGTCACTAGACTTCCTTTTTTATCCGCATCCGTTACCATGGTACGGAACTTCCAAATCTTGAATGGACGATTGTACTGGGTCACGCGCTCTTGCTTGTAAATGACAGGTCCCTTGCTATCCAACTTGATCCAAATGCTCAAGATGAGAAAGATTGGGGAAGTCAAAATCAGTAAAACCAAGGCCAGAACCCAGTCCAGACAACGCTTGAAAATCAGCGAACCTTTCCTTTTAGAGACAAGCTGGTAGTAAGACTCAACCTCGCTTGATTGCATTTCCACGGGCAAGTCTTCCCATTTCAGCATGCTGTTTCTCCTTTGTTTTTATTATACTATTTGTCAACATTTTTCATTATACCACAAAATGGAAAAGGCAGTGCAAGAAATCTGTAATTTAAAGAATTTCCTTCTTATACTCAATGAAAATCAAAACGCAAACTAGGAGGCTAGCCACAGGCTGCTCAAAGTACTGCTTTGAGGTTGCAGATAAAGCTGACGTGGTTTGAAGAGATTTTCAAAGAGTATTAGGACATGGCTCCAGCCTGCAAGCTATACATCTTGTGATAGGTTCCTCCCAAGGCCAAGAGTTCCTCATGGGTTCCACTCTCAATGATGCGCCCCTTATCCAAGACATAAATGCAGTTGGCGTCTTGAATGGTAGAAAGGCGATGAGCGATGGCAATGGTCGTCCGACCCTGTCTCATCTTAGCTAGGGAATCTTGAACCAAACTTTCTGTCTCCGAGTCAATATTGGCTGTCGCTTCATCCAAAATCAGGATTTTAGGCTGACTAGCAACTGTTCTGGCAAAGGCAAGAAGCTGACGCTGTCCAGTAGAAAAGCTTGAGCCACGCTCAGATACAGGTGCATCATAACCCTGCGGAAGCTCCTGAATAAAGGGATCTGCATCGACAAAGGTAGCCGCAGCCTGGACCTCTTCATCACTAAGATCTTGGTACATGGCGATATTGGACTTGATAGTCCCGTGATATAGGAAGGGATCCTGCAAGACCAGACCGATGTTCTTTCTCAGCTCTTCCTGACTGTAGTCCCTAATATCCACACCATCCAAGAGAACTCGCCCTGACTGAAATTCATAAAAGCGCATGAGGACATTGATAATCGAAGATTTCCCCGAACCTGTATGACCTACAAAGGCAATGGTTTCGCCCTTGTTAACAGAAAAGGAAATATCATCCAGAATCTGGTGTTTGCCGTCATATGAGAAACACACATGTTCAAAACGGATATTGCCCTCTTTGATTTTGGCTTGCCCATTTTCTTGAAGAGGCTCATAGGTCCTCTCATCAATCAAGGCAAAAACACGACCTGCAGACACCATGGACGTTTGAAGGGTTGAAAAGTTTTGCGTCACCTCAATCAGAGGATCAAAGAGACGGTTGATGTACTGGATAAAGGCATACATGGTTCCTGCTGTTATTCCCAGATAAAGCCCACGGTAGCCAAAATAAGCCATCAAAACAGCGTAGCCTAGGAGTTTCAGTAAACTCATGGCAGGTCGTAAAAAGAGGGCGTCCAAGGCTACAGAACGGTTGGCGTAGACCAAGTGTTCTTGGTTGATTTCATCAAATTCTGCCTGCAGGCGCTTCTCTTGATTGAAGGCTTGGATAATTCTGATCCCTTCAATACTTTCTGCTAGCTTGCTATTGATATCCGACAAGAGACTTCTAGTTTTTTCGATGATTTTCACTGACTTTTTCCGATAGAGATTGACCAAAAGGAAAATCAAGGGAAGAAAGAGCAAGACTAAACCTGTCAAACGAAAATCCAGTACCAACATGGTATACAGAGTTGTCAGAAAGATGAAAACTGCTGAAATAAAGCTGGATAAAATCCCCGAAAACATATCACTGATGGTCTCGGTATCATTTGTCAAACGAGAAACGATGGAACCTGCTGGCGTCTTGTCAAAATAAGACATGCCCAGTTTTTCCATATTGGCAAAGGCATCGCGACGAATATCCCTAACAATACTGTAGGACACCCTCGCAAAGAGAAGATTGCCAACATACTGGACCAGAGTTTGCAGGATGTAAAGACCATAGTAGACCAGCAAAACGGTCACGGCCAGTTGATTAAGATTGCTGAGATACTGGTCGATAAAGTGGGAAGCTACAAGGGGAATGACACTTTTAATGACCGTCGTCGCCAGGAGAAAACTGAGTGCCAAAAAGGTCAGGAGGCCATAGGGCTTGAGATAGGACATCAAGCGCTTCAATACAGCCCATTGTTCTTGTTTATTCTGCATCTTCTTCTCCTTTCATTTCCAACTGCTGAGACTGGTAGGTTTGGGCATACCAGCCATCTAAAGCTAGCAGGTCTTCGTGTGTACCGCGTTCTATGATTTGGCCATTTTGCAGAACCAAAATCAGATCTGCATGGACGACTGCACTGAGACGATGGGCTGTGATGATAGTTGTCTTATCCTTCCGCGTCTCCTTGAGATTATCGATGATCGCATACTCTGTCTTGGCATCCACGGCCGATAAGGAATCATCTAAAATTAAAATATCAGGGTCTAAAATCATCGCCCGACTCATAGCTAGACGCTGCTTTTGACCACCAGAAAGACTGACCCCCTTTTCACCGATCAGCGTGTCAAATCCCTGAGGCATATCCACAATATCATGGTAAACTTGGGCTAGCTTAGTCGCTTCCTCGACTGCTGAAAGTGGCAAATTCGGATTTCCAAAGCGAATATTGTCTAAGATAGAGGTCGCAAAGAGGAACTGGTCCTGAGGAACATAGCCCATGAGACTGCGAAGGTCTGTCAGACGATAGTCTCGAATATCATGACCATTTAGGTAAATGGCTCCCTTATCCACATCGTATTCACGCAAAAGGAGCTTAATCAAGGATGTTTTCCCAGAGCCTGTCTGCCCGACTAAGCCTAGGGTTTGTCCTTTTTCTAAACTAAAATGAATATCCGTCAGTGTTTCCTCATTTTCAAAGGCAAAGCTGTCAATGGCGTACTCCAAACGTCCATTTTCAATACCGTCCAGAGGAAACTCAGGGTCTTGTACAGGTGATTCCTGAGACAAAAGTTCCTCAATCCGCTGGTAAGATACCTTGCCTCGCTGAGTAATATTAAAGAGGAAACCGATAGCCATAAGAGGCCAGACTAGCATATCCAAGTAGCTGATAAAGGTAACCAGATTTCCAACCGTGATTTGCCCTTTCTGAACCATCAAAGAGCCGACCAAGAGGGTTAAAACATAGGACGAACCAACAAACAAGAGAACCATGGGGTCAAAGAGACTATCGTATTTCATGGTTTGGAGATTCTTTTGGAAGGTCAATTCATTGACCGCTTGAAAGGACTTCAACTCATCCGCCTGATAACCGAAAGACTTGGTCACCTTGATACCTGATACAGACTCCTGTACCTTGTTATTGAGTTCGGAAAAGGCAGCTTGTGACTCGCCAAAGGCCTTGTGGGTCTTTCTCCCTAGACGACTGGTCGCATAAGCCATAAAAGGCAAGGGAAGAATGGCAACCAGAGTCATCTGCCAAGAAATGCTAAAGAGCATGGTCAGCAAAGTCACCAAAGCCGTGATAGAGGCATCCACTGCTGACATGACTCCGCCACCTGCGAGACGAGTTAGGGCATTGATATCATTGGTGGCGTGTGCCATCAGGTCCCCTGTCCGATATGTTTGATAAAAGGCTGGCGACATTTTAGTAAAATGCTCAAACAAGCGAGACCGCATAATCTGCCCCAAACGATAGGAAGTTCCAAGGATATACATGCGCCAAACATAGCGCAGATAGTACATCCCAAAGGCTGCCAGCAGCAGATAAAATAGATTAAGAAGGAGGTCCTGATGGGTTAATTGTCCCGATGTAATGGCATCAATGACCCGTCCCATGACCATGGGGGGAATGAGATTGAGGACAGAAACCAAGACCAGGGCCACAATCCCGACTAGATAACGGCGTTTTTCTAACTTGAAAAACCACCAAAGTTTTTGAATAATGGACATAAAATCCCTTTCTGATTGCAAATGGAAACCTGAGGCCAAGACTCAATGAAAATCAAAGAGCAAACTAGGAAACTAGCCGCAGGCTGCTCAAAGCACTGCTTTGAGGTTGTAGATAGAACTGACGAAGTCAGTAACCTACATACGGCAAGGCGACGTTGACGCAGTTTGAATTTGATTTTTGAAGAGTACAAGACCCCAGGTTTTTCTTATTCATAAGTTACGACTGAGACGACACCCTTGTCATACTCAGCGATAAAGATATTGGCCACATTGTCATACCCTTGTTTGCTGAGGTTATCAAGCAGCCATTCTTCGCTCCGACCAATGGTCTCCAAAATTTCGACTTGGATCACACCGTCTGTGACAACAGGATACTTGGGATTCTCATCTCCCATTTGGACTACGATGAGTTGACCGTTCTGCTCCTGCATAGCGCGTTTGACTTGTTTCATTTGGAAAATTCCCTGACTACGGAGCTTAAGAGCTACGTCCGCTGCAGATAAACCAACCGAACGGCAGGCTTCTGGATCAATCTTCCCATTTTTGATGAGCAGGGTTGGCTTCCCATCAATCAAACGTTTCACAAAGTGAACATTGTTGTTGAGCCATTTGAGAGTCAAGACCAGAATGGTCCACATAATCAGGATAACTGCATACTGAAGGATACTGATGGCGCTATTGTAAATCACCCCACCGATGATCCCCCCAAGTACATAGTTCTGAATTTGGTCTATTGCTGAGTTAGGCGCTAGGTTACCCTTTCCTGTCACATTGATTACAAAAACCAGAGAAAAGAGACCCAAGGCTAGTTTGATTAAAATTTCGATATAATTGAGTGTCATTTGTTCACCTCCACCAGTTCAATTGCATCTGTTTTATACAATTCGACTTTCTCTAGCAGGTACTTGTCTGGCTCACTTCCGTTCAAGGCACGGTAATAGCGATCTCTGACCTTGATAAGTGCGCCATCAGTGTCGGCAGAAGTATTGACATAGACTTCTGACTTGTCTACTCCCAATTCTTTGGAAACAAGCTCGATGAAATGAAGTGAAGCTTGAAATTTATTGTTAGAAACTTGATTGTTTTGATAAGTCGTGATGCTGACCAAAAGGAGAGCTAATAAGGTCAAAGCTGAAATCATGACCAACTCACGAAATTTGGTCCCCTTTTTATCATGATAAGCCTTGAAAGCTAAAAATCCTGTCACAGCTAATAGGACAATCCCTAAACCAATCATGATACCATTTTGCTGACCAATTTGGCTGAGGACATAGTCGTAAGAATAGAATTTCATGTATTTTCACTCCCTTTCATAAAATCATTCTTAATTATAAATGAAAGAGGGTGATTTTTCAAACCATACGTTGGGGAAATACGCCTTTTTTTGATATAATATAGTCTATAATCTGAATGAAAAAGGTAACTTTATGAAACTCATCTCATGGAATATTGATTCCCTCAATGCAGCCCTAACGAGTGACTCAGCTCGTGCAAAATTGTCCCAAGAAGTCCTACAAACCTTGGTCGCTGAAAATGCTGATATCATCGCTATCCAAGAAACCAAGCTTTCTTCAAAAGGGCCTACAAAAAAACACTTGGAAATTTTAGAAGAACTCTTCCCAGGTTATGAAAACACTTGGCGTTCCTCTCAAGAACCTGCTCGCAAAGGCTACGCTGGAACCATGTTCCTTTATAAGAAAGAACTCACACCAACGATTAGCTTCCCAGAAATCGGTGCTCCTTCTACCATGGATTTGGAAGGCCGCATCATCACCTTGGAATTTGATGCATTTTTCGTGAGCCAAGTATACACACCAAACGCTGGAGACGGTCTCAAACGCTTGGAAGAACGCCAAATCTGGGATGTCAAATATGCTGAGTATTTGGCTCAACTAGACAAAGAAAAACCAGTCCTTGCGACTGGAGACTACAACGTAGCTCACAAGGAAATCGACCTTGCAAATCCTGCCAGCAATCGCCGTTCACCTGGATTTACCGACGAGGAACGTGCTGGATTTACCAACCTCTTGGCAACTGGATTTACCGATACCTTCCGCCATATTCACGGTGATGTCCCAGAGCGTTATACCTGGTGGGCGCAACGCAGCAAGACTTCTAAAATCAACAATACAGGCTGGAGAATCGACTACTGGCTCACTAGCAGCCGCGTAGCTGACAAGGTGACCAAGTCTGATATGATTGACTCTGGTGCGCGCCAAGACCACACACCCATTGTCATGGAGATTGAACTCTAAGGAGAAAACAAATGGACTATCAAGCTGTCATTCCTGAATTTGTAGTATCTGACCTCAAAAAGTCACGCCACTTCTACTGCGACTTGCTGGGATTTTCTGTCGAATACGAGCGTCCAGAGGAGAAATTCCTCTTCCTATCTCTTTTAGATTGCCAACTTATGCTAGAAGAAGGCAGTACAGAAGAATTAGCCCAACTAACCTATCCTTTCGGGCGCGGTGTCAATATTTCCTTTGGCATTGAAGATGTCCCTCAGCTCTACCAAAAACTGCTGGAAGCTGACTATCCTATCCATCGTCCGCTGACCAAAAGAGAATTTCGAGTGGGAGATAGCTTTATTTACCCTCACGAATTTGCAGTTTTGGATCCAGATGGTTATTTTTTAAGATTTAGTGAATAGAATAATAGAACCCTACAATACTGTATCTCGTTGTAGGTTTCTTTTTTGTTCGTTTTTTTCATTAAAACACTAACAAAACATTTGATTTCTAAAGCTAATTGGTGTAAAATAAAAACATTGGCAGCAGCCTTTTTAAAATTGAATATCATTTTACTTGTTTATGTCGTGAATTGGCGCGACGTTTCTACAAGGTGCCGGAACACCTAACAATGAGTATGTCAGCTGAAGGTATGGTGTTGGCCATGCCTATTTTGGGGACTTACTTAGGGGATTAAGTAGGTCCCTTTTCTATTACATACTAGAAACTCTAGACAAGCAAATGAAGCATCTTTTAGACTTTAGGAGGTTTTATGAAATTATTAGAAGAGCGCATCCTTCAGGATGGGCATATCTTGGGTGACAACATCCTCAAGGTAGATTCCTTTTTAACCCACCAAGTTGACTATCGTTTGATGCGGGAGATTGGTAAAGTTTTTGCGGAAAAATTCGCTTCTGCTGGCATTACCAAGGTCGTGACCATTGAAGCTTCAGGCATTGCCCCAGCTGTTTTTACAGCTGAAGCCTTAGATGTTCCCATGATTTTCGCAAAGAAAGCTAAAAACATCACCATGAACGAAGGCATCTTAACTGCTGAGGTTTACTCCTTTACCAAGCAGGTGACCAGCACGGTCTCCATCGCTGGAAAATTCCTCTCACCTGAGGACAAGGTCTTGATTATCGATGATTTCCTAGCAAATGGCCAAGCTGCCAAAGGCTTGATCCAAATCATCGAACAGGCCGGAGCAAAAGTTGAAGCCATCGGTATTGTTATCGAAAAATCCTTCCAGGATGGTCGTGATTTGCTTGAGAAAGCTGGCTATCCAGTTCTATCACTCGCTCGTTTGGAACGTTTTGAAAACGGTCAGGTCGTATTTAAGGAGGCAGATCTCTAATGCAACAACAAGAAAAACACTCGCAAGCAGCCGTTCTTGGCTTACAGCACTTACTAGCCATGTACTCAGGTTCTATCCTGGTTCCTATCATGATTGCGACAGCTCTTGGCTATTCAGCTGAGCAGTTGACCTACCTAATTTCCACAGATATCTTCATGTGTGGGGTGGCCACCTTCCTCCAACTCCAACTCAATAAATACTTTGGAATTGGACTACCAGTCGTTCTCGGAGTTGCCTTCCAGTCGGTTGCTCCCTTGATTATGATTGGGCAAAGCCACGGTAGCGGTGCTATGTTTGGTGCCCTTATCGTTTCAGGGATTTATGTGGTTCTGATTTCAGGCATTTTCTCAAAAGTAGCCAATCTCTTCCCATCTATCGTAACAGGCTCTGTCATTACCACGATTGGATTGACCCTGATTCCTGTCGCTATCGGAAATATGGGAAATAATGTCCCAGAGCCAACTGGTCAAAGTCTCTTGCTTGCTGCAATCACTGTTCTGATCATCCTCTTGATCAACATCTTTACCAAAGGATTTATCAAGTCTATCTCCATTTTGATTGGTCTGGTTGTCGGAACCGCCATTGCTGCTACTATGGGCTTGGTTGATTTCTCCCCTGTTGCGGCAGCACCGCTTGTCCATGTTCCAACTCCCCTCTACTTTGGGGTGCCAACCTTTGAAATCTCATCTATTGTCATGATGTGTATCATCGCAACGGTGTCTATGGTTGAGTCGACTGGTGTTTACCTAGCCTTGTCTGATATTACCAATGACCCAATCGACAGTACGCGCCTGCGCAACGGTTACCGCGCAGAAGGTCTGGCCGTACTTCTCGGAGGAATCTTTAACACCTTCCCTTACACAGGATTTTCACAAAATGTTGGTTTGGTTAAATTGTCAGGTATCAAGACCCGTCTGCCAATCTACTACGCAGCTGGTTTCCTAGTCCTCCTTGGACTCCTTCCTAAGTTTGGTGCCCTCGCCCAAATCATTCCGAGTCCTGTCCTCGGTGGTGCCATGCTGGTGATGTTTGGTTTTGTTTCCCTTCAAGGTATGCAAATCCTCGCCCGCGTTGACTTTGCTAACAATGAACACAACTTCCTTATCGCAGCTGTTTCCATCGCTGCAGGTGTCGGACTCAACAATAGTAATCTCTTTGTCAGCATGCCGACAGCTTTCCAAATGTTCTTCTCAAACGGAATCGTCGTAGCCAGCATACTGGCCATTGTCCTCAATGCAGTATTAAACCGGAAAAAGAAATAAGAAAAAGAGGTGTGAGCCTCTTTTTTGTTTCTTTATATCCTTACCTGTCTTTCTTCTGACCTTTGTCCTGTGACAAACATGGTAAAGGTGGCTTTGCAGACATTTCTGCCTTCTTGATTGGTGATATCGACATCCACGACACAGGTTGTGCGTCCATGATGGACACATTCTCCTTTAATGGTCAGCACATCGTCGAGTTTTCCTGCCTTGAGGTAGTTGATGGATGACTGGAGCGTCACTGCATCAAGCCCTAGCGAGATAACCACCAAACCACTAATCTGATCACAAAGGGTGAAGAGATAGCCTCCATGGGCATTGCCATAATAGTTAAGCGACGAGTCCACTACTTTGGTTGTCACCTCAACGTGGCCATCTCTCATCTCTTTAATTTCATAATTTTCAAAAGCTGATATAGCGTCAAAATGAAAATCTTTCATATTCTCCTCCTGATAGTTCAAACGACACTATGATACTACTTTTTATAGGACTGTGCAAGGAGAAAGCTCCTAGTCGGGTAAAATTCCGACCTGTTCTACAAAGCGCATAAAGGCTGCCTGTCCTTGTTCCGTCTGCTTGTAAACCCCTGCGTCCTCCAAAACACGTGCAAAGATAGCACCCACAGAGTCCTTGACGATTTCAAAGGCTTTTTCTTTATCCGCTATGTCTGGATATTGGGCTTTGAGTTGGTCGGCCCATTCCTGATGATAGTCGGCAACTATATCACCATCTCCCACGAGGTAGCTAGCAACTTGCTCCACTTCCGCTTTCAGACGTGGTGGCAATATAGCCAAACCCATGACCTCAATCAAGCCGATATTTTCCTTCTTGATATGTTGAACATCCTTGTGGGGATGATAGATGCCATCAGGATGCTCTGCCGAAGTCTGATTGTCCCGCAAGACCAAGTCCAACTCAAACTGTCCATCGCGTTTACGGGCAATGGGTGTAATGGTGTGATGCGGTATCCCGTCTGTCTCTGCTAAAATCTGCACTTCAGGGTCTGAATATTTCCGCCATTCCTGCAAAATCTTGTCCGCCAAGTTGATCAAATACTCTTTTGAATCCGAGGTCAAACGTAGCACTGACATAGGCCACTTGACAATCCCAGCCTTGACCTGCTCAAAACCAGCAAATCGGAAAGTCTTTTGCAAGGGAGCCAATTCCATAGGAAATACGTGACGACCTCCCTGATAGTGGTCATGAGTCAGAATAGAGCCTCCCACAATTGGTAAGTCCGCATTTGAACCCGCAAAATAGCCTGGAAACTGCTCTACGATAGCCAGCAGGCGCTCAAAACTCTGACGACTAATGGCCATGGGACGATGCTGGCCGTCTAAGAAGATACAGTGCTCATTAAAATAAGCATAGGGTGAATACTGGAAGCCCCACTCCTGACCCGCCATTTCGAAACGGATAATGCGGTGATTGCTGCGAGCTGGATGGTTAATTCGACCATGATAGCCTTCGTTCTCTAGACAAAGCTGACACTGGGGATAATTGCTAGCTTGCACCAACTTGGCTGCTGCAATCTCCTTTGGATCCTTTTCAGGCTTAGAGAGGTTGATGGTGATTTCTAGATCTCCGTAGTCAGATGGTACTCTGTAGGCGATATTTTTAGCAATGGCCTTGAGTTTGATGTAGTCATTTTTCTGACTGAGTTGGTAAAAATCCGCTATTGCTTGCTCAGGAGAGTGGGCATAGGTTGTCCAAAAGTCACGATTGACCTGACTTGGACAAGGGGTTACTAAGTCCATCAATTCAGCACCAAGGATTTCACGCGCAGTCTGGCTATCCTCAATCGTCTCTAATCGAACCGCTTCCTCAACCAACTGGTCTTTGAGGTCAATCAATTTATCTAGAGCAGTCTCAACTTCCAAAACACCTTCGCCTACTCGTGCCAAGACACGATTGGTCAGGTAGATGCGATCCATTTCTTCAAATGAACTTTCAGAAATGACATGTGTTACAAATTTATCTACTAAGGTCACTATAAAGCCTCCTTTTGACTAGTCAAGGATGCGAGTGCCACCTGCAACTTCAGCGATATAGAAGCTTGGAGCATATCCAACGACTTCCTCGTAGTGCTTGCCAACAGCTGCTTTAAAAGCCTCAACGGCATCTTTTTGAACCAAGGCAATGGCACAGCCACCAAAACCTGCTCCTGTCATACGAGCACCGAGAACACCTTCTTGATCCCAAGCTGTGTGAACAAGAGTATCCAATTCCAAACCAGTTACTTCATAGTCATGTTCTAGAGAAACGTGTGACGCATTCATCAAGCGACCAAATGTTTCCAAATCACCTGCTTGAAGAGCTGTTTGAGCTTTAAGGGTACGTTGGTTTTCAAGCACAGCATGACGAGCACGTTTCAAACGATTTTCGTCTTTAATCAGGTAGCTGTATTGATCAAAAGCCCACTCATCCAATTCACCCAAGGTCTGAATATCCAAGGCAACTTGCAATTCTTCTACTGCTTTTTCACACTCAGCACGGCGTTCATTGTACTTAGAGTCTGCTAGTTCACGACGTTTATTGGTGTTCATAATAACAACGACATTGTCCTTCAGATCAAGTGGCACCAAATCGTACTCAAGACTGTTGGTATCTAGGTAAATAGCACGTTGGTCAGCCCCCATACCGATAGCAAACTGGTCCATGATACCAGAGTTGACTCCGATAAAGTTATTTTCTGTTTGTTTTCCGATTTTAACCAAATCCAAACGGTCTAGTTTTAAATCAAAGAGATGCTCTGCCACGACCCCTGTCAAGAGTTCCAATGATGCTGAAGAAGACAAGCCAGAACCATTTGGGATATTCCCATAAACATAAAAATCAAAACCTTTGTCAATCACGTGCCCAGCTTCTTGCAAGAAATAAAGAACTCCTTTTGGATAATTGGTCCAGCTGTGCTTTTTTTCAAACTTGAGATCAGCAAGAGGCACTTCGATGATACCTTTGTCCTCAAAGTTAGTTGAGTAGAAACGCAAGACTTGGTCGTCACGCTTGCGAGCTGCACCGTATGTTCCCAAGGAAATAGCAGCTGGAAAAACGTGCCCGCCATTGTAGTCCGTGTGTTCACCAATCAAATTGATGCGACCTGGTGAAAAGAAGGTTTGGTCTGCTTCTTGACCAAAAACTGCAAGAAAATCTTTGCGAAGGGCTTCAGCAGTAAGATGTTGTGTCATATGAATTCTCCTTTGACTGTCCGTTAAGTCGCCTTAACGTGTAATCGTTTTCTTCTATTGTATCCAAGGCTTTTACCAAGGTCAATCCTTTTTACTAAAGTTTTACTAAACAATCGGTAAAAAGAAGAAAAATATGATATACTAACCTAAAAGGAGGATTTATGGCTACATTAAAAGACATCGCACAGCTAGCCTCTGTCTCTATCGCGACCGTATCTCGTGTCCTCAATCGCGACCAGAGTCTATCTGTTACAGAAGAAACCAGACACCGTATTTTAACTGTCGCTGAAGAGCTGGGCTATACCAAACATCTCAAGACAGGCGAATCCCACAAACCCAAGCAAAAAATTGCCATTATCCAATGGGTCAGCGAACAAGGAGAGCTAGACGACCTCTACTACTACCAGATTCGTCTAGGGATTGAAAAAAGAGCTCAAGAGTTGGACTATGATATCTTGCGCTATTTTAATGACCATCCTTTTACCCTGAGCGAGGAAGTGATTGGCATTCTCTGTATCGGAAAGTTCAGCCGAGCTCAGATTTCTGCCTTCGAAGAATACCAAAAACCTTTGGTCTTTATAGACAGTGACACCCTCTCACTAGGTCATACCTGTATTATCACCGACTTTTACACTGCTGTGAAACAAGTTGTAGACCATTTTCTCAATCAGGGACTGGATCGGATTGGCATTCTAACAGGCCTTGAGGAAACAACCGACCAAGAAGAAATCATCCAGGATAAGCGGCTAGAAAATTTCAAAGACATTACCCAAGCAAAAGGAATCTACCATGAAGAACTGGTCTTTCAGGGGAGCTTTACTGCCCAGTCTGGATATGACTTGATGAAGGAGGCCATTCACAAGTTGGGGGATCAACTACCCCCAGCCTTTTTCGCAGCCAGCGATAGTTTAGCCATCGGCGCCCTCCGTGCGCTCCAAGAATCTGGAATCAGTCTACCAGATCGTGTTAGCCTTATTTCCTTTAACGACACTAGCCTGACCAAGCAGGTCTATCCCCCTCTTTCTAGCATCACAGTCTATACCGAAGAAATGGGCCGAGCAGGTATGGATATTCTTAACAAGGAAGTACTCCATGGTCGGAAAATTCCTAGCCTGACTATGCTGGGAACTAGACTGACTCTGAGAGAAAGTACTCTGCATTAAGTACAACAGTTCAACATAAAAAATCCTAATAGAGATTCTCAAATCTCCATTAGGATTTTATTTTTTAGTTCATTATAATCATAGACTTAATGGACTTACGTTCATCCATATCTTTATAGGCCTGATTAATATCTTCCAATTTATAACTTGTCGTAAAGACTCGTCCTGGATTGATATCACCGTCAAGCACTGCTTTCAGCAAGAACTGTTTGTCATAGGTGGTAACAGAAGCTGCTCCACCTGCTACAGATATGTTTTGGGCAAAGGTCGAACCAAGAGCACGGTTATTGTAGTGAGGCACACCGACAAATCCTAAGCGTCCTCCATTGTGAAGGACACCCAGAGCTTGATCAACAGCTGCTGCGGTACCGACACATTCAAGGGCAGCATCCGCTCCACCACCAAGGATTTCACGGACCTTAGCAATACCATCTTCTCCTCGTTCAGCTACAACAGCTGTCGCTCCTGACTCCAAGGCCATTTGTTGACGATCTTCGTGACGACTCATAAGGATAATTTGCGATGCTCCACGCATCTTAGCTGCGATGACAGCACATTGACCAACAGCCCCATCACCGATAACAACAACCTTGTCCCCTTTTTGAACATTTGCAACACGCGCCGCATGATATCCTGTCGGCATGACATCAGCCAGTGTTAGGAGAGATTTGAGCATTCCTTCTGTGTAATCAGAGGGTTGACCTGGGATTTTAACCAGCGCCCAGTTGGCATAGTGGAAACGGATATACTCAGCTTGGACACCACCTGACCAGTTGGTTCCAATATGGCGGTCACAAGTCCCATCATAGCCAGCACGGCAGGCGTCACACTCACCACAGCCATGGGTGAAAGGCGCAATGACAAAATCTCCTGGTTTAACCGTTGTAATAGCATCTCCGATTTCTTCGACAATCCCGATTGCCTCGTGACCACTATTTTGATGCCCCTTTTCAATGTCTGGATTGCGGTAGCTCCATAAATCAGAACCACAGACACAGGTACGCACAATACGGAGAATGACATCATCCGGCGCCTCGATCTGCGGACGCTCCACTTCTACTAGACCAACTTGGCCAGCTTTTGTATAGACTGTCTTTTTCATAGGAACAACCTACCTTTCTATTGCTTACTTAACTATAGTATACACTTCTTCTTGGGATTCTGCTAGTACCAATTCTTCATTAATGCTGGTGGTGATCATGTCCGCTCTGACTCTCTATGGCATGGATATCCCGTTTATGGCAGGCATGACTAGCTTGATCGCTATCCACTTCAATGGTAATATTATGAAAGCCAATGTCCTTTAGATAGTGACGGATAGCTGTTTTACTCGCTTCCATGTCTTCTATCCGCTTGAGACAAACATGGATAATGGCATTTTTCTCCAATCCATCCATAGTCCAAAGATTGAGCTGATTGACACTAGCAACATTGTCCAACTGCTCTAAGTCATTCTTAACTTTCTTGATATCTACCCCTTCTGGCACAGCATCTAGGAAAATTTTTAGTGCGCTCCAAAAGCGAGGAATGGCTTTTGTTAGAATGAAGATAGAAATGACAAGAGATAAGAGTGGATCAAGGATATACCAATCTGTAAATTTGAGGATAATCGCCATTAGAATGACAGCCAACCAACCAAGAGTGTCTTCCAAAAAATGCAAGCTAAGAATAGACTCGTTCTTTGTCTTTCCTTTACGAACTACTATACTAGCTAGCACATTAATAGCTACCGCAATGATTCCCAGCCAGAGGATGCCTTCCTCATTGATGGGTTGCGGGTGAACGATCTTTGTGATATTTTCCAAGATCACTAGGACAGACCCTATCATAAGAATCACAGCCGTTAGCATGGCCCCTAAAAGACTAAAACGTTTGTAACCCAAGGTGTACTGTCTATCCTCTTCACGGTTTGAAATTGTTTCTAAAAGGGTTGATAGGCCAATGGCCATAGCATCTCCCAAGTCATGAACAGAATCAGCAAGAACTGCACTTGAACCAAAGATTCCTCCTGCGATAAACTCGACTATCGCATAGCTTAAATTTAAGAAAAAAGCTAACCAGATAGATGTTTTAGAACTCATTTCTCTCCCTCCTTTGGTATAATGGGTATATACATACTTCTTTCATTTGTATTATCTAATAAAATTCAAAGAAAGGATAGAAGCAAACTGTCAGCTATGTTCAGTTCTGAACAGTTTGTCTCAAGTGTCTATATGCCAAAAAGAGACCGTCGAGTCAACAAGACTAAAAAAGCCATCTATCAAGCTTTTTTACAACTTTTGAACGACAAAGGCTATGATACCACTACTGTTCAAGATATCATTGACCTAGCAGATGTTGGACGTTCTACTTTTTACTGTCACTACGAGAGTAAGGAACTCCTTTTAGATGAGCTCTGTCGCTACCTCTTTCATCATCTCTTTGAAAGAGAAGGACACTTTACTACCGAGGACTACCTCGCACATATCTTTTTACATTTTCAGAAAAACCAGGACCATGTCACCAGTCTCCTTTTTTCCAAAAACGACTACTTCCTCCGCCAACTACACAAGGAACTCGAACACCACGTTTATCCCATGGTGGCGGGTGACTTGCAAGAGGCCTACCCAAACATTCCAGCCTCCTACCTCCAGCATTTTGTTGTGACGAACTTTATCGAGACTCTAACTTGGTGGCTAAAAAAAGGAAAATCTTATACCGAAGAGCAAGTGGTGAGATTTTACCTTGATGTAATGGAGATGACCTCTACAACTCCACTTGATAACTAAGCCTGTAACTCAGAAAGGAAAAAACTATGTTAACTTCGATGATTCTAGGAATACTAACAATCGTACTTGCTCTCGCATTCTCATTACTTCACCTTGCTGCTGCTTTTTCAGCCATGAAACAAAAGAACTACAGTCTGGGA
The DNA here is from genome assembly GCF_054353455.1 of Streptococcus sp. V913. Classification (NCBI taxonomy): domain Bacteria; kingdom Bacillati; phylum Bacillota; class Bacilli; order Lactobacillales; family Streptococcaceae; genus Streptococcus; species Streptococcus sp. V913. Next base: position 26,249 of record NZ_JBTHHX010000002.1, on the reverse strand, counting down.
AACACGTGCATCTTGGTCGGCAGTTGCCTCACCTCTCTGGCTCTAGCTATCTTTTACTTCGTCCCACTGGCAACCATTCTACTATGGATTTTGGGTTCGAGTATCGTCTGCTATGGTGCCTACTGGAACGGGCGACAGCAAGAAAATCAACATATATCGCACCACATTATTCGTATAACGAGTGCTATTGTCATTACGGTATTATTCATTTTGCTCTAACACAAAAAAAGGATCATCTGATCCTTTTTTTACTTTTTTAAGCGCTTTTTGCTGCCTTGCTCCACTGATACCACCCAACTAGACTATTGATGAGATAAATTAGGTATTTCCCTTGGATTTGCAGGCTTTCCCCCACCAGAGATAGATTGAAAAGACATTAGTAGCAGCCCAGAATATCCACTGTTCACGGTAAACAGCTGTCATGAGGATTTGCCCTACACCATTGGTCGCATCAGTGATAGAATCACGATAGGGACGATTAGCTCCGATAGACTGATAAATAAACCCAAAGGCCAACCACCAAAGAACACTAATAGAAAGATACTTTGTCCAACCCTTGCCGTCTAGTTTACGTGCGACAAACTCTTGTTGTTCTTTCTTAAACTGGGCTTGATAAATCCAAACCAAGAGACCAATTGGCTGCATAATTGTAAAATAGAGAGTTGTTAAAACCTCACCATAGAAGCCTTTTTGAAGGGCAAGCACCAGATAAATGATGGAATTAATCAAACCAAATAGGTAGTTACTAGCACGACCTTCAGCTTCTCAAAGAGCAAAAAAAGGTTAGTAAGGCTTGAGAGATGAATCATTTTAAAGGCAAACAATTCCAACAAGACGTCATCATTGTCGCTGTTGGTTATTACCTACGTTACAATCTGAGCTATCGTGAAGTTCAGGAATTGCTTTATGACCGTGGAATAAATGTTTGTCACACTACGATTTATCGGTGGGTTCAAGAATACAGTAAAATCCTCTATCATCTCTGGAAAAAGAAAAATAAACAGTCCTTCTATTCGTGGAAAATGGATGAAACCTATATCAAAATTAAGGGGCGTTGGCATTATCTCTATCGAGCGATTGATGCGGACGGTTTAACATTGGATATCTGGTTACGAAAGAAACGTCGAGCAGACGATAACAGCTATAAGTTAGAAGATACCGCCTATCAAGAAGATAAAGCACGCAAAGCAGAAACCGAAGATAAGCTAGCTATTGAAGCAATGAAAAGCAAGTACACCACGCTATTGCTAGAAAATATGTTGCTAAGTCCGTTTGAAATGCAAGATACAAAAATCATGGCAGGATTGCAAGTCCATGTTTACCCCCTCTATGACGAACTGAAAGAATTAAGAGGGCTAAATAGTGTTAAAGACCACTTGTCTTATGTTGCCAGCAGACGTGAAGAATATTCTAAGCATAATATCGCACGCTACCTCAAAAAAGCCATTGAACAATATCTACCAACGGTTCTTAAACCATGAGTGAAGACTTAAAAACGATCAAAGAGCTGGCGGAGGAATTGAGTGTTACAAAACAAAATATTCAATATCACTACCAAAGGTTACCAAAAGAATTACAGCTTAAAAGTTCCAATGGGTCTAATCTAATAAATTCTAAAGCAGAAAAAATAATTTTAGGTAAAGTAGAAAGTAGTAGCAAATCAAATACCAAAGACCAACAAATAAGTAGCAAAGACCAACAAATAGAAAAACTAACTAATTTGTTAGACCAGTAACAACGATTAGCCTTGCAAGATAAAAAGTTGCTAGAAGAATACAAGGCGGAAAATGATAACTTAAAAGCCCTCAAAATGCCCTCACAGGAAACAGAATTCAAACACTTAGACAATCAATATAAAGATGAAGTGAACGCTCTTAAAGAGAAGTTGGAAAATTTACAGGAACAAATCAAAGATCAAAAAAGGATAGAAGAACAAGAAAAACCAATAAAATGGTGGGGACTATGGCGAAAATAGATGATTCAGTTAAAAAGAAAGTTCCAGAATTGCGATTTAAAGGATTCACGGATGAATGGGAACAGCGTAAGTTGGGAGACGAAGTTCGAATAGTGATGGGACAGTCTCCTAATTCAGAAAATTATACTGATGATCCTAATGGGCGCTAAAAATGCGAAGACCTATGAAGACCTATTTTGTATTAGTCAAACAAAAAATCCAAAAGAAATGGTATATGATTATGACCATAAAACAAAGTAAAATCAAACCGAGTGATCTGAGGAAGCACCCGATGATCATGAAACGTTATTAAACACAAAAGTCACCCATGTGAGTTCTTGCCAGAAGCTGAAGTTAATCCTTCAACCTGGAAAACCCGCAGAGGTGACTTTTTCTATACATCTCGATTTTTCTGGCAATAATCATTAACCGATAAATATGTCTGTGAATCACCCAGCGACTCCGCTATGTCCATAATCCGCGGTGGTAGTAATCCCACTCGCTGGACAAGTTCGTGATTGCTGAACAATTCCCGTGGACTGCCGGCGAAGCCAAACTTCCCGTGTTCCATAACATACACCGACTCAAACTCGGCGGCGACCCAATCCATATCATGGGTGATGGTCACAACTTGGTGGCCCGAATCAGCCAACTGATGGAAAATTGCGGTCAACTTGCGCCGGCTTTCCCAATCAAGCGACATCATCGGCTCATCAAATAAATAAATCGCCGGATCCACTGCCAAAACTGTGGCAACGCTCAACAGCTTGCGTTCCGACAATGACAGGTCATATGGACTTTCAGCTGTTTTATCATCCAAGCCAACTCTTTTTAGAGCCGCTAAAGCCCGCCTCGTAATCGTGTCGTGGTCATCCATGACCTGCGCGACATTCCACTCCACCTCTCGTTGAACGGTCGGGTTGAAAAGCTGATCGTCAGGATTCTGAAAAGTAATCCCAACCTTCAGTAACTTTTCGACTGGTTTAAGATCATTAAAATTTTCTCCATCGATCTTAATCACACCGGTTTGTGGTGTCAGCAAACCCGTCAACAATTTGAAGAGCGTTGATTTGCCGGCACCATTTTGGCCGACAATCGCCACCATCGGATCGGCGAAGTGTTTGTCTTCAACATCCAAGCTAAAGGACCGTTCCGGATAAGTGAACGTCAGGTGGCTCAGTTCAATTGTGGACATAACGAACCTCCTTCAGATCAGCGTAATTCACCGGATACCGGCCATCAGCCAAGTGCCAATCCATTTTTTGAGCAAGTTGCTGGATTGTCGGGGCTGGAATCTGCCAGTCAGCTGCCAAATGATTAAACACCTCACCCGGCCTGCCCTGGGCTACCATTTGACCCTCGTGCAGCACCCACACAACGTCGGCGACTTCGCACAAATCGTCAATTTCACTGGTGACAATGAAGACAGTCGTCTCTTTGACTTGGGCCAGCCATTGGAAAAATTGCCGGCGGCCAAGGGGATCCATCTCACTGGTCGGATCATCCATAATCAAAACAGCCGGATTAGCCACAATCGCCGTGGCAATTGCCAACCGCTGGATCTGACCACCGGAAAGGCTCTCGGGACGCAAATTCAGCTGTTCAATCAGCCCCATTTGCGTGGCAACTTCTTCAACCCGTTTTTGAATCAGTCCTTCAGCCATTCCCTGATTAATCAAGTCAAAGGCGATTTCATCGGCAACCGTGTCTGCCAACCCGCTTAGTTGGCCAGCTGGATTTTGCAGTACAACTCCATTCATGGCATTATAAACGGGCCAATTGTCAGACACTCGCTGGCCAAACATGTGCCAATCGCCCTCAATCTCAGCAGACACAATTTTGGGAATAACCCCTGCCAGCACACGGCACAAAGTCGATTTGCCGGAGTGGCTATTCCCGATAATCCCAACCACCTGGCCAGTATGAACCTCCACGTTAATCTGACGCAGTTGTGGTTGCTCAGTACCCGGATAACGGGTGGTCAAATTTTCAATTACAATCCGTTTATCTTCGTCCATATCTTCCACCCAATCAATAAAATTGCCAATCCAGTCAGACCAATGTGCAGCGTCCGCGACAGGCGATACACGCGCTGGGAGGTTCTGACAGTCCGGTTGAGATTATCAAAACCTCTCAGTTGGAGAGAAATCGACCGCGTCATCGATTGATCCAAGGTCTTAATCACCAATGGAATTAGAACCGGCAGGACTGACTTTAATTTCTGAATCAACGTTTTTTGCGGATTGGTTCCGCGAACTTTTTGTGCCTGCTGGATTTTCCGCATATTGCGCATCATTTCCGGCAAAATATAACACACCGACATCAGAACGTAGACGGTTTTATAAGACAATCCGGACAGTTCCAAATAGGCCGCGTTTTCTGAAATACTCGTGGTCACCATAAAAAAGCCACTGGTCAAAATAATCACCAATACTCGACAACCCAGAGTGGTGGCGTAAATCAGGCCTTCTTTGTAGAACGACACCCCAAGCACAGAAAACAGCACAGTTTGATTCCGACTGTAAAATAACCCTTGGATGATCAGCATGGTGCAAATCAGAAACAGGCTGAATCCCAGCGCCTTAAAGGTGGTAGAACTCAATTTGGAAAATAACAATAGCAGTGTTGCGACAAGAATTAATCCGGCCTGAAGCAATAAATTCATACTGGCAAAGCTCAACAACGTCATGTCCAAGATGAACAAGAGCTTAGTAATCGGATCGATCACCTGGTACCACTTGAGCTTGACCCGTGGCGCTCCAGAAATCAATGTTTTATCAGTCATCATTTATCATCGCTAAAGAAGTGCACCATCCGCTTCGGCAGCTGACGATAGATGAAGAATGCCAGGTAGGCCACGCAGACTTTATCCAAAATATCCAAGACAAACTCATCGGTAAATGAGGCCAGCCACACTGGTGCATGATTGGCGACCATTACCGCAAACAATGAGTCACCCCAAGCGATACCGGTCTGACCACCCCAAAAGATGACGTTGAGTGGCGTTGAAATGACAGCTGAAACGATGGCAATAATAATAGCAGAAACAAATACTCGTCGCGCTGACGAGAACCACCCATTGGCGTGCAAAACTCCGACAGCAATCCCAATTCCGATGCTGGTAATCGCATACACGGTTGAAATTGGCGATAAGGTCAGCCCATAGATCACGTTGTTGATGAAACCACTAATGGCACCGGCAACCGGCCCAGCCAACATGCTAGTAAGAAAGGTTCCCAAAGACCCCAGCCAAACGGGCAACTTTAACCCCTCCGCCAAGGCTTTGGCAACATAGTTAATCCCCACGGCAGCGGGAATCAAAGTCATGGTGGCAGCACTTAACTTAAATTTCCACATACTGGTACGATGAATCGGTTCTGTTTTCATAATCTTCTCCTTTTGTTTTTAAAGAGCCGTGTCTGGATAGACTTTCGGACGCAACGCTCTATTATATATCTACTGAACTGTCTATACACAAGATTTCCATCCTTAGTCGACATGAGCTGGAAATCTTTATTTGTTAAGTAGTTCACAACACATTATACACCTAATTTCTGAATAGTCAAGTGTATTTACAGTAAAATTTTAGAAAATCCTAAAAATTTCCTCTTATTTTCCATTTAAAAATGAAAATCATTAATTCTGACACCCAAAAAGCCCAGACGAAATTGTCTGAGCATTCTTTTATCTAGTTGTTTAAGGGAGTTGAGTTCAGTATGTTTAAAGTCTCTGCCCCATCATTTCTTCAACAAACCTTGTTCTTGTAGAAACTCCTTGGCTACTTGTTCTGCTGACTTGCCTTCAACACCGACTTGGTAGTTGAGCTGGCTCATCTGGCTTTCAGTAATTTTACCAGCCAATTTATTGAGAACCGTCTCCAACTCAGGATGTTTCTTGAGAAGAGCTTCTTTCATTAGTGGAGCCCCTTGATAAGGTGGGAAGAGTTGTTTGTCATCCTCCAAGACCTGCAAATCATAACGCGCCAATTCCGCATCGGTCGAATAGGCGTCCGTGATTTGAATATCACCTGACTGAATAGCCTGATAACGAAGGGCTGGCTCCATGGTCGCTACATTGAGATTGAGACCATACATTGATTGCAAGCCCTTATTTCCATCTTCACGGTCATTAAACTCCAGAGTAAAGCCTGCCTTCAACTGCCCTTCCACTTTTTTCAAGTCCGAAATGGTCTTCAAGCCATATTCTTGAGCAATCTTTTTCGGAACAGCTAGAGCGTAGGTATTTTGATAAGACATGGGTTTGAGATAGGCTAGATGATCCTGTTTAGCAATTCCATCACGCGCCACTTGATAAACCTGCTCTGGCTCATGACTCACTTTCGGTGATGGTTGAAGTAGACTTTCAGTCACGGTACCGGTAAATTCAGGATAGATATCAATATCCCCTTTTTTCAGAGCTTCATAGAGGAAGCTTGTTTTCCCAAAATTCGGTTTAACAGTCGCAGTCATACTGGTATTTTCTTCAATCAGCAACTTATACATATTGGCCAAAATTTCGGGTTCTGGTCCCAATTTCCCAGCAATCACCAAGTTTTCTTTCTCTTTTTGAGCTAGTAAGGCTGGACTATAAGACAGACCGAGCAATATGGTCACCAAGGCAAAACCAGAGAAAATCGTCCGCAATTTTGCTTTTTCCATCACTTTTAGTAGGAAGTTAAAGGCAATGGCAAGCACTGCAGAAGAAAGGGCCCCAATTAAAATCAGACTGGTATTATTACGGTCAATTCCCAAAAGGATAAAGGAACCCAGTCCCCCTGCCCCAATCAAAGCCGCCAAGGTTGCCGTACCGATAATCAAGACAGCTGCCGTTCGAATCCCAGACATGATAACAGGCATGGCCAGTGGAATTTCAAACTTCTTGAGACGCTCCCATCTGGTCATCCCAAAGGCAATCCCAGCCTCTTGCAGACTCGGATCAATTCCCTTCAGTCCAGTGATGGTATTTTGCAAAATCGGAAAAATAGCATAAATCACTAGAGCTGTCAAGGCCGGTAAGGTTCCAATTCCCATCAAGGGGATAAAGAGCCCCAACAAGGCTAAAGAAGGGATGGTCTGGAAAATCCCTGAAATTTGCAAGACCCAGTCCGCCAACTTCTCATGATAGCGAAGATAGACAGCCAAGGGAATCGCAAGCAAAATAGCTAGTAACAAGGTCAAAAGTGACAACTGCAAATGTTGAGATAGGGCTGTCAACCAATCACTAAAACGATCCTGAAAAGTTGATATTAAATTAGTCATGAACACTACCTCCAAACAAGTTTGCTACAAATTCTGTTGCAGGAGCTTGTAAAATTGTTTCAGGACCCGCCACCTGACGAATCTCTCCATCCTGCAAAATAGCAATGCGATCCGCCAACTTCAAGGCTTCATCCGTATCATGGGTCACAAAAATCGTTGTCATCCCAAACTCTTTATGCAATTCTTTCGTCAGAACCTGCAACTGCTTGCGAGAAATAGCATCCAAGGCTGAGAAGGGCTCATCCATGAGCAGGATTTTAGGCTGACCAATCATGGCACGCACAATACCGACCCGTTGCTGTTCTCCACCAGATAATTCACTAGGTAGGCGATGCCCATACTCAGCTACTGGTAAACCAACCTTAGCCAAAAGCTCTTCTGTTTTCTGAGCAATTTCTTCCTTGGTCCAGCCCTTCATTTCTGGAATGAGAGCAATATTTTCCGCAACCGTTAGATTGGGAAACAGAGCAATGGCCTGTAAAACATAACCAGTAGAAAGACGAAGTTCACGCTCATTATAGTCTTTGATGCGCTTGCCATCCATGTAAATATTTCCATCAGTGGGTTCCAAAAGACGGTTAATCATCTTAATCATGGTCGTCTTACCGGACCCAGAAGGCCCAACTAAAACCATGAACTCCCCATTCTCAATCCGTAAATTGACATCTCTCAAAACATCTTTTTCTGTATAGCGTAGCGCCACATTTTTGTATTCAATCATTCTTTGTCCTCAATTTAAAATTTTCCTCGATTGGTCAAGTTACCAAACTTTTAATAACTAATTTACCCCATTCTAAACCTCATGTTCCTTCTCTTTCAGATTGTCTAAAATGCGTTCCTGATAGCTTTCAAACTGGCGAATTTCTTCCTCAGTGAATCCTTTATAAAAAATTGCATCCAACTTTTGACTGATACGATGGCCGACTTCTTTCTGGGATGAACCAAGTTCAGTCAGAACGACATATTTTTTCCTCTTATCTACCCCACACGGACTAATCGTGATCAGCTTTTGCTCCTCAAGATTCTTTATCATGCTTGTGAGCGTATTATTGGCGAGTCCAGTCGCCAGCGCAATATCTGTCGCAGTTGCACAGCCAGTTTCACTATTCCATAACACCGTGAGAATCTTGCCCTGCTCACTTCGATAAAGAGCCTCCGGATCCTGACTCAGTAACTTTTGAAAAATCCGCCCATTCAGCAAACGAATATGATGGGCAACTAAATGACTATCTTTCATGACCTCTCCATTTTATTTCTATATCGAATTGTTTTTATTGTAACACCTGCCGTTCCATCTGTCAACTATTTCGACTTAGAAATAATTTCTACCAACAAAAAAGACCTCCTACCTAAAGTAGAAGATCTCTAATCTTGATCAACTTAATCTGTCATTTCGGACACCAGTGTTCGATGTTCCAGTGGTAGACTGCACATAACCAGCAAGAAGATGAATCCTGACTGTATCCAGAAGAGAGCCAAGTCAAAAATTCCATGTACAGCGACTACTGTAAGGAAGGAGAGATAAAGACCGATAATTGGTCGTTTACCAGACTCCTGACTCATATCCATCATCATATGAACCGGGATAACCGAAGAAATGGATAGAAGAATGGTTCCAATCAAGCCATAACTCAAAATGGTATCAATGTAAAGACTATGCGCGTGCTCGTGGTAAGGTGCATGAATTCTCGGATAAGAATTCATATAAGTCAGTGGTCCCTCACCCCAGATCGGATTTTGTTTAAACAAAGTCATACCCGCATTCCAAATTGAAACACGCTCCTCCATTGAAGAATCTAGTGTTCCCATACGGACTCCCAAATCGCTTGAGAAGAGGAAACAAAGTCCAATTCCGAAAACTCCAATACTGAGCCAGAAGGCACGCCAGTTTTTAATGGTTGTAAAGAGATAAATGATGGCACCAGCAATGATGGCAGGAAAGGCCGTCCTATTTTGCGTAAAATTCAAACCAAATAGATTCACAAAACCTGCTAGCACACAAAAGATTTTTAACCATCTTAACTTCGTCGTTGTAAAGAGATAAAAAGCTATCATGATACAGAAGCAACAGATAATCCCATAGTAGTTAGGATTAAAGAAGGTCACCTCTGCACGGTTTTGGTGCCATACTTGCATATTGGGCGAAAGAAAGGCGTAGTTAAATTTCTTTACAATTTGAAAATGCTCCAAAGTAGCAAAAGCCGCAGAGAGCACACTACCAAACAAGATTGTCTGCAGAATCAGTCGAAAGAAAGCATGCGTCAGACGTTTCTGGTAGAAGCTAAAGAAAATGAGGAAGAGAAACATCAGTAAAGATGCAACCAATCCAAGCCAGTTCTTGGCGACGATAGAGATGATACTACTGTAGGCAATAAAAAAGAGAAGTACAGGATGTTTGATTAATCCTTTGATAATTCCCTTCATCTCCCCAGTAACAAGTAAACCTATCAAATATAAAGCAAAGAGCGCTAAGAACAAATAAAAAGGTAAAAAGATACTTATGATCATCAAATACAAAAAGAAATCTTTTTTCGAAAGCCCTCTTATCTTATCCAGTAATCCAATTGATTTCAAAACGGATCCTTTCTGTTCTGGATTTCTCCAGAAGATAAATGCTAAACTATCTTTATATTCTACCATTTTTTCTGTCATTTGGGAACAATGAACACGTTTTCGCCACAAAAAAACTCTTTCATTAATATAGCACTAGAACTGAATTTTTCTGCCGTTTTCCAATACTTGATAGGTCTGACTTTGCAAATCAATTTCTGCTACTGCTGTTACGGACTTGTCTTTATTTTGACGTTTGATTACAATGCTGTGAGCTGTTGGTGTTTCTATCTCAATAGTCCCTTCTAGGTCAAAGGCCTCTGATCGATTACGGAAAGAAAATAGATTAAGCAGGGCCTTCACCACAGGACGTTGGACTTCCTTTGCTATTTCCTCATTGCTATAGTAATGACGGTTAATATTTCGACCTTCCTTAGTTTCTTCTAATAATTTCAAGTCATTCTTACCTGCTAATAGACCCACATAGTAAACCTGAGGAATACCTGGAGCAAAAGCTTGAATCAGACGAGCGAGGAAGTACTTGACATCATCATCTCCAAGCGCAGAATAGTATGTTGAATTGATTTGGTAGATATCTAGATTGTTATACTCTGCACTGGAGTACTTCCGTTTGACATTCGCTCCTACCTTATAGAGCTCATTTGAAGCATAGTCAATTTCCTCATCGGTCAGGATATCCTTGACATCTACCACTCCAATCCCATCATGAGTATCTAGTGTCGTAAATTGCTTCATCGGGCTCATCTTTAACCACTTAGCCAAACGCTCTGTTCTAGAACTGTAAAGAGTATAAAGGGTCACCATTGGAAGGGCAAAATCGTAAACATAGTAATCATGGTCCGCTATTTTAAACTGAATCGAATAGTGTTCATGAATCTCAGGTAAGAGCTCTGTCCCATACTCAGCAGCGATATCTCGAACTTTGTCCAATAAATCCCAAATATCTGGTTCCACAAAGAAATCATTGGTATCCAATTTCTTCACTGCATAAGCAAAGGCATCTAGACGAATCAAATCACACCCGTTACTTGCTAAATGTTGAATCGTCTTACGGATGAATGCCATCGTTACTTCTTTGGTCACATCAAGATCAATCTGCTCCTCACCAAAGGTATTCCACAAATGTTCCACTGAACCATCTGCAAAAACAATCTCTTGCTTTGGTGCACGATCCTTACGCTTGTAGATTAAATCTACGTCAGCTTGTGTCGGACGATTTTCCGGCCAAAACTTGTCCCAGTTTAGAAAGAGATCTTTAAATTCACTGGCTTCATGTTTTTCTTGATAGTCCTTATAATACTTGGATTGACGAGAAATATGATTAATCATAAAGTCAAACATAAGATAATATTTCTCACCTAAACGCTTAACGTCCTCCCAATCACCAAAAGCTGAATCCACTTCATCATAGTCAACTGGCGCAAATCCACGGTCACCTGTTGATGGGAAAAATGGTAGAAGGTGAACTCCCCCAATAGCATCGCCAAAATGCTCTTCCAAATTCTCATATAAGTCTTTAAGGTTATTTCCAAGACTATCTGAGTAAGTAATCAACATAGTTTTATTTTGAATGGTCATAGATGTTCTCCTTTTTCTGATGAAAGCCAAGTCTTATATGACCTGGCTTCGTAAATAAAAGATATTTTTAGATTTTTGTTCACATTGAACTCGTACTAATATAGACTGAAAGCAATTAAGTACTACTTTCTTGTTTTCTACATAGAATTGTCAACAAGCTGAACCGTTCGTCTATGTATGGAATTATAAATTCCCTAAGCACTTTCTTACTTCACTGCCCCGTTACTCATTCCTGAAATGATATGTTTTTGGAAGATGAGGTAGACAATGGTTATCGTTACAATTCCAACAATATAAGATGCAAAACTTGGCCCATAGTCATTGAAGTATTGACCTTGGTAGTTGTATTGGAAGAGAGGTAAAGTCCACATCTTGGAATCCTTATTCAGAATCAACAGTGGCAACATAAAGTCATTCCAGAACCAGAGAGCATTGATAATCAAAGTTGTCGCATGCATGGGCTTCAACATTGGAAAAATGATTCGACGATAAGTTGTAAAACGGTCAGCCCCATCAATTTCTGCAGCTTCATCTAAACTATCTGGTATACTGATTTTTATATAACCAACATACAAGAAGAGAGTCTGTGGAATAGCATAAGTTAGGTAGAGTATTACCAGCCCCCACATATTTGCTAGACCGAGTTTACTCATCATAACTGTGATGGGAATCATAATCACCTGAAACGGAACAAATATCCCTAAGATCAAGAGCGAATACATAATTGCAAAGGCTTTTTTCTTGGACATATTTCGAGCAATGGAATAAGCTGCAGCTGGTATAAAGAAAGCTACTACAATCAATGATAACACCGTAATAACTGCTGAATTCCAGAAATACCCTCCAATTCCATCCGAAATTAATCGTTCATAATTACTTAAGGTAAAAGGATTGGGCAAACTAAAGAAATGATTCATGATATCCTTAGTTGTTTTGAAAGAACTAAATACTGTTACCAACAAAGGAACAAGTATAAGAATACCACCAACTATCAAGAGGACATATTTCCAAAACTGATTCAATTTTTCTTCTTTTTTCATGTGTAGGACTCCTCTGTTAGATTTCAAATTTCTTTGATAGTTTGATTTGGATAAGAGAAACAATTCCAATAATTAAGAATAAAATCAAGGCAATTGCATTCGCATATCCATATTGATTACTCTTGAAAGCATAGTTGTAGACTAAAAGCCCAAGAGACGTTGTAGCATTATTTGGACCACCACTCGTCAAGGCAAAAATCTGGTCAAAGGCAGTCAAACCAGACTTAAGAGCTAGGATAAAAACCATAGAAATCGTTGGCAGCAAATAGGGTAATTCAATTTTCCAAAAAGTTTGTTTGCTTGTTGCACCATCAATTGATGCCGCCTCCAAAATATCACTTGGAATACTCTGAAGACCAGCAAGAAAGAGAATAATTGGCATTGCTACTCCTTGCCATAGAAGAACAAAAATAGTTGCTACTACCGCTCCTACAGGTGTTCCTAATAGACTCTCTTGTAAAAAACCAATCCCTAAAATTCTTCCAATCGTTGGAAGACCATAGTTGAAAAATTGTTTAAAAATCAAGGAAACTGTCAAACCAGACAAAACAGCCGGGAAAAAGAACCAAGCTCTAAAGAAGGTCTGTCCTTTCATCTTAGAATTTAAGGCTCGTGCCACAACCATCCCAATCGTAATCTCTCCAATAATCAATGCCAGAGTTAAAATCAAAGTAAAGGCTATGGCTGTGAAGAATTTCCCATCAATCATTAGCAGTTTGTAGTTATTCAAACCAACAAATTTGTAATTATAGGTCAAGCCAGTCCAGTTAGTCAAACTATAGAAAGCACCTTGCACCATTGGAAAGTAAAAGAAGATAGCTTGTAATGCAAGTGGGATGAGCAAAAAAGTCCAACCCCAGTATTTATTTAAAAATTTTCGAATAGCCATATCATCTTAACTCCTATTCTAGTCCAAATCTGCCTTCATTGGATTAAAGAAAGCATTGAGATTGTTTGCCATATTTTTCAGATTTTTATCCATCAAGTAACCTGCACTTAGATTAAAAAAGTCTTCTTCAGAATTCCAGTGTTGGCCCAACCAAACATAATGTTTGTCAGTAAATGCCAGTTTAGAAATCTCTGTAAGCGCTGAGTCTTCTTTTTCCTGTATGCCTTTTACAGCAACTGGTGATCCATCTACATCATAATATGACTGCATAGCTTTTGGACTAGTCATATAGCTGATAAATTCTTCGGTTTCTTTCGGATGTTTAGTAGTAGCTGAAGTTGATAATGCCATGTCCCCTGCACCAACAGTAACTTCTTTTCCTACTTCTTCTCCTGGGAAGGCAAACATCCCCACCTCAAATTTTGGATCCTGTTGATTAATTGCCGCTAATGCCCATGAACCTTGTGGCATCATCAAAGCTGTTTCACTCGAAAATGCTACCACCGCATCATTATAAGAAGCACCACGCCAACCATCTTGAGCATTATCTGCTAATAAATCGAGACGTTCCGCATCTGCTTTTAAAATAGCATCATCTGCAGAAATGGCGTTTGGTTTTGAAAAGCGAAGGTAGTTATTAGCCGCATCTCCACTACCTGTAATAGTAATGAGAGAAAGTTGGTGGTAACCATTTAATGTCCAGCCTTCATTGCCTGCAACTGCAAATGGAGAATTCCCACTATCTTTTATCTTTTTAACAATCTCTTGAAACTCTTTAAAAGTCTTCGGTTCCTCAAGCCCTAATTCTTTAAACTTCGTTTTATTGTAATAGATTCCATAAAGGTTGGCTGTTAATGGCACACTATAAATCTTGTTATTGATTGCATACTTTTCGGCATAGTCATTCTTGATGTTCTCAAGATAGGGTTTTCCCGTCATATCTGCAAAATAGCCTGCCTTCGCCCACTCCTGAAAATCCATATTTTGAGGATAGATATTAATAATATCTGGAACATCTCCTGATAAAATCCGAGTCTTTAGCACAATTCCAGCTGAAGGTACTGTAGTCAGCTTCACATCAATATTAGGGTGTTCCTTTTCAAAATCATCCACTATCCTTTGCAAGGTATCTGCCATCTCGGTCTTCTGGTTAAAAAACTCAATCGTTACCTTGCCATCAGCTGACTTCTCTTGACTACTACAGGCTGACAGTCCCAAAAGGCAGAGTCCTGTAGTAGCAATTAAGCTCATCTTTTTATACCATCTCATGATTTTATCTCCTTATCTTCTAATGAAATGTAACTGCCTGCTGAGATAATCTCCCTGCGGAAGTCCCATAGTAATACCCGCATACATGAGTTCTGCACCTGAGTAAACTACACCATTTTCCTGTAATTCATACCGTCCCTCTTCATCCAAATCTTTTAACTTTAAAGTTGTTTCCATTGTTTCCACAACTGATAAGACTCGGACGTAGGTTACAATCGTTTGATTTTCATAGTTAAATTGTACAGCTGCTTCATTGGATTCAGCATCGGGATTGATTAACCTATACTGGTTTCCCAACTGGACTACTGGCCGCAATTCTTTATACAAGTTCACCTGATTAGCAATCTCAGTTTTCTCCTCATCTGATAAACTTGTTAAATCAAGCTCATAGCCCAGATTTCCCATCATTGCCACATGACCACGAGTTTCCAATGGTGTCATTCGTCCCATCTGATGATTTGGTACAGCTGACACATGAGCTCCCATAGAAATGGTTGGATAGAGATAGGATGATCCATACTGTATAGGTAAACGTGCTATGGCATCAGTATTATCACTAGCCCAGACTTGTGGGAAATAGCGCATCATACCAAGATCATTTCGTCCACCACCACCAGAGCAGGACTCAAAGAGAATATGACTGTGTTTCTCTGTCAGATAAGAAACGAGTTCGTAAAGCCCCAACATATACTGATGAGACTGCATCTGGGTTTCCAGATAAACTGAACCATTCCCCAGATTAGTAATATTACGATTCATATCCCATTTGATGTAGTCAATTTTATGATGAGAGAGGAGTTCATCTAAAACATTTTTCAAATATCCTAATACCTGGGGATTGGCAAGATTAAGTACTAATTGATTTCGAGAGTAAGTATGCTCATAACCTGGAACCTGAATAGCCCAGTCAGGATGTTTACGATACAAGTCGCTATCAACGGAAATCATCTCAGGTTCTAACCAAAGCCCAAACTGCAAACCTCTTTCATGGATAGCTGAAATCAGACTTTCTAGACTTCCACCCAGTTTTTTCTCATTAACAACCCAATCACCTAAAGCACGATTATCATCAAAGCGATTTCCAAACCACCCATCATCTAATACAAAAAGTTCTATTCCAACTTTCTTAGCTTCATCAGCTAATTCTAACAGTTTTTCTCTCTGAAAGTCAAAGTAAGTAGCTTCCCAGTTATTGATAAGAATTGGGCGTTCTTTTTTAGAAAATTTACTTGGCATAATGTGCTTAAATACAAAATTTTGACTTTCATGGCTAATACCAGTTAATCCTTGATCTGAAAAGGTCACTAAAGCTACCGGTGTTTCAAAGTTTTCCTCAGGATTTAACTTCCAAGAAAAGTTTTCCGGGTTAATGCCAATAGCCACCCGAACTTCATTCAATTGATTCTTTTGAACAAAAGCTTCAAAGTTTCCACTATACAGTAGTTGCAGAGCACACACATTCCCAGCATCCTCTGTGACTCCTTGATCACATAGTAGAAGAGCTGGTGTTTGAGCATGACCAGAAGCACCACGGTTCGAACTAATTGAAAAGATTCCTTGTTCTACCTGTTGACGCCGGACAGTCTTTTCACGAGCATAAGCACCCTGCAGAGTTACAATTTCGTAAGCCACAGCGGGAACATCAGCCATAAAAGAAAAGTCCTTATGAATGACAACTTCCTGATTACTATTATTTTCCAATTTGCTGTAACTAGCAATTGTCGCATCATTATCAAAAGCTGTATAATACAAAGTCAGACTAATTTTAGCTTGAGGATCTTCTAAAATCAATGCAAGAGTCTCTGTATCATCCATGCTGTGAGGAGAAGGTAAGCCCTGTGGACCATTCTGACCTTTTAAAATCTTTGCTTCTACAAATCGAAAGTCTGTTACCTCAGTTGCATCATGCTGAACCTGTAAGGTTGGTCTTCTGAAATCACCTAAACCATGTTGTCCAAAAATTTGACGTTGCGTATCCAAACTAAAGGTTCGATTAGTAGCTATGGAATTACCAGAAAAAGCATGATCGCGTTCGTAAACACTATTAGCCCCTCTATAGTCCTTAATAGTCTTTCCTAAATGTTTTAACAATAAGAACCCATCCCTATTTTCAATAATCAAACTTAAACCTTTACTCTCAACGTAAAATAGATTATTCTCTATCCGAATTCCCATAAATTGTACCTCATCCATTTCTTGATAAAATTTTAGCAAATAAAAGCGCTTTCTAAAATAGAAAAATGTCTCTAAAGTATGGTAAAATGTTAGGTAGGAGGTGGCCCATGCTCGTTTTTTCAGAATACCAGACTGGAACAATTGATCTTTCTCTTAGCTTTTACGGCTATGAAGAATGCACGCCTAACTACTCTTTTGGCCCAGCTATTCGAGATACCTATGTACTACATTACATTACTAAAGGAAAAGGTCAATTCCATTATAAGGGGAAAATTGTTGATTTAAAGGCAGGAGATTTCTTTTTACTAAAACCAGATGAATTAACATTCTATAAAGCAGATAACCAGGATCCTTGGGCTTACTACTGGTTGGGGATCACTGGAGGGAGGGCACCCGACTACTTTGCTCTATCTCAAATTTCTGACCAATCCTACCTCACCCAGTCAAATAACTGTCATACACAAACAACTGCAAAACTCATCTCAGATATTGTCCGCTTCGCTCAAATAACAAAATCAAATGAATTAGCTCAACTCCACATCATGGGACAACTCCATGAACTAATGTTTCATCTAGGAACTATTGCTCCTAATCAGAAAAAAAAGAATATTTCATCAACCCACCAACTCTATCTTGACTGCAAACGATTGATAGATAGTCACTACCCTCAATCACTCACAATTCAAGATTTAGCAAAAGAGCTATCGGTTCATAGAAGTTACTTAACTAGTGTGTTTAAAGAATTTCACCAACTCTCTCCAAAAGAATATTTGCTTTTCGTTCGAATGAACCGTGCTCAACAGTTACTAGAACACACCAATGAAACGATCAAAGTCATTGCATATTCTGTGGGTTTTTCAGATCCACTACATTTCTCAAAAGCCTACAAACAGTTTTTTCATAAAACACCTAGTCAAACTCGAAATGAATACTCTCACTCCCTCTTAGCTAGAAAGGAAAATCAATGAAATCACACCAACTAGTCTACCAAATACTAGTCAGAGAAAACGACTATGTCAGCGGAGAAAAAATTGGCGAAGAACTGAATCTAAGTCGGACATCCATATGGAAAGCAATCCAACGCCTCCAACAAGAAGGGCTCATGATTGACAGTATCAAAAATAGAGGATACAAGCTTATTCAAGGCGATCTGATATTGCCTGATTTGATTCAGGAGAAAACCAACTTAACCATTCGCTACAAACCTGAGACCAAATCAACACAAACAGATGCAAAAGAAGGGATTGAAGCTGGAACCAAAGGAAATACACTCTATCTTTCAACCTGTCAAACAGCAGGTCGTGGCCGCTTTCAGCGTCCCTACTATTCTCCATCTCAAGGTGGGATCTATATGTCCCTGCATATTCAACCCAATCTTCCCTATGAAAAACTCCCTTCCTATACTCTCCTTGTAGCTGGTGCAGTCTACAAAGCCATTAAAAATCTAACTATGATAGAAGTCGATATCAAATGGGTAAATGACATCTACTTTAAAAATAAAAAAATAGCAGGTATCCTCACCGAAGCAATGACATCAGTTGAGACAGGCTTGGTTACAGATGTCATTATCGGACTTGGAATAAACTTTGCTATAGAAGACTTCCCAGAAGACCTAAAAGAAAAAGCAGGTAGCCTATTTATGCCACCTGCACCTATCACACGAAACGAACTAATCTCAGAAATTTGGCGTTGTTTCTACCAAACAGCACCCGAAGAACTACTCTACCTTTATAAAGAACACTCTCTTGTTCTAGGAAGAGAGGTCAGTTTTATCCAAGATCAGACTAAAAAAAAAGGAGTCGCCAAGGACATCTCCGACAAAGGACAACTCCTTATTCAGCTTGATGACCAGACAGAAATCTGGCTCAATAGTGGTGAAATCTCACTCACTAGCTGGGCTTAACAAACAGCACTATATGATGTCTAGAATCTCATCTAGCAAGCATATAGTGCTGTTTGAATGTAGAAAGTAACAGATATATAAATAGCTAGCTTCCTATCAACAATTTACAGGTGGATAGCTTTTGAGGCATTCTTTTTATATGCCGTGCTATGTACCAAAGAAGCTCCATAGCAGTGATTCTCATATTCAAGCATAATCAATGGCAGCGCAAAAACTTTAACAGCATATAAAAGCACCCAAAACATAAAGACTTCAGCTTTTATATTCACCAAATTTTTACTAAACATCTCATACAAGAACCATGCATTTAAAGCCATATTGAAGAGACTTGCTAACGTTGCTAAGACTATATTGGTTTTCAATTTTGGATGATAACATTTAGCCACATATAAGGCCAATAATGAAATATTATAAAGGCAAATCGGCTGGTAATTTTTCCTATAAATAACCAGCGTCTTACGATTATAGAACAGGAAACCATGAGGTCCACGATGATATTCATTGATCCAGACATGGCTAAGACCTCTAATCTCATCCCAAGCTATAAATAAATCAATTTTTCTTAGATAAATCCCTTTTTTATGAATTGAACATTTCCATTTAAGCAAGAAGGATAGAAGAAAAGTAAGGAGCAAAACTACAACTGTAACAATCCTCAACTCCTCTTGCCCAACAATCAAGGATAGATTTAAAAAGCGAATTTGAGCTTCTGTTGTATCTAAGATCATTGAAATCACAGTTAGAAATACTACAAAGATAAATAGTATAAATCTATAAAAAATACTACGAAATTTTACTCCATTTTTCATATAGAATCACCTGATATCTCAAAATCTTTATTCCTAATAAAGCACTAAACCTAGCAAAGCTGTTGCTATATTAAAAATTTTTACTCACTATTATTTTAAAAGAACTACACACAAAAAAAGAGCTTACTAGCTCTCTAAGTACGGAGAATGGGGGATTCGAACCCCCGCGCCGGTTACCCGACCTAACGATTTAGCAAACCGTCCTCTTCAGCCTCTTGAGTAATTCTCCTATTAATGGGCACGAGTGGACTCGAACCACCGACCTCACGCTTATCAGGCGTGCGCTCTAACCACCTGAGCTACGCGCCCAAGTTAAAAACTTGGTATTTGAACAAAGTTCAAAGCGGGTGACGAGAATCGAACTCGCGACAACAGCTTGGAAGGCTGTAGTTTTACCACTAAACTACACCCGCTTAATAAAACAAAATATGGCGCGAGACGGAATCGAACCGCCGACACATGGAGCTTCAATCCATTGCTCTACCAACTGAGCTACCGAGCCAAATTGCGGGAGCAGGATTTGAACCTACGACCTTCGGGTTATGAGCCCGACGAGCTACCGAGCTGCTCCATCCCGCGTTAATATAAAAGGAGGATGTGGGATTCGAACCCACGCACGCTTTTACACGCCTGACGGTTTTCAAGACCGTTCCCTTCAGCCGGACTTGGGTAATCCTCCATTATTTACAATGGACCTTGTAGGACTTGAACCTACGACCACTCGGTTATGAGCCGAGAGCTCTAACCAGCTGAGCTAAAGGTCCAACAAGATCAATATAGCGGCGAAGGGGATCGAACCCCCGACCTCCCGGGTATGAACCGGACGCTCTAGCCAGCTGAGCTACACCGCCATGAATCGGGAAGACAGGATTCGAACCTGCGACACCTTGGTCCCAAACCAAGTACTCTACCAAGCTGAGCTACTTCCCGCGTTAAATAAAAAAATGCACCCTAGAGGAGTCGAACCTCTAACCGCCTGATTCGTAGTCAGGTACTCTATCCAGTTGAGCTAAGGGTGCTCATCATTATATGCCGAGGACCGGAATCGAACCGGTACGATCGTTACCAATCGCAGGATTTTAAGTCCTGTGCGTCTGCCAGTTCCGCCACCCCGGCCTCTCTAAGCGAACGACGGGATTCGAACCCGCGACCCCCACCTTGGCAAGGTGGTGTTCTACCACTGAACTACGTTCGCATCGACCTCTTATTCTATATAAAAAAATGCCGGCTACATGACTTGAACACGCGACCCTCTGATTACAAATCAGATGCTCTACCAACTGAGCTAAGCCGGCTGCTTTCTATTATGCGGGTTAAGGGACTTGAACCCCCACGCCGTTAAGCGCCAGATCCTAAATCTGGTGCGTCTGCCAATTCCGCCAAACCCGCAAATATGACCCGTACTGGGCTCGAACCAGTGACCCATTGATTAAAAGTCAATTGCTCTACCAACTGAGCTAACGAGTCTAAAATAACTTCCGTTATCTTAAACGGTCCCGACGGGAATCGAACCCGCGATCTTCGCCGTGACAGGGCGACGTGATAACCGCTACACTACGGGACCTATATGGGAGTTAACGGGATCGAACCGCTGACCCTCTGCTTGTAAGGCAGATGCTCTCCCAGCTGAGCTAAACTCCCAAAGGGTGGAGTCTAGCTCAGCCAACGGTAAGAAACTTCGTTTCTCTCATCCGCCGATTGTAATTTCGATTTCCTCTCAATTACAACTAAGCTAAACTCCCTCGAGCTAAGCGACTTCCATATCTCACAGGGGGCAACCCCCAACTACTTCCGGCGTTCTAGGGCTTAACTGCTGTGTTCGGCATGGGTACAGGTGTATCTCCTAGGCTATCGTCACTTAACTCTGAGTAATACCTACTCAAAATTGAATATCTATCAAATACCAAGTAAACCTCACACTTCGTATCCTCAGTTACTTTGGATAAGTCCTCGAGCTATTAGTATTAGTCCGCTACATGTGTCGCCACACTTCCACTTCTAACCTATCTACCTGATCTTCTCTCAGGGCTCTTACTGATATATAATCATGGGAAATCTCATCTTGAGGTGGGTTTCACACTTAGATGCTTTCAGCGTTTATCCCTTCCCTACATAGCTACCCAGCGATGCCTTTGGCAAGACAACTGGTACACCAGCGGTAAGTCCACTCTGGTCCTCTCGTACTAGGAGCAGATCCTCTCAAATTTCCTACGCCCGCGACGGATAGGGACCGAACTGTCTCACGACGTTCTGAACCCAGCTCGCGTGCCGCTTTAATGGGCGAACAGCCCAACCCTTGGGACCGACTACAGCCCCAGGATGCGACGAGCCGACATCGAGGTGCCAAACCTCCCCGTCGATGTGAACTCTTGGGGGAGATAAGCCTGTTATCCCCAGGGTAGCTTTTATCCGTTGAGCGATGGCCCTTCCATACGGAACCACCGGATCACTAAGCCCGACTTTCGTCCCTGCTCGAGTTGTTGCTCTCGCAGTCAAGCTCCCTTATACCTTTACACTCTGCGAATGATTTCCAACCATTCTGAGGGAACCTTTGGGCGCCTCCGTTACCTTTTAGGAGGCGACCGCCCCAGTCAAACTGCCCGTCAGACACTGTCTCCGATAGGGATCACCTATCCGGGTTAGAGTGGCCATAACACAAGGGTAGTATCCCAACAACGTCTCCTTCGAAACTGGCGTCCCGATCTCTTAGACTCCTACCTATCCTGTACATGTGGTACAGACACTCAATATCAAACTGCAGTAAAGCTCCATGGGGTCTTTCCGTCCTGTCGCGGGTAACCTGCATCTTCACAGGTACTAAAATTTCACCGAGTCTCTCGTTGAGACAGTGCCCAAATCATTACGCCTTTCGTGCGGGTCGGAACTTACCCGACAAGGAATTTCGCTACCTTAGGACCGTTATAGTTACGGCCGCCGTTTACTGGGGCTTCAATTCATACCTTCGAGTTACCTCTAAGCACTCCTCTTAACCTTCCAGCACCGGGCAGGCGTCACCCCCTATACATCATCTTACGATTTAGCAGAGAGCTGTGTTTTTGATAAACAGTTGCTTGGGCCTATTCACTGCGGCTGACCTAAAGTCAGCACCCCTTCTCCCGAAGTTACGGGGTCATTTTGCCGAGTTCCTTAACGAGAGTTCTCTCGCTCACCTGAGGCTACTCGCCTCGACTACCTGTGTCGGTTTGCGGTACGGGTAGAGCATGTTTAACGCTAGAAGCTTTTCTTGGCAGTGTGACGTCACTAACTTCGCTACTAAACTTCGCTCCCCATCACAGCTCAATGTTACAGATATAAGCATTTGACTCATATCACACCTCACTGCTTAGACAGACTCTTCCATTCGTCTGCTTTAGTTAGCCTACTGCGTCCCTCCATCACTACATACTCTAGTACAGGAATATCAACCTGTTGTCCATCGGATACACCTTTCGGTCTCTCCTTAGGTCCCGACTAACCCAGGGCGGACGAGCCTTCCCCTGGAAACCTTAGTCTTACGGTGGACAGGATTCTCACCTGTCTTTCGCTACTCATACCGGCATTCTCACTTCTATGCGTTCCAGCGCTCCTCACGGTACACCTTCTCCACACATAGAACGCTCTCCTACCATACCTATAAAGGTATCCACAGCTTCGGTAAATTGTTTTAGCCCCGGTACATTTTCGGCGCAGGGTCACTCGACTAGTGAGCTATTACGCACTCTTTGAATGAATAGCTGCTTCTAAGCTAACATCCTAGTTGTCTGTGCAACCCCACATCCTTTTCCACTTAACAATTATTTTGGGACCTTAGCTGGTGGTCTGGGCTGTTTCCCTTTCGACTACGGATCTTAGCACTCGCAGTCTGACTGCCGACCATAATTCTTTGGCATTCGGAGTTTATCTGAGATTGGTAATCCGGGATGGACCCCTCACCCAAACAGTGCTCTACCTCCAAGAATCTTTATGTCGACGCTAGCCCTAAAGCTATTTCGGAGAGAACCAGCTATCTCCAAGTTCGTTTGGAATTTCTCCGCTACCCACAAGTCATCCAAGCACTTTTCAACGTGCCCTGGTTCGGTCCTCCAGTGCGTCTTACCGCACCTTCAACCTGCTCATGGGTAGGTCACATGGTTTCGGGTCTACGACATGATACTAATGCGCCCTATTCAGACTCGGTTTCCCTACGGCTCCGTCTCTTCAACTTAACCTCGCATCATATCGTAACTCGCCGGTTCATTCTACAAAAGGCACGCTCTCACCCATTAACGGGCTCGAACTTGTTGTAGGCACACGGTTTCAGGTTCTATTTCACTCCCCTCCCGGGGTGCTTTTCACCTTTCCCTCACGGTACTGGTTCACTATCGGTCACTAGGGAGTATTTAGGGTTGGGAGATGGTCCTCCCAGATTCCGACGGGATTTCGCGTGTCCCGCCGTACTCAGGATACTGCTAGGTACAAAGACTATTTTAAATACGAGGCTATTACTCTCTTTGGCTGATCTTCCCAAATCATTCTTCTATAATCTTTGAGTCCACTTTGCAGTCCTACAACCCCGAAGAGTAAACTCTTCGGTTTGCCCTCCTGCCGTTTCGCTCGCCGCTACTAAGGCAATCGCTTTTGCTTTCTCTTCCTGCAGCTACTTAGATGTTTCAGTTCACTGCGTCTTCCTCCTCACATCCTTAACAGATGTGGGTAACAGGTAGTACCTGTTGGGTTCCCCCATTCGGAAATCCCTGGATCATCGCTTACTTACAGCTACCCAAGGCATATCGTCGTTTGTCACGTCCTTCTTCGGCTCCTAGTGCCAAGGCATCCACCGTGCGCCCTTATTAACTTAACCTTATTTTCTGACCTTTCAGTCATAAACTCTTTTAATACTACAGCGTTTCGGTTTATTTTCTTGTTACTATTTGATATAGATATTCAATTTTCAATGTGCATTACTTGGTGATCTCTCACCAATGGAGCCTAGCGGGATCGAACCGCTGACCTCCTGCGTGCAAAGCAGGCGCTCTCCCAGCTGAGCTAAGGCCCCACAAGACCTCTCAAGACTAAACAAGACCAATGTGCAGTTCCTTATCCTTAGAAAGGAGGTGATCCAGCCGCACCTTCCGATACGGCTACCTTGTTACGACTTCACCCCAATCATCTATCCCACCTTAGGCGGCTGGCTCCTAAAAGGTTACCTCACCGACTTCGGGTGTTACAAACTCTCGTGGTGTGACGGGCGGTGTGTACAAGGCCCGGGAACGTATTCACCGCGGCGTGCTGATCCGCGATTACTAGCGATTCCGACTTCATGTAGGCGAGTTGCAGCCTACAATCCGAACTGAGACTGGCTTTAAGAGATTAGCTTGCCGTCACCGGCTTGCGACTCGTTGTACCAGCCATTGTAGCACGTGTGTAGCCCAGGTCATAAGGGGCATGATGATTTGACGTCATCCCCACCTTCCTCCGGTTTATTACCGGCAGTCTCGCTAGAGTGCCCAACTGAATGATGGCAACTAACAATAGGGGTTGCGCTCGTTGCGGGACTTAACCCAACATCTCACGACACGAGCTGACGACAACCATGCACCACCTGTCACCTCTGTCCCGAAGGAAAACTCTATCTCTAGAGCGGTCAGAGGGATGTCAAGACCTGGTAAGGTTCTTCGCGTTGCTTCGAATTAAACCACATGCTCCACCGCTTGTGCGGGCCCCCGTCAATTCCTTTGAGTTTCAACCTTGCGGTCGTACTCCCCAGGCGGAGTGCTTAATGCGTTAGCTGCGGCACTAAACCCCGGAAAGGGTCTAACACCTAGCACTCATCGTTTACGGCGTGGACTACCAGGGTATCTAATCCTGTTTGCTCCCCACGCTTTCGAGCCTCAGCGTCAGTTACAAGCCAGAGAGCCGCTTTCGCCACCGGTGTTCCTCCATATATCTACGCATTTCACCGCTACACATGGAATTCCACTCTCCCCTCTTGCACTCAAGTTAAACAGTTTCCAAAGCGTACTATGGTTAAGCCACAGCCTTTAACTTCAGACTTATCTAACCGCCTGCGCTCGCTTTACGCCCAATAAATCCGGACAACGCTCGGGACCTACGTATTACCGCGGCTGCTGGCACGTAGTTAGCCGTCCCTTTCTGGTAAGATACCGTCACAGTGTGAACTTTCCACTCTCACACTCGTTCTTCTCTTACAACAGAGCTTTACGATCCGAAAACCTTCTTCACTCACGCGGCGTTGCTCGGTCAGACTTCCGTCCATTGCCGAAGATTCCCTACTGCTGCCTCCCGTAGGAGTCTGGGCCGTGTCTCAGTCCCAGTGTGGCCGATCACCCTCTCAGGTCGGCTATGTATCGTCGCCTTGGTGAGCCGTTACCCCACCAACTAGCTAATACAACGCAGGTCCATCTGGTAGTGATGCATTTGCACCTTTCAATGAATTATCATGCGATAATCCATTTTATGCGGTATTAGCTATCGTTTCCAATAGTTATCCCCCGCTACCAGGCAGGTTACCTACGCGTTACTCACCCGTTCGCAACTCATCCGCTCGGTGCAAGCACCAAGCTTCAGCGTTCTACTTGCATGTATTAGGCACGCCGCCAGCGTTCGTCCTGAGCCAGGATCAAACTCTCATTAAAAGTTCGAGTTCTCACTCATTTCTGTCACTGACAGATTTATTGTTTTTCATTGTTCAGTACTACAACATTAGTTGTAGTGCCCTGCACATTGGTTCGTCTTGTTCAGTTTTCAAAGGTCTTTGTCACTCAATCTCTCTCAAGCGACAACTATATTAGTATATCACAGCT